>JBAZUN010000109.1:0-14656 GCA_041661365.1 Candidatus Latescibacterota bacterium
GTCTGGGCACGCGAGCAGCCCCCGTGGACACCGACACACCAACGGACCGGCACCGACGTCGCCTCCATCGCCGCCGACCTGACCGCCCGGCCTTTCGGCGCCGCGACGCTCGAGACCACCGAGCTGTCCACCTCGCTGCTCGGGGCGACGAGCCGCGCGCTCCAAGGCCTGGATCGCTTCCCGTGGCCATCGGCTACTGCGTCGAGGATCCCGAAGGCTGGAAGCGCCATCGGACGTGGCTCCTGGGCTGGGCCACGGCCATGGAGAAGGTACGGCTGCCCGGTTACGCCAGGTCCTGCCAGCAGGCGACCGTGGATGATGGCGCGCTGGCGCAGCTCGTTACCGCTTTGGAAGCCGAGGCCGGCTGTACCAGCGGCCCGGTGCCCCGCCCGTCCCAGGTCCTGCGGCAGCTGGGCGGTCGCGCCGTCGGTCCCCTGCAGCAGCTCATCACCAGACCGGGCGTCCTGCCTGCGGCGCGCGTCCTAACTCGATGAGGCCGGCCTGCTGGCCGATTCGTCGATCAGACCCGGACTGCCCCTCCGCTGTCTCCTGCGCGAGCACCGGATCCTCGGACAGCGGCAGAAGGCCAACCGCCGTTGGTACATCGACCGCGTGCGTGGCTAAGCCGCCCCACCTTCGCCAGGATAATCCAGCAGGCTCGAAGCCCGAGACAGACCGCGGCAGCTTGGACAGCGCGCCAGAGTCGGGTCACAGACGACAGCCCAGAGGAATTGCGCCCAGCGACAGCGTCCGGAAGGAATGGCTGCACAGACCAGCCTGCACGGGGAATCGCGCGTGAGCCGTGGCACGCCGTTGGCCAGACGGGAGTCTTGCGCGCACCCATCTCGGCCAGACCGGCATCGTCTAGGGAAGATGCAGGATGCCCGGGGCCACGGAGACAGGACGAACCCTGGCCCTACCTCAGACCTCGGTGGCCTTCATCCGTGCGATGAGCTCCGGGGTGACGTGGAACCCAGCCTGCTGCAGCGCGCTCAAAGCCGCGGCGAGATCGGCTAGCAGACCGCGGCGGTGGGCAGCGGCGAGGATGCCAAGGGTTCCCGTGACGCGCAGGCCCAGACCGGCAGCAACGAGCCGAGCCTGGAGGTCGTCGAGGACCACCAGATCAGCCTGCGTCTTCAAGGCCAGCGTGACGGCAGCCGTCTCGCCCGCGCCGAGTTCCTTGCGGAGAACCATTTCCGGGGGGTCCGGTTCCGTGAGGATCCAGCTGCTCGCGATGAGTTGCGGCGACAGGGCGCAACGCTCCTGGCCAGCAAGCAGCTCGTTCAGCACGGACTGCGGCCGCACCACGAGATCGTAGAGGTCACGCAGCAGGTGCAGGCAGCCGATTCGGTCCAGTGCGATCAGCGGCGAGGCGTCAACTACGACACGCACTGAGCGCCGCCTCGGTGTCAGCCGCCAGCTCCGCCGCTGTCTGCTGGAAGACCGAGACTCCGTGCTGGCCGCAGCTGAGCAGGAACTCGGCTCTCCCCAGGCCAGCAAGCTGAGCCGCCATGCCGCTGGAGAGGCGGCCTGCCTCGAAGAGCTTGAGGGCAGCCATGAGGCGTATCTCCCGCGCGGCATCGTCCGGCCGCTTGCCCAACGCGGCGGACAGTTCTGGCGGGTAGTCGAGGGTCAGAGTAGGCATGGCAGGCTCCCGAGGTTACCGGCGGTTGCCGTAATCTACGCGAAGGCAGAGGGGGCCGCCACCGAAGACCCGTTGCCGCCGACTCTCGTTGGTGGATTGGCCAAGGACACGTGGAGCACCGGCTCGGGGCTGGTCGCGAAGGTCGAACGCAGGAAACCGCCCGTAACGCTGTCGCGCCGTCGCTGGCGCAGGAAGCTATAGCCTGCTGCCCCTCTGGTCTGGTCGGTCAGGACGGGGCAGCAAAGCCAGGCGCGGCAATCGGCGGTGGCGCCGCATCCAACTCAGGAAGGACTGACTGAGGCAAGTGTTACTGGGATTGTTACAATTTCGTAACTTGTTGTTTGTTAACGTTGTATCTCCGGCCTGTCACGTCGGAGGTCGCGGGTTCGAATCCCGTCGGTCCCGCCATCAGCGAGAGCCCCGGAGGATGCAGCACAACCCTCCGGGGCTTTCGTTTGTACGGACCGCCGGCTATCGGGGGCAGAGAGCCCGCTCGTGACGGCGAGGGAAGCCGCGGGGCGCGCGGCTGGCGAATCCCGGCGCGGCACCTTACTCAGGCCGATGCTCGCGGTCGATCATCACTAGACGGGCGCCATACTGGCCGTAGAAAAGATGGCCCCGCTCGTTCGGGGGAAGACCGAGGCGCACCGCCGACCGCGTGTGCTGGCTGCTGTTGCGGAAGAAGCCGCCTCGGGCGACGCGGTACCCGTCCGAACCCTTGGCCGGTCCGGCCGGATCAGTCTGCGCTTCACTGCCGTAGCCCCCCCACCAGTCCTGCACCCATTCCCAGAGGTTGCCGTGCATGTCGTACAGGCCCCACGGATTCGGCAGCTTGGTGCCCACGGGCTGGGGGGATTGCCTCCCCGCGTCCCAGGCCGTGTCCCAGTACCACGCGTAGTCCCGCAGCCGCTCCTCCCCTTCCCCGAAGGACCACGCCGTGGCCGTCCCGGCCCGGCAGGCGTATTCCCATTCCGCTTCGGTCGGCAACCGGTACAGAGAGTCGCCTGCCGCCTGGTTCAGCGCGTGCACCATGGCTTGCACATCGTTCCAGGACAGGTAGGAGGCCGGGCCGTTCGCGGAGACCTGCACCGACGCCCTTCCCTTCCACGGTCCGGGCGCTCCCATCACTGCCTGCCATTGCTCCTGGGTGATCTCGTATCTGCCCAGATAGAAACCCTCGGTCAGGGTCACCTGATGCTGCGGCCTCTCGTCCGGGGCCGCGAGCGTATCAGACTCCGGAGATCCCATCGTGAAGGTCCCCGGCTCGATCCACACGAACTCCATCGTCGCGCCTCGGGGCAGGGTGCTGGTAGAGTATCTTGGCCGGACGACCGTCACCACTACCGTATCCGGCAGGCTCATGAGCTGTGGATCGCCGATGACCAGCGTGATCCGGTGCGACCCGATCGCCTGTGCCACGAAGGTCGGCCTGGTCGCTGCCGGATCGCTCAGGAGGATACCGGCAGGGGCCGTCCACCAGCAGGACAGGATTTCCGCGTCGGCGTCCCTGCTGCCGCTCCCGTCCAGGATCGCGGTCGCACCCAGCTCGACGGTCTGGTCCACCCCGGCGTTGGCTACGGGCCGCGCGTTGGCGGGAAGTCCCGTCGGTCTATCCTCGCGGCAGCCCAGCCACAGGAAGGACAGCAGCAGCAGCACGGGGATCGGGTGATTCCAGCTCACGATGCCTGCATCTCCTTGGCGAACCTTTACAGCAGTTGGACGATGGCCGGCAGGGTCAAGGCGGACAGCACCGTGCTCAGGGTCACCGCGTAGGCGACGGCCCGCTGCTCGAGCGGATAGATCTGCGCGAGCGCGAACCCGGTCAGTCCCACGGGCATGCCGGCCTGAAGCACGGACACCTGCATTGCCGGGTCACGGCCGAGCCCCAGCCAGGCCGCAGCGAAGAGCGTCGGCAGCGCCAGCAGTTTCACGGCGGTCAGGAGCAGAGCCCGCGGCAGGTCACGGTCGAGGCCGACCCCTTGCCCCACGAAGATCCCCAGGCTGAGCAGGACCGTGGGCGAGGCGCTGGCGGCGACCAGGCCGATGGCCTTCGCCAGGGGGACCGGGAGCCGGACGCCGCCGGCGACCAGGGCCAGACCGACCAGGATGGCGAGGGTCAACGGGTTGCGCAGCAGGGACAGGGCCATGGCGGCTAAGGACAGGCGGGTGCCGCGGAGGTGCTCGAGCAGCAGGATGCCTGAGGTGAACAGGACGACGAGGTACACGGCGATGTGGGCGATGACCGTGGCCTCGCTGCCCGGCAGCACCGAGACGATGAACGGCAAGCCGAGGTAGGCGATGTTCCCGTACGTGCCGCAGATCGCCAGCGAGGCGGCCAGGCTGCGGCCGGCCCCCAGCCAACGAGCCAGGCCGTAGGTGCCGAAGAGGAACAGATTCAGTCCGGCCAGGTTGAGCGCCACCGCGGTGACCGGTATGGCCTCGATCGACGGAAGGTCGGTCAGGGACTTGACGATCAAGGCCGGAAAGCCGGCGTAGAGTCCGTACCGGTTGAGCACGTCGGTCCATCGGTCGTCGGCCAGCCGGACGGCGCGAAGGAGGATCCCCAGCCCGATGACGAGGAACAGCGGCGAGATGACCAGGAGGACCGCAAGCATCAGCCGAACGCGCCTTGGGATCCGTCGTTGACCAGGCCCGATATGGACCGGCCGGTGCCGGCGGCCCTGGCCCTCAGTGCCCGATGTGGAGAAAGCAGCGTTGCCTGGCGAGGTCTCAGCACCAGGAGACCGGGGTGTTGGAGGTGAAGCGGCGCACGGTCCGCCACAGGGTTTCCCCCTGCCGGTAGTGCCCGCGCTGGTAGAGCGGACGATTCCGTCCGGGCGGGTCGATCCACACCACCTCGTTGCCGCGGCGGACCAGGGTATAGGGACGCTTCTCGACGATGACGCGATCGGTGCGCTCCCGGATCGGGAAGGCCAGGGTCACCCGCTCCCCGGCGCTGACCCGGCCCACCCGCGCGTACCGCCCCGCGAAGGTCAGGTCGCGCAAGGCGCCGTTGACCGTGCAACGGGCCTCCTCGGGCCTGACCCACTCCGCCAGGCGGATCTCCAGCTCCAGATCCTGCTTGACCACCACCTCGACCAGCCCCTGGAACGGGATGTGGCTGTGGAGGTCGACCCACGGCGAGGCGCGGTTAAGCAGCAGGTTGACCCGGAGCCTTCCCGGCTCGGCGGTGAGGATCTGTTCCCACACGTAGTAGAGCGCTCGCGCGGCGTTGCCGGTGCAGCAGTGCATGATCGACCAGCCGTCACCCTGCACCAGATCGTTGGCCGAGGGCCATCCCGAGAAGGAGCCGAGGGCGCGCTCGAGCACCCGGTCGGTGGTGCCGTATTCCGGCCGCGAGCACCCGGCGCCGGGCAGAGGCGAGCGGGCGCGGTCGACCGGTTCGAGATGCCCGTCGGTCAGCCAGCTCGTGTCGATCAGCTGGCATTCGGAGAACTGGTTGCGAACCCAGCGATCGACCTCGTCCCACCGGTCAACGCCGAGGAGCGACAGCTTCAGGCCGGCGGTGATCATGTCGGCCACCTCGCAGATCTCCGAGGATACCTGCCCCTCGCCGTAGGCGCCGCCCTTGCAGGTGAGCCATTCCGGGAAGAAGCCGAGGAGCGGCTCGCCTTCACTGACGGCGTAGTCGTAGGCCTGCCTGGCCAGCCCGAGGAGCTCGTCGTCGCCCGTGGCCTGGACGACCTCCAGGGCGGACATGATCTGGCAGGTGTGAGCGTGGAAATGGATCATCCGGGAGCCGGGAAACTCGCGGCCGAATTCGCCCTCGGTCTGGAAGTAGCCGGAATCGCGCATGATGTAGCGCATCAGGCGGGCCGCCATCGCGCTCGCTTCGTCATCGCCCAGGAAGCGGCCGTACTGGGCCAGCCCCTGCGCCACCCAGCCGGCGATGGCCGCGCGCAGACCGATGGGTCGGGCCGCAGGTCGGGTGACCGGGCGGCCGGGCTCGGTGCAGTTGGCGGCGAGGTAGGCGACGTCGTCCTCGACGACGCACAAGTCGATCAGTCCCCGAGCGAGTCGCTGCGCCGCCGCGGCCCACGGGCCGGTGGGATCGATGAGGGCGTAGACACCAAACCCGCCGAGGATGCGGCCGTTGGTGGAGACCGAGCACCAGTGTTCTCCGGCCGGCAGGTAGTCGAGCCCGGCCCAGGGATTGGGCTCGGCGGGCAGGGCCCAGGGCCGGCCCGGGATCGGGAGGTAGATCAGTCCGTCCGGTCCCTGCATCCGCAGGTGCGTCTGCAGCAGCCGGTGCTCCACCTCAAGGTTCTGCGTGCTGCCGCAGGCGATCCGGTTGAGGGGGAGGGCCTGGAAGAACTTGGCCTGCACGTGGTCGTCGACGGTGTGGTACATGACCGGCTCGCGGGCGAGCAGATCGACGATCCAGTAGAGCTCGTCGTCGCAGGCCGGGTCGGTGGTCGCGGTCAGCGCGTTGACGCAGAGGCGGGCGCGCTCCGCCAGGTCGAGGGTCGCCGGCACCACGGCGTCGTAGTAGGTTCCAGGATAGGACGGCGGCGAAACACGGGGGGCGCCGGGGTTGATGTAGGCCAGCGATGCCTCGTGGGAATCCTGGTCTGGCATGGCGATCTCCTGCGGTTTCTGGCCGACGGCACCCTGGTGCTCCTCGGCCGGACGAGGTAATCGCTCGTAGATCGGCGGTGAAGATCCTTCAGCCGCGGAAGAGCGAGGCCTTGGAGCGGGTCCGCTGCAGCTCGCCCATGGCGGCCTGGCCTTCGAAGATCCGCAGGGAGATCTCGACCAGCTCGACGGCCTCCTCCGGCGCCATGGTGCCTACCGTGACCATGTCGCAGGGCCGTAGGGTGTTCCAGACGAAGGTCAGGGCCTGGAAAGGCCGCAGTTGACCGGCGGCGAACGGCTTGATCGTCATCACCGGCTTCCGGGCGCGATGGATGACGCCGGTCACCCAGTCGACCTCGACCTGCATGAGGAAGCCCATGGCGTTGTAGATCTGGATGTAGGTCTCCACGTCGAGGCCGGTCTCGTCGGCGTAGATCACGGTCTCGGGGACGTGGGTGCTCAGCCCGGGGACCATGCCGCGCTCGCGGATCAGGCGGCAGATCGCATCCATCCGACGGACCTGGCGGGTGCACTTGTCGACCATCAAGTCCGTGGTGCTGGTGTGGGGCATGCAAATGCTGACCCCCTTTTTGACCTCGCCGTCGAGGATCCGCGCCACCTCGTCGAGGTCGAATCCGTCGACCGGCGTGCGCGGGGTGCAGGTGAACGACGGGGTCGAGATCACCACGAGCTTCTGTCCCGTGCGCTGCTCGGCCTCGGCGATCGCGTCGGGTATGCAGGTCGCCGTGTGGGGGCACATGATGGCGTCGACGCCGCGTTCGACGAAGGCCGCGATGATCTCCGCGATGGCGTCGCGGTTGGTGACCAGCCGCTCCACCGATCGGCTTTTCGCCGACGTGCAGTGCGAGTAGCCGAGAAACCAGTTGGTGCCGATGATCATGCGGGGGACCGAGATCCCCCCGACGGTGGTGCGCGGGAACGCCGACATCGCCGAGCTCCGGGTGAGGGCCGGTCGGAGCCTGCGGCCCGTACCGGCCAGGATGGACGGGATCTGCAAACCGACCCCTAGGATAACGCCTGATCCGACCGAGTGTAAAGCCATGCCTGTCCGGCGCGACCATGGCCGCGGCCATGGATCTAGTGCTCCGCTAAGGAGATGACCTGGTATTCGGCCCCCGATCCATCCCGGCCTACTTCGTTCCGCTCGCTTGGCGCATCTCCCCTCGATGCGCCTCCGCTCGGCCCCGCGGGGGCTGAACGCGCCATTGTAGGCCGGGCGGCTCGGAGCCCTCGGTACACAAGGTGATCTCCTTAACGGAGACTGTCGCTCTGCCGCAACGGGGGTTGGTGGACCGCGGGAGCGGCCCGTCTCACCACCGCTCAGGAGGTGCGCCGTGGACCTTCCCATCATCGAGCTGTCCGGCACCCCCCGTGCCATGCGGGAAGCCTTCGGCGAGAGTCGCCGAGCTGCCACGCAGGAGCTGTATGCCGTCCGCCTGCAATGGGCCTGGAGTGCAGCGCCACGCGCGCGGCGGCCTTCCCCCTGAAACAGGGCGTGGCCGTCCATTGCCGCCATGCCCTGAACCCGGAGATCGCCGCGGTGGAGGCCGGTCCGCCACTGGCCTCCACCGTGCACCGCCAGCAGCGTCTGACCCGATTGCTGACCGACCATCCTGGTCCCATCGGCATCGATGAGTTGAAGCGATTCCTCTCCGATCACGCCGGCGGCCCTGACCGCTGCCTGTGCCGCCACGATCACGAAGCCCAGCCCGGCTTCGACCGACTTCGCCGCTTGAGCCGGACCGGATCCGGCCCACGGTCGCGCCATGCCCGGCTTGACCGCCAGGCGTAAGTACCGCGCCCCGCCGGCCCGCCCTCTCACTACCGTCTACCCACCCCTCGCTGCTTGACCTGCCAACCGCAGAAGGCTCTCATTCTTCCTATCACTCAAGGAGCTTCACCCAAGCGGAGCAGCGAGGTCACCACATGCGCCAGGGCATCCGCAGCAGATTGGCCAAGATCCAGGACTGTTATCCCGACGAGCGGCTCGCGCGGAGCAAGGAGCGTTGGCGCCGCCTGTGGGCGGGAGAACCACCGCTGGACAGGCTTCCCTTCGTGGCAGTCCCCATCAACATCGGCTACGACGCCGTGGACAGCGCGGAGGACAGGCTGGTAGTGGTTCCGTGCGGGTGGAGACGTTCATCGAAAGCGGGGTTCGCATCGTGCGCGGCGCGTTTGCTGACATGTGCAGCCTGGACATCAGCCTGACGCTCACCGCGAAGGCGCCGCCTACCGACGACTACGTCGATTTCACCGTCGAGCTGGACAATCGCAGAGCGGTCGCCTCATCCGCGACGCCGGGGCCACCACATACGGCGACTTCGGTCTGCGGCGCAAGCTCATGCCCGACTCCAGCAGAACCTGGGAATTCAGCGCCGAGCGGAGTTACTGCGATCATTACCCGGGACTGATGTACGCGCAGTTCATGTGCTACTACAACGATCGGGGCGGCATCTACCTGTGCTGCGACGACACGAGGGCATGGTGAGCTTCATGCGCGCGGTGCAGGCCATCCAGCAGCCTGGTCTCGAACCGATCCACTCTGCGGAATCCGGGCTGAACGAAGGATGCCTGGCGCTATTCCAAGAGACTGAGCTGCGCATCAATCCTCCAGAGTACGACGACAGCGACATCCCGATGTACCAGTACCTGTTCCATGACTGCGTGGTCCTGCATGCGATGATGGGCTTTGCACCCGAGCCGTATCATCTGGCGATCCAACGCGCGAGCGCGTTCATCTATGGCTCGATACCCGGCGGTGTGATGCGCGGCGACGGGCTCTTGCTCGACATGGACACACCCAACTGGGCGGAGTGGAAGGAGCCCATCGAGGACCACGACCAGGCAATGCGGATGATACGCAGCTGCAACGAGATGCGCCGGAAGATGGCCAATTTCCTTATATCGGGCCAAATGGAACGCCCGCTCAAGGTGTTCGGCTCAAACCGCCACCGATGGATCGATCCCCGCGGCCGGGCGCAGAACCTCGCCACCGTGTTCCATGTGGTCTGGAGTGACGAAGAGGGGCATCTGGCCGTGGCGATAACTGGCGCGGCGAGGTGCAGGCCGTGACGCTCCAGGACGAGCGGCTGGCAGGTGGGAGACTGACGCTCCATGGCCCGGAAGACGGGGCATCCCATGTGCCGGTACAAAGCGAAGGCAACGCCGTGCATCTGGCAATCCCGGCGCTCTGTTGCTGCATGCTGACGGTGGCCCTCTGAACGATGGGCTGCTGCGCCATCGCCGTGGCGCTCTCTCGCCCTCAGAATGGCGCACCAATGACGAGGCCGCAGCCAGCCCATCCAAGGTGGTCACAGAGGGTCCTGCAGGGTTGCCGGGCTCCCTTTGGCCCTGCCGGTACGAAACCGACCGGATGCGCTCTTCCCGTTACTCCGCGAGCCGCCCGTAGGTCTCCGCCTGGGTGGCCAATCCTGACTACCGTCCAGTCAGGACACCGGGAGGATGGACGGGGTGGCGAAGGCTCGATGGCTCAGGAGGCCGGACTCGGACGTTCCGGCAGGTCCGTTGGCCCACGCGAGCTACCCGAGCCGAGCAGCGGGAGCTGACACCGGACACGGTGTGGGTAGCCGGTGCGCCGCGCCGCTCACACCTGGACCACCGCACACTCCCAGCGTCCCAAGGCTCGGGGAACGGCTGGTCCATGGACCGACCCCCTTCCGTCAGACAGTCGCCGCGCGGTACGAGAACTCGACCAAGGCGGAGCTATCGAAAAGCGCGGTTCTCGCGGGGGTTGCTAGCCGGCGCCGGATCTCTATGTTCTCCATGTTTATAAACCGATTAAACCGATAGGAATTAAGTCCTAATGATATCAGAGACGAACAGCCCGTTCACCGCCGGACAGGCTGCGGCGCTCAACGCGCTGCTCGGTGAGCTGACCCCCTCCCAGGGGGTCTGGCTGAGCGGGTACCTGGCTGGCACCGCGGCGGCCCGGGAGCAGGCCGGGCCTGCAGGCCCCGACCCAGGACCGGCCGGCGGCCCGGCGGTCGACGGGACGCCCAGGGTGGCCGTGGTGTATGCCACCGAGACCGGAAACAGCCGCCGGCTGGCGACGCAGTTGGCCGGCCGGATCGAGGCTCTGGGCTGGCGCCCGGCGATGTTCAACGCGGCCGAGCTCCAGCCACGCAAGCTGGAGCACGAGGAGGTGGCGCTGTTCATCGCCAGCACCCACGGCGAGGGGGACCCCCCGGAGCCGGCCCGGCCGTTCGTACGAGCCCTGCACGGTCGTCGGCCCCCCAAGCTGACCGGGTTGAGGTACTCGGTGCTGGGTCTGGGTGACACTTCGTATCGGCGGTTCTGCCAGGCCGCCCGCGACCTGGACGAACGACTGGAAGCCCTCGGCGGCCAGCGACTGCATCCGCGGCAGGACTGCGACGTGGACTACGCCGCGGCCGCCGAGGCCTGGATGGCCGGGGTGCTGGGGGAGCTAGGGCAGCGGCAGACGCGAGTCCAACCTGTCGTGGCCGCGGCTGCTGGCGGGTCAGCGGCGGGCCTGGAGTACGGCCGGGAGCGGCCGTTCGCCGCCGAGGTGCTGGAGAACGTGCTGCTGACCGACATCGGCAGCACCAAGGCCACGCGGCACCTGGAGCTGTCGCTGGAGGGCTCGGGGCTGACCTACTGCCCGGGGGACGCGCTTGGGGTGTTCCCGACCAACGGGCCAGAGGAGGCCGCGGCGGTGATCGGTCTGCTCGGCCTCGACCCAGCCCAGCCGGTGACCGTGCGACCGGGGGCAGAGCGGCCGCTGCAGGAGGCGCTGGAGCGCGACCTCGAGCTGAGCCGGCTGACGCCGCCGGTGGTGGCCCAGTACGCCCGGACGGCTGGCGACGCCCTGCGCGAGCTGACCGGGCCGGAGCAGGAGGCCCGGCTGTGGGAGTACCTTGGCGGCCGAGGGGTGCGCGACCTGGTGACGGACTTCCCGCCGCAGCAGCCGCTGTCAGGCCAGGAGCTGGTCGAGCTGCTGCGCCGGATGCCGCCGCGGCTGTACTCGGTGGCCTCGAGCCTGCAAGCCCACCCGGACGAGGTCCACCTGACCGTGGCCGAGGCCTGGTTCGCCGGCCCAGCCGGAGAGCGGCTCGGGGTGTTCTCGCGCCAGTGCGGCGAGCGGGCCGAGCCCGGTGCCGTCCTGCCGGTGTTCGTCCAGGCCAACCCGGAGTTCCGGCTGCCCGAGGACGGCTCGGTCCCGCTGGTCCTGGTCGGCGCCGGCAGCGGCGTGGCGCCGTTCCGCGCCTTCCTCGAGGAGCGCGAGGAGGTCGGGGCCACCGGCCGCACCTGGCTGGTCTTCGGCGAGCGGTGCAGCCGCACCGACTTCCTGTACCAGGCCGAATGGCTGCAGCGGCTGCAGCGCGGCACCCTGAGCCGGATGGACGTGGCGTTCTCGCGCGACACCGGGCGCAAGGTCTACGTCCAGGACCGGCTGAAGGCTCGGGCCGCCGACCTGTTCGCCTGGCTGGAGGAGGGGGCTTGGATCTACGTGTGCGGCGACGAGCGGCGGATGGCGCCGGCCGTGCACACCGCCCTGATCGACGTGGTGCAGGAGCAGGGCGGGAGGAGCCGCGAGGCCGCGGCGGCCTACCTGGACGACCTCGTCGCGGCCGGGAGGTACCGACGCGATGTCTACTGACGCGGGCGGACCAGGGCCGCGGTCCGAGGTCGAGCAGATCAAGGAGTCCAGCGGCTACCTGCGCGGCACCCTTCGAGAGAGCCTGGCCGACCCGCTGACCGGCGGCATCGCCCAGGCCGACCAGGCCTTGATCAAGTTCCACGGTACCTACCAGCAGGACGACCGCGACGCGCGGGAGCGGCGCCAGGAGCGCAAGCTGGAGCCGGCGTACAGCTTCATGGTGCGGATACGGGTGCCCGGGGGGATGCTGCGGCCCGAGCAGTGGCTGCAGCTCGACGAGCTGGCGGGCCGGTACGGCGGTGACACGCTGCGACTGACCACGCGGCAGGCGGTGCAGCTCCACGGGGTGCTCAAGCGCGACCTGCAGGCCCTGATCCGCGACGTCAACGCGCTGGGGCTGGACACCATCGCCGCCTGCGGCGACGTCAACCGCAACGTGATCTGCTCGCCCAACCCGGAGAGTTCGCCGCTGCACGGGCGGGTGTACGAGACGGCGGTGGCGATCAGCGCGCAGCTAACCCCGCGCACCGGGGCATACCGGGAGATCTGGATCGACGGCGAGCCGGTGCACGCGACCGGGGGCGACGAGGAGCCGCTCTACGGCCGCACCTACCTGCCGCGCAAGTTCAAGGTCGCCTTGGCCATCCCGCCCGACAACGACGTGGACGTGTTCGCCCACGACCTGGGGTTCATCGCCTTGGCCGACGGCGCGGCGCTGACCGGCTTCAACGTGGTGGTCGGCGGCGGTATGGGGCAGACCCACGGCGTGAGCACCACGTACCCCCAGCTGGGCCGCGTGATCGGGTCCTGCCGGCCGGAGGAGGCCGTCGAAGTGGCCGAGGCCGTGGTGACGGTCCAGCGCGACTTCGGCGACCGCACCGACCGCCGCCAGGCCCGGCTGAAGTACACCATCGACCGGCAAGGGCTGGACTGGTTCACCGAGGAGCTGGCGCGGCGCCGCGGTCGGCCCTTGGACCCGGCCGGTCCGTTCCACTTCACTCGTACCGGCGACCGGTACGGGTGGCAGCCCGACGGCCGGGGGCGATGGAACCTTGTCCTGTTCATCGAGAACGGCCGGGTGCGCGACCTGCCCGACCGACGGCTACGGACCGGGCTTCGAGCCCTGGCCCGGGTGCACCAGGGCGACTTCCGCCTGACGCCGAACCAGAACCTGATGCTCGGTGGCGTCTCTGCCGAGGCGCGGGAGGCCATCCAGCGGCTGGTCGACGAACACGGCCTGGACAGCGGGACAGCCTCGGCCGTGCGCCGCCACGCGCTGGCCTGTGTGGCCTTGCCCACCTGCCCGCTGGCCATGGCCGAGGCCGAGCGGTACCTGCCCTCGCTGCTGGACCGCGTCGAAGCGCTGCTGCGCCAGACCGGTCTGGAGCGCGAGACGATCACCCTGCGCATGACCGGGTGCCCCAACGGGTGCGCCCGGCCGTACCTGGCCGAGATCGGTCTGGTCGGCAAGGGACCAGGCCGCTACAACCTGTACCTGGGCGCCGGCTTCGGCGGCGACCGGCTGAACCAGCTCTATCGCGAGAACGTGGACGAGGCCGAGATCCTGGCCGAGCTGGAGCGGCTGCTGGGCCAGTACGCCGCGGAGCGCCATCCCGAGGAGGCGTTCGGCGACTTCGTCGTGCGGCAGGGGTACGTGGCCGCGGTCCACGACGGCCGCCAGTTCCATCGCGTCGCGGCCGCCGACCGGCCGGCGGCAGAGGGCTGAGCCGTGGAGTTCATGCCGATCTTCGCGCGGCTGGCCGGGCGCCCGGTGCTGGTGGTCGGCGGCGGTGCCGTGGCCCGACGCAAGGTGGCCTTGCTGCAGCGGGCTGGGGCCCGGGTGATCGTCAACGCCCCGGAGCTGTGCCCGGAGCTGGAGGCCGTGGCCCGGCAGGCCGACCTGCGGGTGGTGCGCACGGAGTTCGCCCCGGAGCTGGTGGGGGAGGTATTCCTGGTGGTGGCGGCGACGGACGAGCCGGCGACCAACGCCCGGGTCTTCGCCGCCGGCGAGCGCCTGGGCCGGCTGGTCAACAGCGTCGACGACCCGGAGCACTGCAGCTTCATCACGCCGGCCATCGTCGACCGCTCGCCGCTGATCGTGGCCATCTCCAGCGGCGCCGCGGCGCCGGCCCTGGCCCGCCGTCTGCGAACCTGGCTGGAGGCCCGGCTGCCCGAGGCCATGGGCGCGCTGTTCGCCCTGGCCCAGCGGTGCCGGGCGCCGATCGTGGCGCGGTTCCCCGACCCGCGGCAGCGCCGCCGCTTCTACGACTGGCTGGTCGACCGCTCGTCGGTGCCCGCGGCCCTGGACCAGGGGCGGCCGGACCTGGCCGAGGCGCGGCTGCAGCAGATCCTGGCCGAGCCGGAGACACGGGTCTTGGCCGGCGGCCGGGTGGTCCTGGCCGGGGCCGGGCCGGGCGACCCCGGACTGCTGACCCTGCGGACGCTGCGGCACCTGGAGTGCGCCGACACCATCCTGTACGACCGGCTGGTCAGCCCCGAGATCCTGGAGCGCGCGCGGCGGGACGCGGTCCTGGTGCCGGTGGAGAAGGAGCCGGGCGGCGCCGGCTGGAGCCAGGCGGCGATCCTGTCCGAGCTGGCGGCGCGGGCGGCAGCCGGCGAATACGTGGTGCGGCTCAAGGGGGGCGACCCCTTCGTCTTCGGCCGCGGCGGCGAGGAGGCGGAGCACCTGCGCCGGCTGGGCGTCCCGGTGGAGGTGGTGCCGGGCATCACCGCGGCCCTGGGGTGCGCCGCGGCCG
>JBAZUN010000110.1:0-14652 GCA_041661365.1 Candidatus Latescibacterota bacterium
TGCGCCGATTGAGCGGAACGCAGTCATCGGTCGCCAGGGCCGGCCGCAGCCCGAATGGGATACTCGGACAGGCTCATAGGCCAAAACCTCGCCCTGAGTCGGTCCGGACAATGGCCACCGAACCGAGCGCCGGATCAGGGAACGGACCGCGTCCCGACCTCGTCCTCCTCGGGGAGGAGGGCCGGCTGCACCATCAGGGTGCGCTCGCGCCGGATCAAGGCCTGGCCCGGCGGGGCGCCGCGCGGCTTGGAGACGTATTTCGCCAGGGTGCAGCTCACCGGCACCTTGCGGGCCGTCTTCCCCTTGCTCCAGTACGCGGCCACCGCGGCCGCCTCCTCGACGGCCCGCTGGCTGGGCTCCTCCTTGCGGCCCTCGCGCCGCAGCAGGACGTGGGCCCCGGCGTACCCGTGGGCGTGGAACCACAGATCGTTCGGCGCGGCCAGACGATGGCTCAGCAGGTCGTTCTCCTGGTTGTTCCGCCCGGCCCAGACCGACCAGCCGTCCGAGGTGCGGTACCGCCGCGGATGGGCCTCGGGAACCGCGGCCCGGCCGGACCCCGATCGGGGGGCTCGTGTCATGCCGTTCTCCTGCAGCCACTGCGCGACCGTGGTCAGCTCCTCCGGACCGGCGCCTTGGGAGAGCCGGTCGAGATGGCGGTCGAGCGTCTCGGCCTGGCTTCGGACCGCGGCGAGCCGCTGCGGCAGCACCGCGGCCCGGCGCGCGTACCGACGGGCGGTCTTGAGAAAGCGCGAGGCGTTCTGCGCCGCGGTGCGGGTGGGGTCCAGGGCGATCCGCACCCGGGCCTGACCGGCCGGGTCGTACGCGTCCGGCAGATCGACTGACGTGGCCCCAGCCGGCACCTCGGCGAGATGAGCGAGGAGCACGGCGCCGGCCCGCTCCAGCTCAGGAGCCTTGATGGTCTCGTCCAGCTCGGCCTCCATGGCCTCCAGCTTGCGGGCCAGGGCTCGCCGAGCGTCGTGCAGCGCTGAACCAACCTGCCGCTGTCGGCCGCGTTGGGTCGACTGCTGCTGGTCCTGGATCTCAGCCCAGCGGCAGGCCTCGCTGACCGAGCCGAATCTCGTGGCGGCACCGGCCAGACGGGTGGGCTCCAACGCCGAGAAGACGAAGCGGCCGGCCTCCTCCCAGGCAAAGGCGCCGGACTCAGGATCCGCGGCCCACAGGGCCACGATGCTTTGCCAAAGCCGCCGGCGCCCGACCTCGTCGAGATCTGCCAGCGGGACATCGGTCGGCAGACCGGCGCGGTGCAGCAGCTCGGCGGCGCAGAGGGGATCGACCAGGGCCAACACCTCTGCCAGGTCGCGCCGAGCCAGCCCGATCGACCCTGTCAGCCGCGCGGCAAAGCGGGAGTATCCTTCTTCGCCGGATTCGCCGGAAGGGACCAGCCGTGACCGGGGCTGGGGCGGAAGGTACTGGTCATCCGGCCCGACCGCGGGACGCCGGCCCGCTTCCCCCCACAGGCCGAGCACCTGACCGGTGCGGTCGCTGACCAGCACGGCCCGGGACTGACCGGGGATCAGCTCGCAGACCAGGCGTCCATAGGTCGGCTGACCGAGGCGGTCGGCGCGGGACAGGATAAGGGTGACGAGGCGGTCGAGCGGCCCTGCACTCACCCCTTCCACCCGGGCCCCGACCAGGTACCGCTCGGGCCCTTGGTCCTGCCCCCTGCCGGGAGGCTCGGTCCCCGCGGGAAGGAGGCAGAGGGAGCCCTGCCGGCCACCGCGGAACTCGGCCCGACAGCCGTTCTCAGCGACGAGGAGAAGCCCCTTCCCGGTCGGTGCGGCCTGGCGCAGGGAACGACCGCTGAAGGCCGGGTCGAGGTCGGCGGCCAGGGATCTCAGGGTGACGAAGTCGTAGGCCACGGCAGGGCCCGGCCCGAAGCCGCGCTGGCCTCAGCGCCCCAGGCGGGTCAGGCTCTCCCGCAACTGCGCCAGGCTGGCCCGGTACTCGCGTTCTTTGTCCCGCTCGCGGGCCACCACCTCGGGTGGCGCCTTGTCGAGGAAGGCCGGGTTGCCCAACTTCCCCTCCATCCCGCGCACCAGCTTGTCGAACTTGGCCACCTCCTTCTCGAGGCGCCGCTGCTCGACCTCCAGGTCGATCAGCCCCTCCAGGGGAACGAAGACCTGCAGCTCGCCGACCACCGCGCTCCCCGAGGCCGGCGGCTGGGCCAGCCCCTCGCCGATCTCGACCGCCTCGGCCCGGGCCAGGAACCGCAGGTAGTCGCTGGCTTGGGACAGCCGCGCAACCGCGGTCGCGGACGGGGCCGAGACCAGCACCCGCACCTGCTTGGCCGGGGGCACGTTCATCTCGGAGCGGATGGTGCGCACGGCCGTGACCACGGCCTGGATCAGCTCCATCTCGGCCTCGGCCTCCGCGTCGGCCCAATCCGGATCGGCCTTCGGCCAGGGGGCCACCATGATGCTGACGGTCTTCCTCTCCGGCATCAGGGGCAGGGCCTGCCAGAGGGTCTCGGTGAGATAGGGCATGGCCGGGTGCAGCAGCCGCAGGGCCTGCTCGAGCACGGTCACGAGCTGGTGCTGGGCCTGCCCCCGGGCCACCGCGTCGCCGCCGTGCAGTCGGGCCTTGGCCAGCTCCACGTACCAGTCGCAGTAATCGCGCCAGAGGAAGTCGTACAAGGCGCGGATGACCTCGCTGAAGCGATACCCGGCCAGATGCTGGTCCACGGCGCCGATCACCACGGCCAGACGGCTGCGGATCCAGCGGTCGGCCAGCTCGTCGGAACCGGCAGGCGACTCCCCGGGACGGTAGTCCTCGAGGTTCATCAGCACGAAGCGCGCGGCGTTCCAGACCTTGTTGCTGAAGTTCCGCGCGGTCTCGGCGCTGGAGCACGCGGTGACCGCGTTGTTCTCGATCTCCGCGTCGAAGCGCACGTCCTGCACCGTGCCGACCTGGTGCAGCAGGCTGAAACGGGTGGCGTCGGCCCCGTAAAGCCGGACCAGGTCGAGCGGGTTGAGCCCGGTGCCCAGGCTCTTGCTCATCCGCCGGCCGTCCTTGGTCAGGACCGTGGGATGGACCAGCACGGTGCGGAAGGGGATCCGGCCGAGGCACTCCACCGAGGTCATGGCCATGCGCAGGACCCACAGGTAGAGGATGTCCCGCGCGGTGATCATCAGGTCGGTGGGGTAGAAGTACTCCAGCTCTTCGGTCGGCTCGGGCCAGCCCAGGGTGGCGAACGGCCAGAGGGCCGAGGAGAACCAGGTGTCCAGGACGTCCGGGTCCTGCACCAGCTCGGTAGAGCCGCAGTCCGGGCAGACCGTTGGCCGCTCGACGCTGACGATCGGCCGGGCGCCGCGCTCGACCGAGACCCGGAAGCTGCCGTCGGCCAGGGCCCGCGCCAGGGTGAGCCCGCCCATCGGCAGAAGCCCGTCGGCGCTGCAGCGGACGCAGTACCAGGCCGGGATCCGGTGGCCCCACCAGATCTGGCGGGACAGGGCCCAGTCGCGGATCCCCTGCAGCCACTCGACCGCGTATCCCCGGAAGCGATCGGGCACGTACTCGATCTCGGCCCGCTCGAGGATCGGCAGGGTCTGGCGGCCCAACTCCTGCATGTCCATGAACCACTGCTCCATCGGCAGTGGCTCGATCACCGTGCCGCACTTGTCGTGGTGCGGGATGGCGTGGAGGTGGTCCTCGACCTTGACCAGCAGCCCGGCCGCCTCGAGGTCGGCGACCACCGCCGCACGACAGGCGTACCGGTCCATCCCGGCGTACCGGCCCGCGGCCTGGGTCATGCGGCCGTCGAAGTCGATCACCTGCACCTGAGCCAAGCCGTGGCGCTGTCCCACCTCGTAGTCGTTCGGGTCATGGGCCGGGGTGACCTTGACCGCGCCGCTCCCCATCTCGGGATCGGCGTACTCGTCGGCCACGATCGGGATCTCGCGCTCCATCAACGGCAGCAGCACCTGCCGGCCGAGGGCGTCCTGCCAGCGCGGGTCACGAGGATGCACGGCCACGGCCGTATCGCCGAGCATGGTCTCGGGCCGGGTGGTGGCCACGACCACGTCGGGACCACCGTCGCGGCCGGGATAGCGCAGGTGCCACAGATGCCCCTGCTGCTCGCGCTCCTCGGTCTCCAGGTCGGAGATCACCGTGCCACAGCTCGGGCACCAGTTGATCATGCGGGTGCCCCGGTAGATCCAGCCGCGCTCCTGATACCGCTGGAAGGCGGCCAGCACCGCGGCCGCGTACCCCTCGTCGAGGGTGAACCGCGCCCGTTGCCAGTCGTAGCTGCACCCGAGCTTGCGGAGCTGGTCGTAGATCGCGTCGCCGTACTTGGCGCGCCAGGCCCAGATCCGCTCGAGCATGGCCTCGCGACCCAGGTCGTACCGGGTCTTCCCCTCGGTGCGGGTCAGCTCCTCCTCGACCTTCATCTGGGTGGCGATGCCGGCGTGGTCAGTTCCGGGGAGGCAGAGGGTGACGTACCCCTGCATCCGGCGCCAGCGGATCAAGGCATCGTGGATGGCGTGCTGGATGGCGTGACCCATATGCAGCTCGCCGGTGACGTTGGGCGGCGGGATGGTGATGCAGAAGGCCGGCCGCGAGCGGTCCACCTCGGCGTGAAAAAGGCCGTGCTCCTCCCAGAAGGCGTACCACTTCGCCTCCACGGCCTGGGGATCGTAGACCTTGTCGATGGTCTCTGGACCGATGGTCTTGGACATGGGCTTCCGTTTCCGCGTGGCCGGTTCTTGCAGATCGATGGAAGGCTAGTGTCTGCTTGCGGAAGTCCGCGTTAACACCGAGGGCGTCGAGGAGCCCGGGCCGCCAGGCGACCGACCGACAGCGGATCGAGGGGAGATCCGCAGAGGAAGGTCAACGCCGCGGGCCGGGATGGATCGGCGCCCGAATGTAGCCGACTTCCGCAAGCAGACACTAGGTGCGGGGCGTCGAATATAGGCGCCGCTGTTGACGATGACAATCCTGAAGGGACCGCTGGTCCAGTTGTTGCTATGCTGCTAACTGACGATATAACCGATGTGACTCCGGCCCGACCTCACGGCCCCTGTCCTCATCCCGGAGAGCGAGATGGCCCGCGCCCTGCACGCCTGCCTGAGCAACGCCGGTTCCCTCCTCGGTACCCTGCTGCTGGCCGCCTCGGTCGCCCTCTCGATCTGCGCCGTGCCGATGCTCCTGCTGGCCCTGTTCTGGCTGAGCTGAGCTCGCATCTCTCTCACCTGATCCATCGGCACAACCGGCAGACTCGACCGCCGAGCGGCAGAAACTGCCGACAACATCCCTCTTCCCCCGCCTTTACAGATTCCGCGGCTTGTAGTACTATGGGTCGCCGAACCTACCGGTGATGTTGGTCCGGACCGGTCTGATACCGTTGCCGCCCGCGGTCACACCGACTCGATTTCCCCTCGAATCCCTCTCGACTACATGTCCCGTTGGGCTGACCTCCTCACCGAACAGCGCAACCCGGCCAGCGAGTCGCTCGACGAGCTGCCGGTCCGCGAGCTCCTCGCCCTGATCAACCGCGAGGACGCCCGGGTGGCGCCGGTCGTGGCGGCCCAGATCGAATCGATCAGCCAAGCCGTGGAGCTGGTGGCCGACCGGCTGTCCCGAGGCGGCCGGCTCTTCTACGTCGGCGCCGGCACCAGCGGCCGGCTGGGAGTGCTCGACGCGGCCGAGTGTCCGCCGACCTTCAACGTTGCACCCGAGATGGTGCAGGGTCTGATAGCCGGGGGGCGAGAGGCGGCCTTCCGGGCCGTGGAGGGAGCCGAGGACCGACCCGAGATCGGCGAGGCCGACCTGCGCGAGCGCGGTCTGAACGCCGGGGACGTGGTCCTGGGGATTGCCGCCAGCGGGGTGACCCCGTACGTGCACGGCGCCCTGCGCTACGCCCGGTCCGTGGGCGCGGGGACGGTCTTCTTCACCTGCAGCCCCACCACCCTGTCCGAGGTCGAGGCCGACGTCCAGATCGCCCCGGAGGTCGGGCCCGAGGTCGTCACCGGCTCGACCCGGATGAAGGCGGGGACCGCCACCAAGCTGGTCCTCAACATGATCTCCACCGCGACCATGGTCCGGCTCGGCAAGACCTACGGCAACCTGATGGTCGACCTGCAGCCGAAGAACGCCAAGCTGCGCGACCGGACCCTGCGCATCCTGGATGCCATCACCGGTCTGGACCCCGAGGCCGGTCGGGCTCGGCTCGAGGCGGCCAACGGCGAGTTGAAGGTGGCCCTGGTGATGGAGCTCAGGAAGGTCGACGTTACCCAAGCCCGGGCCCTGCTGGCCCGGCACGGCGGGGTGGTGCGGCGCGCGGTCGGGGCTCCCCCGATCACCAACTCTACGACCTGAGAAGGACCTGAGCCGGATCATGGAAACCCGACTCCTCGGTACCACCGACCTGCAGGTCTCGCGCCTCGGCCTGGGCACGGTCGAGCTGGGCATGCCCTACGGCCTGGGCCTCCCCGAGCCACCCGACGACGACACCTGCATCCGCTTCCTGCACCAGGCGTATGACGCCGGGATCACCTTCGTCGATACGGCCGCGGCCTACGGCCGGAGCGAGGAGCTGATCGGGCGGGCCTTCGGCGGCAACAGCAAACGGCCGGTAATCGCCACCAAGGTCGCCCTGCGGCCGGCCGGGTCAGAGGCCCGGCTGCACGGGACCGCGCTCAAGGAGCACGTCGAGGGGTCGGTGCGCCGTAGCCTGGCAAGGTTGCAGATCCCGGTACTCGATTTATTGCAGGTACATAGTGCTGATGAACGTTTCGTCGACGCGGAGTTCCTCGAGCTGGCCGAGGACCTGACCGGCCGGGGCCTGGTCCGGTACTGGGGCGCCTCGACCTACGGCGAGACCGCGCCGCTCGAGGTGCTCGACTGGCCGGTGGTCTTCCGCTCCCTGCAGGTGGCGTACAACCTGCTCGACCGTCGCCTGGACGCCCAGGTCCTCCCCCGCTGCAGGCAGCAGGGGGTGGGGGTGCTCTTCCGCTCGGTCCTCCTCCAAGGGGTGCTCTCGGACCGGTGGCAAACCCTGCCGCCGCGGCTCGCCCCGCTGCAGGAGGCGGCCCGGCTGGCCGCGGCGCTGGCGGCCCAGGCAGGCCTGACCCTGGCCGAGCTGGCCGTGCGGTTCACCCTGCACCACCCCGTCGCCGACACCGTGCTCTTCGGCTCGAGTCGTTTCGATGAACTGCAGGCCAACCTTGCCGCGGTCGATGCCGGTCCGTTACCGGCCAACCTGATGGCCGCGGTGGCCACCATTCAGGTCAACGATCCCCTGCTGCTCCATCCGGGGAACTGGCACCTCCAATCCTCCGCCATTCCGAGAGGCTGACCATGACCGAGATCGGATACCAGTGGTGGGCACTCCTGCCGTTCGATCCCGACCCTGCCACCGGCGAAGCCACGATCCAGAACCCCCCGATGCTCACCGCGATCGCGGTCGACCGGGGCGCCAGTCTGGTCTTCCACTTCCCCACCCCGCCAAGAGCCCTGCAGGTGGCGGTGGAGACCACCGGGCTGTCGGCCGAGAACCGCGGTCCCGGCCTCTTCCGCACCTACACCGGACCGGTGGCCAGGGGCCTGAGGGAGACCGACCATTCCCCGTGGGAGCGGACCTACGAGGGGATGTACGCCACCTTCACCGCCAGGGTCGACGGAGTCCAGAGCTTCCTCAAGCTGGTCCTCGACGAGCCGCGCACCCTGGTGGTCAACCGCGTCACCTTCACCCGCTGATGGCCGACGGACAGCACCTGCTCGGCAGGCCCAAGGAGGAGCTGGACACGCCGGTCCTGCTCCTCGACCTGGAGCTCTTCGAGGCGAACCTCAAGCACCTGGCCGGGTTCTTCCGCGACCACGGCACTGGCTGGCGGCCTCACAGCAAGGCCCACAAGTGCCCGGCCATCGCCCGGATGGAGCTGGAGGCCGGGGCCCTGGGGATCACCTGCGCCAAGGTCAGCGAGGCCGAGCTGCTGAGCCGGGCCGGGATCGGCCCCCTGCTCATCGCCAATCAGATCGTGACCCCGACCAAGCTGGACCGGCTGGCCGCGATACAGGAGCGCACCGAGGTGATCTCGGCAATGGACCACGCGGCGGTCCTGCCGCTGATCGCCGCGGCCGCGGCGCGGGCCGGGACCCGGATCCCGGTGGTGGTCGAGATCGACGTGGGGATGCACCGCGTCGGGGTCCAGCCCGGTGAGCCGGCCCTGGCCCTGGCCCAGCAGATCGCGCGGACCCCGGGGCTGATCTTCCGCGGCCTGATGGGGTACGAGGGACACGTGCTCATGGTGCAGCCGTACGAGGCCAAGGTCGAGGCCTGTCACCAGGCCCTCGACCTGCTGCGGGAGAGCGCCGAGCTGATCCGCCGGCACGGCCTCGAGGTGCCGATCCTCAGCGCCGGCGGCACCGGCTGCTACGAGATCACCGGCGCGTACCCCGGGATCACCGAGGTCCAGGCCGGAGGCGGGATCTTCATGGACGGGATGTACCGCGACCAGTGCGGGGTCGCCACCCTCGAGTACGCCCTGACCCTGCTGGCCACGGTCACCAGCCGGGCCGAGCACCACGTGGTGCTCGACGCCGGGTTCAAGGCGATGTCGGCTTTCCACCATCCGCCGCGCCCGCTGCGTCGCCAGGACCTGAAGCTGCGCTACCTCTCGGCCGAGCACGGGGTCTTCGAGGTGCTCGACGGCCACGCCGGTCCCGCAATAGGCGAGCAGATCGAGCTGCTGGTGGGGTACTCTGACTCGACCAACTACCTGCACGACCGACTGCTCGGCCTGCGACAGGGCCGCGTCGAGCGGATCTTCGCGATCGAGGGACGCGGCCTGCTTACCTGAGTCCCCGGAACGCGCCGCCGTAAACCTCCTGCTCGTCACCGTGGACAGCCTGCGCTTGGACGCGGTGCCGCGCGCCAACCCGACCGTGCGCCTGCCCCGCTTCGCGCGGGCTACCCAAGGGTTCGGCTTCTCCTCGCGGCTGTTCAATGCCAAGAGCTTAACGCACCACCGCCCTGCCAGACCCCACACCAAGCACCCGCGGAACTGGCCCTCGTCATCCACGAGCTGCAGAGCACGGTAGCCATCGAGGTAGTCGCGGTAACACTCCGGCAGGTGAGCGGTAGTGGGCAAACCTGGGAAAATGCGGCGACTTGCTGATCCCAGCCACCTTCAGGATCCCCAAGGGGGGCAGATTGCCCTTGCCGTGTAGCAAAATTCGGCTACTATTTGACTATGCCCTACGAAATCTCCCTGAAGCTCAGTGCCGTCAAAGATATGGACCGCCTGCGTAAGTTCGACGTCACGCGGATCGCCGATGCGATGGAGAGATACCTGCAGTCCACTCCGTCGAGAGTCAGCAAGAGCCGGATCAAACGGCTGCGTGGTAGCCGCAATCCGGACTACCGCCTTCGGGTTGGCGACTACCGCGTTTTCTACGCGGTTGACGAAGATGGCCGTCGCGTTGACGTGCTGAGAGTGATGCACAAAGACGAGACCCAATCTTACTATGAGGAGCAGGAGCGATGAAAGTTGCCCCTATGGGAGAGGTGCGGAACAACTTGGCGAAGTATCTCGAGGCCGCTGCAGTAGAGCCGGTGTTCGTGACCAGGAACGGCAGGATCACCGCGGTCATCGAGCACATCGAAGACCGCGACATCGAGGATTATCTTCTCGAACGAAACGCGCGCTTCCGGGGGATGCTCGACGCGGCCAGAAGGGAACGCGGGTCCACCTCTCTCTCTCAGTACCGCAAATCCAGAAGCATCTGATCTACAACGGCGGCGCAATCCCCCGCTCTGGCGGCTGGAGCAACGGGCGTGTATTGCTCGGTCAGGATGCGGAACAAGGACTTCATCACTCTCAAGGCGATGTCGGCCTTCCACCATCCGCCGCGCCCGCTCCGTCGCCAGGACCTGAAGCTGCGTTACCTCTCGGCCGAGCACGGGGTCTTCGAGGTGCTCGACGGCCACGCCGGTCCCGCGGTGGGCGAGCAGGTCGAGCTGCTGGTGGGGTACTCTGACTCGACCAACTTCCTGCACGACCAACTGCTCGGCCTGCGACAGGGCCGCGTCGAGCGGATCTTCGCGATCGAGGGACGCGGCCTGCTTACCTGAGTCCCCGGAACGCGCCGCCGTGAACCTCCTGCTCGTCACCGTGGACAGCCTGCGCCTGGACGCGGTGCCGCGCGCCAACCCGGGGGTGCGGCTCCCCCGCTTCGAGCGGGCCATCCGAGGATTCGGCTTCTCCTCGCGGCTGTTCTCCTCCTCCTCGGCGACCCGGCCGGCCCACACCTCCCTGTTCACCGGGCTCTACCCCTTCGAGCACGGGGTGATCGGCCAGCGCGCGGTTGGCCTGCGGCCCGGTGTGGCCCATCTCTTCTCTATCTGCCGCGAACAGGGCCGCGCCGCAATCGGGTTCAGCGAGGCGGCACCGATCTTCACCGGACTCGACTACGCCCCGTGGCTGACTCCCCTCTCCCCGGACGCGGGGACCGGCCTGGCCCAACTCGAGGCAGCCCTGGCCGGCCTGCGCTCGTCCGGCCTGCTCTTCGTCCACTACTGGGACACCCACGCGCCGTACGGGGCCGCGGACGGTCGGGCCGACGGTCAGGTCCTGCGCCTCCTCGAACAGGGCCGGCTGCGGGAGGTCGAGGCCCTGTACCGGCGGGCCGTGGCCGCGGTCTGCGAGGAGAAGCTGGCCCCGCTGATCCAACGCCTCGACCCGCAGCGCTGGGCCGTCATTATCCTGGGCGACCACGGCGAGAGCTGGACCCCTGAGGAGCCGTACCACGGGCAGTCGCTGCGGAACTCCGTGCTCCGGGTGCCGCTCTACTTTCACCTCCCCGGGACCGGTAACCTCGAGCCGACGCGGCCGGTCCTGTCGACCATCGACCTCTTCCCCATAATAGCCCGCCTGCTCAATCTGGAGATCGAGTACCGCGGCTTCGGCCGGGACCTGTGGCACCCCGGGCCAACAGGACCGTGGTTGGCAGAGATCGAGCCACTAGACCCGCACGACGACCGGCCCGCAACCGCGCCAACGCCGGCCGGCGGCTCCCTCTGGTCGGTCTTCGACGCCGAGCACAAGCTCACGGTGCACGAGGGGACCGACCGCGTCCGACTCGAACGGACCTTTACTGAAGAGAGGATCGAGGACCCGAAAGCCGAGGCCCGCTTGCGGGCCGGCCGCGAGCGGCTGTTGCGGGAGTCGTCGATACCGCGGTCGCCACTCCCCCGGCCCGAGGCGGACGAGGCGGAGCTGCTCGATCAGCGGTTGCGGGAGTTGGGGTACCTGGGCTGAGGATCGCCAGGTCATCGCTCGGGACCAGCGTCGTCCGCCCGGTGGACCCCTGGGCCGATCGTCCACCCTCATCTGCTGCTCTCCCTCCACGAACTGTTGAAAAAACTGGCCACCCTGGTACCCCCGCCACGGCAACACCTGATCCGCTGCCACGGCGTGCTGGCCTCCCACGCCGCCGACCGCGGCAACCCCGCTCCCTGCTTGACCGAGCAACCCCAGAGGGCCTTGGTTCTTCCTATCACTTCGCGCGCGGCCGGCGCCTCGACCTATCCTCTCGCCCCCGGGATCAGGGCCGTGGCAGCGGCGAAGCTTTTCGAGGATCTGGCGACGTTGTAGGGAGGCGGTTGATGCTAGGGTGCTGCCGTGGGTTTACCGCCGCTGCGGTCAAGCCATGCGGATCTTGGCCAGCGTGAGGGCACCGCCGTCGGCCCCAGGCGATTCTGGCCACGGCGTCCCCAGAAGCTGGCGACATGATCGGCTTGGGATCGGCGATCCGCTGGTCAGAGGTGTGCGCTTCGGCTGCACTGGAAGTCGGATCACGGGGTTCAGACGGGTCGCACGGCGCGCGATAGGTGCTTTGTTTGGCCTTTCCCTTACGTTCCGTGCCTTCATGCCGCCCGGTAGGATCCTCGATCAACTCCCCAACTGACGCTGATCGCGTAGCTCATGCATCGCTCGAAGATGTCGTAGCTGAACTCCGGAGGCTTGAGTCCGCAGGTCGCCCGGTTCGCGTGTCGTCGATCGAAGCTCCGGGCGTCCGCCAAGTAGGGGAGATAGGGTTCGAGGAACTTCTGGAAGAGCGCCTCCGGCGGATTCAACGGTGTTTCACCGGACGACCCCTCGATGATCTCGATGCCGGCAATCTTGAGGAACGATTGGCAATAGCCGGCCAGGTCACCGAGTGTGATGGGTGAATCGCTGGTGAGGTGATAGATGGCGCCGGCCTCGGCGCGCTCGAGGATGCACTCGACCGCCGATACGAAATAGTCGATGGGAATCAGGTTGAGGTGGCCACGGCGACCCACGAAGACTCTGAGCGGCAGCCGGAGCACCCCGCCTCGTTCCAAGGCAATGCCACAGGCGCGCGCTTTCTCGCCCCCCTGGCTGGCCAGGTCGTTCAGGTAAATCTCCCGCAGAATGGCCAGCGATTTGACGGGATGGTACAGCGCGTTGAAGCGCGTCGACCGGCCACTGCGCGAATCGCCATAGACGATCGAGGGCCGTATGATGGAGTAAGGAAGCCCATCCCGCTGGCAACGGGCCGCGACTTCCCGCTCCGCGTGGGCCTTCGTTTCCTCGTAGACATTGGCGAAGTCGCCGCAAGCTACCAGTTCCTCGGGACAGCGCCCAGAGGTCTTCCCGGCCACGTAGGCCGTGCTGACGTAGTGGAAAAACGGCGTGCGGCTGTCGGCCGCCAGATCGAGGATCCGCCGCAGGCCGTGGACGTTCGTCTCCGTGATCTCCTGCCGCCTGCGTTCCGAAAAGCGTGTGTCCGAAGCGCAGTGAACGACAGGGCCGGCCCTGGCGCACAGAGCGCGGTAGCGATCCTCCGCCAGGCCGCAACGGGGCTGCCGCAGATCCGCTTCGGCCGTCTCGACCTGGTCTCCACGCGCGGAGAGACCGAACCAGGCGAGGTGCCCGGCGATCCGATCGGCGAGGCTTCGGCCTTCCGATGCCCGTCCCAGCACGACCACGCGGTCTCCCCGCTCGAGCAGAGCCGCCATCAGATGGCCACCCAGAAAACCGGTCGCCCCCGTCAGGATGATCGCTGCTCGTTCTGCCTGCCGCATGGAGCCTCGCCGCGCTCTAGGTATAGAGTAGGTTCTCTTTGCGACATACGCCCTGGTTCACGACGTGCCGAATCCAGCGCAGCGTGCCCAGTCGGGACGAATACTCTTCGATCAAAAGGCCGGCTTTCCTTCCCGCCTGCTGGATGCGAGCGATCTGCTCCGGGTCGTTCTGATCGAAGAAGTAATCGTATTCGAAAATGGCGCGTTTCCCCTCGTCGATCGGGGTGATGAACCCGAGCTCGTTCCTGACCTGGTGATGGTCGGCGATGCGCCGAAATTCACGGCTGAGCTCTTCGATCAGCGCGCTCTCCAGAGGCAGGTAGAGGATGAAGATCAGGAAATGCCCACAGCGTCCCATTCTCGAGCTGACAATCCGAAACATGTTCAGCCAGACCAGATCGGTCATTTCTTCCCTGGCGTAGACCTCTTCGAAAAACGGCCTGAGCTCCGGATCCAGGTCGCGCACCAGTCCGGCTGGCGACGGAGCCAAGGCTGTTTCCACCATCTCGGCGAACCCTTCGAGCTTCAGATAGGAGAACGGCTCCTCGGCGGAGAGCTCGGTGAGGAGGTCCGTCCAGCGAGCCGAGGGCAGGGAGGGCAAGCCCAGGTTGAGTGCACGGAAAAGCCGCTGGTCGATCAACGGGTGGCCCATCTCCTCCAGGCTACGCCGAGCGTACCGATCGCCAATCACCAGCACCAGATAGGCGATGCCGAGCTGGTGGGCGAAAACCTCCTTCACTTCCGCAGCCAATCTCCCGGTGGGCGCGATGAAGGCCGAGACGTATTCGCTGCCGAGGATGCCGACGGCCAGGCCGATGCGCCGGACCGCGCAGTCCTTGACGAAGCCGAGGGCCTCGCCGAGCCCCGTGAAGGGGACCAGCACCCCGGCCTCGTCATCCGTCATCGGGTGCAGCTTCACGCTCGCCGCCGTGCAGATTCCGGGTGATTCGACGTCCGCCGAGCGGAACGCGAAGAGGTTCGGGGCGCTCTTTTCGCTGAGAGAGAACACGGTCCCATCCCCGGCGACGAACTCCGCATCGATATAGTTGTCGGCAGCCGTCCCGTACCCGGCCATGAAGGTCGAGAAGATCCCCGTCCCCACGAGGTTGGAGCACACCAGGGCGGCCGGTTCGGCGACATTGACGCGATAACCGCGGCGGACGGCTGCGCGTTGCAGGTCGAAGGCCGAGACTCCTGGCTCCACCCGCACCGCCCAATTCTTCTCGTCGAAGACCATGTCCTTCATCCGGCCCAAATCGATCACTGCCCCTTCGGTCATGACCAGGCCCATGACGCTCGAGCCGTTGCCGCGCGCGACCCAGGGGATCCGGTTCTTCCGGAACAGACGCAGCAGGGCCTGAATCTCGGTGCGGGTCCTCGGCAGCACGACGTAGGCGGGCATGCGAGGGGTCGCCACCGGACAGGGATCATGGGAGTAGGTGACCGCGATGGCCCGGTCGTTGGTGGCCCACTCGTCCCCGACGATCTGCCGCATTTCCCGCAGTCGATCGTCCTCGGCCATTCGCGCGGGCTTCCCGCCGGCTCTCAGAAAGGAGCCGATATGGTCCTTCAGCGCCCGCATC
>JBAZUN010000111.1:0-12208 GCA_041661365.1 Candidatus Latescibacterota bacterium
AGCCGACGCTGGCCGAGACCACCGGGGTCCCGGTCCGTTCGCGGCACTGCTCGGTGACTTGTCCGAGGAGCCAGTCGTCCGAGCCCTGAAGGACGACCATCTCGTCGAGCAGGGCCCCCATCAGACCGATCTCGGGGAAGACCGTGTTCCGCTCCACCCACTGGTCGATCAATCGACGCGGGAAGAGCCACTTGCCCGAGACCCGGGCGGCCGGCAACTGGCCGTGGGCCACCAGGTCGTAGACCTTCTTCTCGTTGATCCGGAGGTGGGCGGCCACCTCCCGCGTGGTCAGGTATTCGCTCATCGGCCCCCCTTCCTGGCCGATCCGGCCGATCACCGGATGAAGCGGCAATCTAGCCAGGACCAGCTTGGGCTGTCAAGGAGAATACGGACGAATACTGACAATAAATGACAACAGGACGGCGTCTCGACCATGGGAGCGATCTCGGACAACGATCTCGATCGCCTGCTCACGGCCTTCGATCGTCTCCTGCGCTGACCGGTCACCCTGCCTGAGTCGGACGACGCGGGGCAAACGCGAAGCGTCCGGGCTCCGCGCGAATCCGCGGCTCCCGGGCGCTTAGCACCTCGCCTTCCTTGAACAGCGGTTACCCGTGCAGGTCGCGGGCCACCTCGGCCAGACCGAGGGCGAGGAGCCGCTCCTTGCTCGGGACCGCGGTCTCGGGGTCCCAGTCCATGGCAACGCAGTAGTCGCGCACCTGGGTGTCGACGTCGACGGTGATCCCCCGCACGTTCCCCTCGGTCTGGGGCGGGTCACCGAGCAGACGCTTGGGCACCTCGAACCGCACCGGGTTCAGCCCCTCGCGCAGGTTGAAGGCGTGCCGGAGGTGGGCGATCCGCTCGCCGATCCGGTGGCATTCGCCGGTGTCGATCTTCCAGCCGGTCACCGCGGTGAGGAAGTCGGGGACGAACTGCCAGTCGTAGGAGAGGTAGGCGAACAGGCAGACCCCGGCGGCGTTGACCACGTGCATCATCTCCATGCACTGCTTGTGCAGCTCCCCCTTGCCGCTGTACGTGTACCTGTCGTGCTCGGGCCAGCCCGGGACGATCGGCGGCATGTCCTCGTGCCCCTGGGTGTGCCGGGCCGGGGTGGCGTCCATCTTGTAGGTCGTGGCCAGGCCGGGCTGGAACTTGGGGTCGTGCATGGGCACCTCGGAGCCCTGCACGTGCATGGCAAAGGCCTCCGATCCCTTGCCGATCCGGGCCGCGGCCTTGCGGGTGCCGTCGGCCAGCAGGTCGCCGATCCCCTCCCGCGTGGCCATCTTCTCCAGCAGGCCGACCAGGGCGCGGTCATTCCCCCAGTTCAGCTCCAGCCCGCCGGTATCCTCCTTGGTGAGGATCCCGTTCTCGTAGCACTCGACGGCAAAGGCCGCGGTGCACCCGGCGCCGATGGTGTCGAAGCCGTACCGGTTGCACAGCTCGTTGATCTTGATCAGGGCCGGGAAGTCGTCCATCAAGGTCATCGTCCCCCAGGCCCCGGCCGTCTCGTACTCCACCTTGTGATGGGTCGTGCCCTGGTACGGACCGGGCTCCTTGACCGACATGTGGCCGCCGCAGGACATGGTGCAGCGCCAGCAGCCGTATTTGCGGTCCTGGTACGCGATCACCGTGTCCTGGTGGAACTTGGTGCGGCCGGAGGGGAAGTCGACCGGCCCGACCCCGCCCCAGTTCTTCACCGGCGAGTCGCCGCTCATCGCCGAATCGCCGGTGATGCCGATGGTGCCGTAGTTGACGAAGAGCGAGTGGGCGCCACCGGTGCGCTTGAGGTACTCCTTGCGCAGGGCCTGGGCCTTTTCGGCGTCGAACAAGGGGATCTCGGCCTTGCCCGAGACCGCGATCGCCTTCAGCCGCTTGGAGCCCATGACCGCGCCCACGCCGGACCGGCCGGCGGCTCGGCCCTTGTCGTTGAGGATCCCGGCCAGCAGGCTCAGCCGCTCGCCGGCCGGCCCGATGCAGGCCACCTCGACCTGCTTGCCGTCGCGGCCCTTGGTCTCGCCCAGGGTTGCCTTGAGCAGGTCCTCGGTCTCGTTGGTGTCCTTCCCCCACAGGGAGGCGGCATCGCGCAGCTCGGCCTTGCCGCTCTCGATGGCCAGGTAGACCGGTTTGGGCGACCGGCCGCTGAAGAGGATCCCGTCGTACCCGGAGAATTTCAGATGCGGCCCGAAGGTGCCGCCGCAGTTGGCGTCCCCCCAGGTGTCGGTCAGCGGTGACTTGCAGACCACGACGAACCGGTTCCCCTCGATGCTGGGCGAGCCGGTGAGCGGGCCGGTGAAGAAGCCGAGCAGGTTGTCCGGCCCCAGGGGGTCGACCCCGGGCCGCATCCGGTCGTAGAGGAGCTTGGCGCCCAGCCCGTACCCGCCGAGGAAATCGCGGCACAGGGACTCGTCGAGCGGCTCGTCCCAGACGCGGCCGGCAGACAGATCGACGTTGAGAATCTTCCCCATGTACCCTCTGGCCATGACGACGCCTCCTTGGATGCCCGTCTCAGGTCCGTACCCGGTACCTGACCGGGGGAGAGGAACGACCGCGGCTTCGTGCTGTACGTGCTGCTGAAATATAGGGCCTTCGGGGGGCGTCCGGCGACCTCAAAACCACGATCTCGACCAGTAACCAGGGCCGGCGGTCAGTGGTCAATGATCCTCGGGCAGCTCGGTGAGCTGCACCTGCACCTGACCCAGCGGCGGGATCTCGGCCACGTCCGGGGGGATGAGCGCCAGGGCATTGGCCGCGGCCATGGAGGAGAGGATGGCCGACCCCTGCGGTCCGGTGATCTGGGCCACCAGTCCGTCCTCGCGCTCCTGCACCTGGACCCGCAGGAAGTGTTGGCGGCCGTCGGCCCGGCCCCGATACCCGTCCGCCAGCCTGGCCTGGCGCTCGGGCCGGAAGAGCCGGCCATGCCCCATCAGGCGACGCACGACCGGCCGCACGTAGAGCTCGAGGCAGACCAGGGTGGCCACGGGGTTCCCCGGGATGCCGAGGACCGGCTTGCCGTGCAGTACCCAGAAGGCCAGCGGATTCCCCGGCTTCTGGGCCACCCGCCAGAAGACTGGTCGCGCCCCCATCTCGGCGAGCACCGCCTTGACGAAGTCGTACTCGCCGACCGACACCCCGCCGCTGGTCAATACCAGGTCGCTGCGCTGGACCGCCTCCTCGACCGCTTCGCGCACCGCGGCCCGAGTATCGCGGACCCGCGGGTAGAGGAGGGGCACCCCGCCGAAGGCACGCACCTGGGCGGCCATGGTGACGCTGTTGGTGTCGCGGATCTGCCCGGGGAGGAGAACCTCGCCCGGCCCGGCCAGCTCGTCGCCGGTGGTGATGATCCCTACGCGCGCGGCCGGGTGGACACTCACCTGACTGCAGCCGACCGCGGCCAGCAGACCCAACTCGGCCGGCCGCAGCACGGTACCCGTGTCCAGGAGGGGATCGCCGGCCTGAACGTCCTCGCCGGCCCGGCGGACATGGAAGCCCGCGGCCAGGGCCCGGCGGATCTCCACCTGGGCGGTACCGGCGTCGGTCTCCTCGACCGGAACGACGCAGTCCGCACCGGCGGGGAGCGGCGCCCCGGTCATGATCCGCACCGCCTGGCCCGGACCCACCGTCAGGTCGGACCGCTTGCCGGCGGGGAGATCGGCCAGGACCTGGAGCCGGACCGGTCGGGTCAAGGTGGCGGCGCTCAGGTCCTGAGCCCGGGCCGCGTACCCGTCCATCGCCGAGTTGGTGAACGGCGGCACGCTCTCGCCGGCCTGGACCGGCGCGGACAACACCCGGCCCAGGCCCAGCTCCAGGGGTAAACGGACCGGCGGCAGCAGGTCGGTGCAGGACAGGATCGCCTGCATCGCCGCCTCGGGGGCCAATCCCCGGTCGGGGATAAACCCCCGGTCCCCTTCCCCGCCCGGCCCGACCGGGGGGATGGGAGGGACGACCGTCATCCGGCCACGGCGTCGTACCGGGCCAGCTCGTCGGCCACCCAGGGGATATCCAACTCCTGGTACTTGGCCCGGGTCGGCGCGGCCAGCACCGGGTCCCAGCCGGCCATCTGGTAATAGGTGTCGAGCGCGGCGCGGAATTCGTGCCGCTTCTGGGCCACCCCCTTGAGCGGACCAGAGGTGAACGGATCGAAGAAGCGGTCGGGCAGGTAGTCGTCCTTGGCCGTGAACCCCTCGCGGGCGTTGAAGGCCCGGGCCATGGCCATGCCGCGCTCGGCGGCCCGCATCAGCTCGAACAGGGAGGTGTCCCAGCCGGTGACCGCGCGCACCAGGTCGACGGTCATGTTGGGGCTGTACGGGAGGAAGAGGCACATCCCCAGCATGTTCTTGAGGAGCGACCAGTTGGTGTAGTCGCGCATCAGGCGGACTTTGGCCGGGCTGAGGTCGTCCTTCGGCAGCGGCTCGAGCACGCCGAAGGCCTGCACCCCGCCCAGGCCGACCTCGCTGGTGAAGGCGGTGTCGTGGATGTTGTGGACGTGGTCGGCGCCGGTCGGGGAGATGGCGTACCCCAGCCCCAGGCCGAACTTGTACCGCGGCTCGTGCATCGGCAGGGGCTGGCCCTTGACCTCGATGGCAAAGGCCCGCGCCGCCGGTCCCCAGGCCTTGATGCAGGCCTCGTACCCCTGGGCCAGCAGGTCACCGATCCCCTCTCGGGTCACGGTCATCTCCAGCAACCGGACCATGGCCTCGGCGTTGCCGAAGCGGGCCTGGATCCCGCCGGTCTCCTTCTCGGAGATGATCCCCTGCTCGAAGCACTCCATGGCAAAGGAGACCATCATCCCGCCGCCGATGGTGTCCAGCCCCTCGGCGTTGCAGAGGGCGTTCCCCTTGGCCACCGCGGCCAGATCGCCCACGCCGCAGTTGGAGCCCAGGGCCCCGGCGGTCTCGTACTCCGGCCCGCCGAAGACCGAGTCGGTCTTGAACTGGCCTTCCTTGACCTCGACGATCCGCTTGCAGCGCACCACGCAGGCGTAGCAGGTGCCCCGCTGCTTGAGGATGGTGTCGGTCATGGTCTTGCCGGTGATGTTGGCGGCCTCCGCGAACTGGCCGTCCTTGAAGTTGTGGGTCGGCAGGCCGCCGTCCTCGTGGAGGTTGATGAGACCGCCGTCGGTGCCGTGGTCGCGCAGGCCCATGTAGTGCGGCTTCCCCTCGCCGTTGAGCCAGTCCGACACCTCCTTGATCTTGTCGCGGTCGGCCACCTGCTTGCGGTGGCTCCCCCGGCAGGCGACCGCCTTGAGCCGCTTGGACCCCATCACCGCGCCCATCCCGGTCCGGCCCGCGGCGTGGTGCAGGTCCTCCATGACGCAGGCGTTGACCACCAGGTTCTCACCGGCCCGGCCGATCACGGCGAAGCGCAGGTGCTCGTCGCCGACCTCCTGCTTGATCTGCTCCTCGGTCTCGACCACGTTCCGGCCCCAGAGCCGGGAGGCATCGCGGATCTCGACCTGGTCGTTGTCGATGAAGAGGTAGACCGGCTGCTCGGCGCGGCCCTGGACGATCAGGGCATCGTACCCGGCCTTGACCAGCTCGACGGCGAAGAAACCGCCCACATCCCCCTCACCGAAGGCGCCGGTAAGCGGGCTCTTGGCGCCCACGGCCGAGCGGCCGCTGCCCGAAAGCTGGGTGCCGGTGTATACCCCGCCGGCGAAGATCAGCCGGTTCTCGGGACCGAGCGGGTCGGCGCCCGGGGCCAGCTCCTTGAGCAGGTAGTAGGCGACGAACCCCCAGCCGCCCAGGTAGCGCCGGTAGAACAGCTCGCCGGGCTCCTCGTGCCAGATGCGGCCGGAGCCGAGGTCGACGCGGAGTATCTTGCCCTGGTAGCCTGCGTGCATCGGGGATATCCTCCTCCTGGGAGGTGACCGGGCCAGGACCGCCTGCCCGAAACGCGACGACCTGCGACCACAATAATGGGGCGGAAGGCCGCCGGTATCAAGGTGGGCGCGTAGACCGGCCAGGGCGGCTCAGACCGACGAATACCGGTAGTTCCTTTTGGATTTGAGACCGGGCGCGGTACCTTGGGTGCGGCAGGACGAGGAATCCGGCGGGGGGATCCGGAATGCATCGGCCGTACAACAGCACCGCCGCCGGGTCCCTGGGACGGGTCTTGGTGGTGGGTCCACTGCGCGCCCGCCCGGCGCCCGGTGGCCAGGCCGGAGTGTTCGCGCGGTGGCGGATGGCGTACATTGTGCTGTGGCCCCCCAGCTTTCCCCTTGAGGGACCACGGGCCACACGTGACCCGAAGAGCCGGCAGGCCCGATCCCGGAGGTGCCCATGCCCGGTGAGCGCGCCCCAGATCCCCAGTGGTGGCAGAAGTGCCCTTACTTGGTGCCGGCCGGCGGGACGTCTTCCGGCAGCAGCACCCCTCCAGTAGAGCCGGTGACCCACCTGTGCAAGCTCGAGGCGTCCCACGGCACGAAGGTGCGGGCGCTTCAAGACGGCAGCGGTGCCTGCCGGCAAGCCCGCCACGCCACGGCCGAGTGCTCGCACCTGAAGAACCCCATGGTTCGTCGAGCAGCGGGCGTGAAGGGCTGACCCAGAAGGTAGGAGCTGGCCGCCGAACAGCCGGCGGCGGGCGAGTAGTGGCGGCGCTACCTCTTCCTGCTGCCCGGTCAGGGCGATGGCCAAGGGGGAGCGCTGAGGAGGTCGCGTCGGCATGCAGATAATCCCTCGTAACGACGATGGCGCACTGGCGATCTACTTTCGCGACGTTACTGCCGCGGCTGCCACGACCGGGCCGCTGTCACGCGAGCGCGAGGGTGAATTGGCCGTCCGGATCCTGCGCGGCGATACGGCAGCCCGCGACGAGCTGGTCCGCGCCAACCTGCGGTTCGTGGTCCAGGTGGCCCGCAAGTACGAGCGCCGCGGCCTGTCGCTGGGCGAACGCATCAGCGCTGGCAACATCGGGCTGATCACCGCGGCCGAGCGGTTCGACGGCACCAAGGGGTGCAAGTTCATCTCCTACGCCGTGTGGTGGATCCGCCAGGCCATCCTGCAGACGATCGCTGATCAGGCGCGCGTGGTGCGCCTGCCGACCAACAAGGTGAACCTGTTGGCGGACATCTACAAGACCTCGATCCGGCTGAGCGAAGGGCACGACGGGTGGTCGAACATGGATGAGGTCGCCGCCGAGCTCGGCGTGTCCGTCGAGAAGATAGCGGAGACCCTGGCCGCCAGCCGCGAGGTGCTGTCGCTGGACGAGCCCCTCTTTGAGGCCGATTCCAACTTAACGCTGATCGATACGCTGGCTGACCCGAGCCAGGAGGCGCCCGACACCAGCGCCCTACGCACCTCGATCCGGCGGCAGTTGGATGGTGACCTGAGCAACCTGAACGACCGCGAACAGCGCATCGTCCGTCTGTATTACGGCCTTGAGGGCAGCGACCGAGCCAATCTTGGCCGGATCGGCACTCTGCTGGGCCTGACGCGCGAGCGCGTGCGGCAGATCAAATTAGGGGCCCTCAGCAAGCTCCGGCAGGCGTCCCGCCGCCGGGCCCGACTGGCGGCAACGAACAGCGTCGACTAAGGGCTCTGGGAAGGGATCACCATACTACCGCGTGCCCGCATTTTAATAGCCCGATGGGCCGCCGTGCCGGCTAGGATGACGGAACTCAGGTGATGGACCTGAGGCAGGTTCAGCTGGCCGGCAGCGCGCCACAAATCAGCTCTGCGACTCGCCGTTGGACCCGCACAACAGCCGCGAACGGGCCAGTTGCGCCAGCCAGGCTATCGCGCCATTCCTCAGATGTCCCCTGGAAAAGGTAGAGATCGTGGATCACAAGGATCTTCGGGACGGTGATCGCGCTCAGTTTGCGGGTCTTCTCCTGGACTGCCCGAAGTAGCAGGGACTCCAGTTGGTAGGGAAGGGGTCCCACGAGAGACCCGGCCGGAAGTACCCAAGGAAGTAGATCGCTGCCGTCCGGCCGTACCCTGGACACCTGGACATTCATCGCCTCTGAACGGACGTGACTGGAGGCTTGGCCACGGTCATCTCCGCTGAAGTGCTGAGCCAATGCGTCAACGATGCCCGCTTTCATCTGCTTCAACAGCGGGGTCGGCCGGAAGTGGACCGCGAAAACCCCCGGAACGACTACCCTCCGACTGACCTCGGCGCAGACCTCGACACCAAAACGGTGGAGCTCCTTCCCGAGTTGCGTCCAAGTGGCATCCTTCCCGTCGAGATCCGCTACTCCGTGGATGCTGGTGATCTCGACCGCGAACTCCCCCTCGGCGGTCAACAACCGCGCATCGGGCGGGTCGGGCCCCGCGATACACCGCGCAGGAACTCCTCTGCCCCTGAGCAGCTCAATCAGGGCCTCGCAGCACATCTCCTCGTCTGGTCTCATGGGTCCTCCGACGGCGCTTCAGTCCGCGGGGTGGGGCGGCAGGAGCACGGTACGGCACCTCGGCCCACCAGGTTAAAGCGGCCGTTCGGGGCCGTTCTCGGGCCGAACCTTAGATGGTTCTTGGCGGATCCCGAGTAACTCGCTGCGGCGCTATGCAGCAACCGAGAAGGCCAGCTTCTCGGCGTACCCGTACGGCCCCTGGGCGGTCCTGTAGGTCCGAGGGACCCGCTCCACTCGATCGCACTCGCCGGGCATGCCTCCCCCTTCCCAGGCCCGGTGCCGGCGATCCGGGACGACGCCCGGCTGTCCTGCTGTGAAGTGGGCGCGATTCGGTGTGGCGACGCAGTGGCCTTCCGTCACCCACCGATGCGCGGAGGCGGACTTGAGGTCAAGCGGGTGATCTCGGTCACGGGCGATTCGCTTGGTGCCGCTCACGGTCGTCCGGTCCCCAAGTACGCCACTTGGGTGGCGATCCCTCCCGACCCGTACTACCTCGAGGCGGACAGCAGTCCCTGGGGGCCGCCCAACGGGGCTTGTCCGGCAGAACCTCGCCATCGGCAGAACGGACCAACACTGGCGGCCGGAGCGCTGCCCCAGCATCCCCGCGAGGGGTCGGGCCAGCAAGCAGTCCACGCCGCCCCTGCCCTTGGGGGTCAGAGCCCGATCCGAGCCTTCCTGAGAGCGTCGAGACAGGCCTGGCGCTTCGCCTCGGCTGTGCGCGGGATGTAGACATAGAAGAAGAAGTCCTCGTCCCCGGACTTCCCCGAGGGCCCTGCCATCGTCTCGGAGTACTGGACCACCTGATCGCCGATCGTGATGAACACCTCGTGCGGCTCGATGGCCTCCAGACGGGCAGGTACTTTCAGGTGCCACACGTTCGCCCGTTCGGCCGCTGACAGGCAGGGCCCCAGCAGCTGTGGGATGATGCCAAAGAGGGTAACCAGACTGTTGTGGCCCCTATCCCGGAACACGAGTGCGAACTCAGCCCGCGATTTCCACAGGGGGACTCTCGTTGGCCGTCGCGAGAGATACTCCTCGGCCTCCGGGACTGTGTCCAGGCACTGCTTCATGAGGTGCAGGAGATCGGCGTCACTGGTGAGGTACAGGCACCGCCCGCTAAAAACGGCCGGTCTGGCGAAGGATGCTCGGGAGAACACCGATCTCTCAAGGAAGCTCGGATCGTCCGGTGGCGACAGCGACCTCAGCGCTCCCTGCGCCGCCCGCGTGACCAGCTCTTGGTAGTACACGACAGTATGGTGTGAGTGAATCCAGTAGTTCAGGTAGTTGCGGCCGTCAATGACACTCTGGATTGTGCTCAGCGCGGACTTGTTGAAGCAGGGCTGCAGCATGCCGTCGGACGTACGGGCCAGGCGTAGCGAGGACAGGAGTCGCACGTGGTCGATCGACACGTTGTTGACCCCCGACGTCCACGAATCCCGCATGATGTAGTCCAGCTTGTCGACATCGATGACGCCGTTGATGAGCCGAATCAAGCAGTTCTCGATCTCCTGCTGCGGTGACACAGGGACCGCGTGAACGCATCCGGTAATCATACGCGCAACGAGCGCCAAGGTCTCGCGGGAACCGTGCCGGTTTGTGTAGGCTGCACCGAAATAGTCGAGGAAGACCGCGGCACTGAGCTCCTCGTGCACCTTGGGCGGCAACTCCACGGCGCAGAGCGCCTCGTAGTCGTCTTTGAAACTGGGATCAAGTGGGGCGGTCTGCTCAAGCAGGTACGCGGTGGGCGCCCCCCCATTGGCCTTGTACAGATTCTCGAAGGTGTGCGAGAAGGGCGCGTGAGCACAGTCGTGCATCAGCGCGGCAATCTCAAATGGTTTTGCGTAGTCATCGGGCGCAACTCCGCCCCACGCGCCCAGTTGGGTGTGCGATATGATGGCGCTGAAGGCCCTCCGCGCCAGGTGATATGTCCCCAGCGAGTGCACGAAACGGTTATGGCTCGCTGAAGGGTATAGCGGCCGCATCGAGGTCTGCTCGATCCACCGCAGCCTCTGGAAGATCTCGTGGTCAACGAAGTCGGCCAGAACCTGGGGTGGCACCGAGATGTAGCCGTGCACCGGGCATCTTATGACCTTCTCCAGCTCCATCGCCGGTAGTCTCCTTCTGCGGTCCTGGCGGGGCAAAGAAGAGACACTACGCCCCGCGGCTGGGCTCTTTCGCCGGCACGGCCGTGACAGGAAGGAGCGGCTCGGTCGGTGGCCATCCCGTCCAGCGCAGACGACGACCCAGGTTCCCCCGACCCGCGCCCCGGGCACGGCAGGACCGGACGCCGCAGATTCCATGGCTGCGGCATCGGTCACCCCGCGTCCTCGCGGGCCTGGCCTCGTGCTGGGACTAGGCGGCTACCTGGCTCGCTCGGGACCGGATCTCGTCGGTAACGTTGGCTGGGAAGGCTGAGTAGTAGCGGGCCGTCAAGTAATCGCGCGAGAACAAGCCGTTGGCGGTAGGCGCCCGACGGATCTCGCCCTTCTCATGCTGGAAAAGGGGCGGCGACAGGTGGGTCGCTAGGTTAACGGCAGCTCCGTTGAACTCCACCGCAATCGATGGGCACTCGCTCTGCACCCGCTGCCAGATAGCCAGCGCGTCCTCGACGGCGATTGATTGCCGGTTCTCCAGCAGAAGGGCCAGGAAGGTTTGGGTGTCGACGATGGTGGCCATGATCACACCCCCTCTTCTCAGGTTGCTCTCCGGTATCCCGTTCCCGTACAGCCTCTAGGCCATGGGCCTGAGATGGGATCAGTACTAGAAGCAGCCTTGGGCAGAAACGGCGACGCACCTAGAGGGAAGACGCCCGAATTCCCTGTGCGTTCGAGCTCGAAGGGTACTACCGCCGCTGACGCGGTTCCAGAGTCACGGAAGTGGTGAGGGTGCCCCGTCCCCCGATCGGGGCCTACACGACACCGATCCCCCAACTCCAGTCTGGGGCACAAGGTATGGCGCGCAAACGGCTGTGTCAAAGAAACTGACGCGGATTTGCGTCGCAACCGTCCACGACAGGCCGACCACTCCCTGGATTTATAGATCGGCAGGACTGGTTACCGCTGGAGAGGGAGAACAAAGGGCCCAGAGCGCCGGGGAGGGTCTGTAGCATTCAGGGCTCCTTCAACTTAGTTCCGCCGGGGGGGGGCATGTCAAGTGGACCGCGATCCAGTACCGCAACCCCGCCCGCGCATTCCCGGCGCCGGCGGGTGGCCTTGGGCAGCCGCGGCCCAGGATGCTCAGTATGCCCCAAACCCCTTGCAGAGCAACGCTATGCTGAAAAAGCGGCGCTCTCACCGTCACCACCGATATTCCTGGTTCGTTAGAGAAACGATAGATGCCGGTTAGATAGAAACGGCCTGCTCCAGCAACTGATCGAGCTGGCCAACGGCCTCGTCGACGCGCTGTGGGAACAGGTGGCCGTAGATGTCCGACGCCGGGTGGCGCCAGCGACTCGGATTGAGTAGGCTACCCGTTGTCCGGACCCGCGGGGGACAGGATAGACCTTCGCCATGAGTCGGTCGGCCTGGGTGAACGGTCGCTGGCGGCCGTCAGGCAACACCCCCTGGGCGGCCGTCGGTGCGGACCAGACGCGGAGGCCGGAAGGTAGACGGGGTCACGGGCGTCGGCAAGCCGGGATCTGTGCAGTGCTCCAGCCGTAAACACAAGCTGAACACAAATTCGGGGGTGCCAGACGGCGTACTGGAAAACGGGCGACCAGACGCCGGCACTGGCCGGTTGGCAGTCCGGAGAGCCGTCCCGGGGCCCCGTCGAGGTTGGCTCTTTGACGGGTCTACCATCTGGGGTAAGCTGAATCGAGGGAACGGATTAGGCGCGATGGTCCGGCGGGGGCTCCGGAGT
>JBAZUN010000111.1:12218-14623 GCA_041661365.1 Candidatus Latescibacterota bacterium
GGCGGCCGTACAACAGCACCGCCGCCGGGTCCCTGAGACGGGTCCTGGCGGCGGTCTGAGATGGTAGCCCGTACCGGATTCGAACCGGTGTTACCGACGTGAGAGGCCGGCGTCCTAGGCCTCTAGACGAACGGGCCACGCTGACGAGAAACCTTGAAAAAGCGGAAGTAATTTAGTCCGCCGGTACAGGGCTGTCAACCCCCGTGCCCGGGTAACCTCTGGGCGGTCGCGGGCGTCTCAATCAGGGGCCACCTGCCTCGACCAGGACCGCGATGAAGGAAGGGGAGATCACCCACGAGGAGGTGAACGCGGCCATCGCCGCGGCGCCGAAGACGATCATCTTCGGCCGCCAGAACCGGCTGCGCGACGGCCTCCTGCTCCCCGACGAGAAGCTGCCGCGCTTCCACGCCGGCCACGAGAACGTGCGGTTCTTCTACAGCGCCGTGCGGCAGCTCCCCGAGTACCTCCTCGACGCGCTCCTGGCCAAGGGGGTCTCGGTTACCCTGGCCCTGGGTCAGGGGCTACTGGCCTTCCGCGACGTCCGCAACCACCAGGCCGTGCACAGCGGCCGCACCCGCCGCACCATCTACCTGCCCGAGAAGGTCCTCGAGGTCGCGGTCGCCAACGGGTACGACTACTGGGCCATCACCCATGTGCTGATCGGCGAGGGGTGGAAGCTGCTGGACTTCATCCTCCTGCACGAGCTGGTCCAGGCCGGCAAGCAGCACATGCTGGAGCACTCGGTCCCGGTGCTGGGGTGGAATACGGTGCGGCGGCTCCTGACGGCATGCAATCGGCATCGCAGCGCGTTCGAGAGCGCGGAGAAGGCGGAGAAGAACCAACGCTGGGGACTGAACCTGCCGTTGAGCGAGACCGGGGAGTTCCTGGCCGAGTACGAGGAACGACTGCTGCGGGCCATGCGCTTCAGCCCCGGCGGCCGGCTGGTTTCGGCCATCCCGCGCCGGTTCCGGGAGATGTCGCCCGACGAGGTGGCCAAGGCGCTCTGGCACGAGTCGGTCGAGGAGCGATGGGCGGCGCAGCGGGCCGAGGAGATCGGCCACGAGCTGCAGTTCCCCGACTACTTCCTCCTCGACCGCGACATCGTGCACCCGGCGGCCCGCGAGCTGGCCGAGGCCGCGGGCCAGGAGTTGACTCCCGCGACCATGGACGAGGCCCGCCACGACTACCGGGACCGGTGGCGCTTCGGCATCGGCCGGGAGCTGGCCACCGAGTGGCTCGTCGCCCAGGGACTGCACTTCGCCCCGGAAGGGCTGGCCGGACTGGTCGAGGAGGTTGCCTCCGGGGCCTTGAGCGAGAGCCGGGTCAATCAACTCCTCCTGGACAAGACCCTGGAGGCCCTGCTGCGGCTCACCCCGCAACACGACCAACTGCAATGGGTCAGGGACGGCGAGGTCAGCAAGGTCATCGCCGGTGACCTGGTGAGGTGGTTGCTCAACCGCGGGATCGACCTGGTCCGGCTGCGCGACCTGGTCCTCTTCAACGTCCGGGTCCGCGCCAAGGAGGTGGCGCTGGAACCGAGCGACCTGGAAGACCTACGCGAGCAGATGGTGCGGATGGTAGGGCTCAAGGGCCCTACCAGCGAGGCTCAGCGCCTCCTGATCCTCGGACTCTCCCAGGTGGAGCCGCTCTTCGAGCAACTGCAGGGGGTTCTGGTGGGCGAGGCCAAAAGGCTGTTCGGCCATGAGGTCCAGGCCGAGGAGATGAACCCACCGGAGCCGATCTGCGGCCGCATCAGCCAGGCCGTGGAGCAGGCCATGCTGCGGCTGACCCTCTGCCTGGAGCTGATGCCGGACCATCCGGGGGTCATCGAACGGCTGGCCCGGTCCGGCACGCCCCTGGTCGAATCGGTGTTGGAGGAATACCTGCACCTTTCAGCCGACGACCCCGGCCGCCAGATCGGGGTGGCCGCGGCCCGCCGCGGACTGGCCGCGCGCCAGGGCGGACCGATCGCGGCCGCGGACGGCGAGCTGGCCGATCTATACGCCCGCGTCGAGGCGATCGCGGCCCGTCTTCCCGACCGGCCGCACGAATACACCTCCCGAGGGATTACCCGGCTGCGACGCGCCTTGAAGGAGTTCGAGCAGGCCCATCGGGGAGCACCGACCCACCCCCGACAGCTTGGCCCGTTGGCCATGGTGCTGGTGCGACTGGACCGGCACGACCGGTACAGCGAGTTCCTGGCCGAGATCCGCTGGATCGGCGATCACGCGGTTGGGCACCTGGCCAAGGGGGGTGGACTGAGCCGCCACTTCACCCCCGGGCTGCTGCGGGTGATCGACGAGGAATCTCCCCTCGAATCGCCGGTCCTGACCAATGCCCTAACCTTGGCCGAGGAGCTGACCGGGGTGCACGGCTGGGAGAACCTGAAGATCGTGCGCACCCTG
>JBAZUN010000112.1:0-14547 GCA_041661365.1 Candidatus Latescibacterota bacterium
GCGGTCCGTCGCTCGGCCAGGCGGTTGTTGAGCACGTACACCCCACTGCCACTCCCGGTGTGACTGCTCTCCAGCACTACGAGGTCGGTGTCGCCGTCGCCATCTACATCACCCGCGACCACCTCGCCTCCTGGGCCTTCCAAGGGATACCGGCCCTCCTGGATCGGCAGCTGGTTCCGCTGCCCGACCCCCACCACTGCCGCCGGGCCACGGAAGTTGCTGTCCACGAACACCGGGTCCAGGGGACCCTCCCCATCCAGATCGACGAACTTCACATCGCCGTCGTCGAAGGGGCCAGGCTTGAGAGCCACCTCGGTGCCGTACCAGGGCGTCCGCTCCAGTCGACCATCCCCTCGGTTGAGCAGAAGGTCTAGGCCCCGGTACCGACTGTCCGTAGCCACCTCCACAATCAGCGCGACGACCACCATATCCGTATCGCCATCCCCATCGAAGTCGCCCACGTACCGGATCCGCGTATAGGGCGGCTGCTGCTCGCCGGGCTGGAGTCCCTCGAGAGGCGCCTGCAGTACCTCCGCGCTTAGAGACTCCTGCAGCAGCTGCCCCTGCGAGTTCCACCAGGTCGCCTTGTACCCAGGAACCGGGGAACGCACCCACAGCGCCCCCACCCCATGCCCTCCAGGCGCGGGATCGACCAGACAGTGAGGGCCGCCGAATCCTTCATCAAGGAGCTCCGGCGCCATGCGTGTCTCCTGGTCGAAGTGGCCCTGTCCATCGTTGAGCAGTATGAGCGGCAGAACCCACCCAGAGGCCTGGTATTCGCCTATCCACACATCTACATCGCCGTCCCCATCGGCGTCGCCGATGCCCAGGGGATAGCCACCGTCGCGCGCCAGCGTGGAGACCCAGCCTTGCCCCTGCTGGTTCTCCAACACCTGCAAGCCGCCCCCATGCCCCAGCACCACGTCCAGGTAACCGTCCCCGTTCAGATCGGCCCCGTCCAGACTGGGGGACGCGGACCGGTTGCCGCGCCTGGGGAAGTGCTCGATCCGCGGGTGGGCGCCGAAACCACCTTCCCCGTCGTTCGGCGCCACCAGGAAGCCGGCCTCATCCCCTGACGACCAGAGCGCCACCAGGTCCGCACGGCCATCGCCATCCACATCCCCCAGGATGGCCTGGTGTGTGTGGGAGGGCCCCAGCCGCAGCTGGTCGACGGGGAAGAAGGCCGGGGGATCGAACCAGTTGCCCAATGAAGGGGCCGTTGCCGCCGCCGGAGGGGGTAGCTCGCCCAGCAGCTGCTCCTCAAACCCGGTGAGCCGGATCCAGTCCACCTCGATCGCCTCGGGCAGATCCTCGGGCCGGGGAGCGTACGGCTCTTCTGCTGAAGTCTGTCGGTACAGGTTGAGCTGGAGGCGCACGTCGAGCAGCTCCCCGTCCCAGACCCACTTGATCACGTCGTGGCCAGCGGTGACTACCTGAGTTGCCAGACCGGCGAACACCACCTCCTGCCAGTCCGTGGTGTAGGTCAACCCCTGAGAGCGGTAGAATGCCAGCTGATCGATGGAACTCGCGACAGAATCCGGGTTGGCGATGACCCCTACACCCTCGACCGCCTCATTGGTGGCATTCGTCCAAAGCAGGTAGATCGATCCCAAGATGGGACGGGTATGCACGACGCGGAAGCGGAGTCGAACCTGGTCAAAAAGGGCCGAATCATGCTTGAGGAGAGGCGAGAACAGCTCGACTGCCGGCTCCCGGCCCGCCTCAAAGGGATGCGGGAGGATCCGCCAGATCCCCCCGGCCACCTCCGAACGGAGAGGTGGCTGAGAGCCCGCGTTCAGGAGCCCCCCGGTGTTGGCAGCCGCGTCGCGGGCGATCCACCCCTGAGCGTCACCGGGGGCGTCGAAGTTCCAGGTGATGGCCTGGGCCGGCGCCACGGCGAGAAGCAGGATGAACAGTGGAAGCAATGCCATGGTTGGTACCTCCCTATGGTGTTCCGCCACGTGCCTCGGCGTACATCGGCACGGCAAGCAGCGAGAACCCTACTCGCTCTTGACCATCTTCCCCGTGGCCCGCCACGCCCCGGCTTCCAACCGGTACAGGTACACCCCGGACGTTACGGCTACCCCGCCCTCGTCCCGGCCGTCCCAGGGAACGGCGTGGTACCCCGGGGTCAGCCGGCCACTGACCAGGGTGCGGATCGGCTGGCCCAGGAGGTTGTAGATCCACAGGCGCACCGACTCGGTGCTGGCCGGGATCTCGACCGGGATCCAGGTCTCAGGATTGAAAGGGTTGGGGTAGTTGGGGCCGAGGTTGAAGGCAGCGGGCAAACCAGGAGAAGCGGTCTCGGTCACCGCGGTCCGGCGCTCGGCAAGCTGGTTGAGGAGCACCCACACCCCACTGCCACCGCTGATCTTGGCGTATTCCAACACCGCCACGTCGGTGTCCCGATCGCCATCGACGTCTCCCCCCAGAACAGCCCGAGCCCCCGCACCCGACAGGGGGTAACGGCCTTCGAGGGGCGGCAGGCCCGCACGCACGCCCCTGCAGACCACGAGGGCCGGCCCGCGGGGCTGTACGTCCACGAAGACCGGGTCCGGCCAGGGGTCGCCGTCCAGGTCCAGGAGCGCCATCTCGGCCGAGACCACCACCTCTGAGAACCACGGGACCGGCTGCAACTGGCCATCGCCCGGGTTCCCCCACAGGGTCAAACCCTGGAACAACCCATCGTCGGAGAAGTCATGCTGCGCGGTCACGGCGATCACGTCGGTGTCCCCGTCCTGGTCGTAATCCCCCACGTACCGGATCCAGTCCAGGGGTATCCGGGCGGCCAGCGGCTCCTTGACCATCTCTCCCTGCTCATCCAGGTAGGTCAGGAGGTACCCCTCGATGGCGTCGCCGGTTCTGCCGCGAGCCGAGAGGAGTCCGGTGATCCCGCCTCCGGGAACGTCGCGCACCAGGCGAATACCAGCATAACCCTCGTCGGCCAGCTCGGGGTTCCAGCTAAGGCGCTCGCGGAAAGCGCCCGCCCCATCGTTGAGCAGGACCACCGTGGACCACCCCGCGGTCATGTCACCGAACCAGAGGTCCACGTCTCCATCCCGGTCGGCATCGCCCAGGCCGAGGGGCCACGCCTGAGTCCGGTCGAGTGCCGGCACCCAGCCTTCGCGCTCCCGGTTCTCCAAGAGCTGCAGGTTGGGCCATAGGCCAACCAGCATCTCAGCGCGTCCGTCCGCGTTCAGGTCGGCAGCGTCCAGCTTGGCCCCGGTGGAGGGAGGCGGCCAGTCTGCAGAGATGGCCACTGGGCCGACGAACTGCCCCTCGCCCTGGTTCTCCGCCACCAACCAGCCCTGCTCGCGGGTGGTGTTCCAGAGGCTGATGAGATCGGGGTCCCCATCGGCATCCGTATCGCCCAGGCGGGCCACCCCTTCGCGAAAGTGCCCGAAGCCGAGGCCGCTGCGGCCCACGGGCCAGAATTCCGCGGGGGCAAGGTACTGGCCCGGTCCGGCGGCCAAGCTCCCCGCGGGGGGCGGCAGTTCGCCCTGCAACTGCTCCTCGATCCCGGTCAGTCTGATCCAATCGACCTCCACGGCCTGGGGCATGGCGTCCGGACTGGGCTCGAAGGGCACCTGTGGGCTTTCGTCGAAGAGGATGAGGGTCAGGCGCAGATCGAGCAGCTCCCCTTCCCAGGCCACGCGGTACTTCGTCCGGCCGATCATGAATTCCGATGGCCGCAGGTCAGCGACCACCACCTCCTGCCAGTCGGTGGTGTAGTCGACCCGCTGGTTGCGGAAGAAGGTCAGGTAGTTGATCGAGGCGGCCAGCGAGTCCGGATTGGCGAGCGAATAGACGCCACTCAATCCCTCGTTGAGGGTGTTCTGCCACCGGAGGTAGAGCCCCCCGTATACCGGACGGGGGTGAACCACGCGGAGGCGCAGGCGGAGCTGGTCGAAGAGGGCCGAGTCGTGCCGCAGAACGGGTGAGACGAGCTCGAGCGAGGGTTGCCGGCCCGGCTCATACTCCGGTAGGAAAGTGCGCCAGACCCCGTCTGCAACCTCGCTTTGCAGCGGTACCGAGAAGACCGCGCCGTCGGTCGCGATGGAGCGATCGCTGTCCCGGGCGATCCACCCCTGGGTGTCGCCGGCCGTATCGAAGTTCCAGGTAATGGCCTGGACGGGGCGGGTGCACACCAAGAGCGCCAGCAGCAACACCCCTCTGCCGATCCGCATCATTGGACCTCCTGGCTAACGCGCCTGGTGTGGGGGCAGCGTTCCCGCAAGCTGCCGCGGATGACGTGGGCGCTGGGGCTTTGGCGATTGACAGTATCTCAGACCCCGGCTAGATTCGCTGCTGCACCCACCGTGCGCAGCCCCCTCTCTGGAAGGCTTCGGTGTGCTATGGCTGACGGACCCATCACGCTGGAGCAGGTTCTCGTGCTGGCCCACAGGCTCACCCCCTCGACAAGGTCCGCCTGATCGAGCAGGTGGCGCCCGACCTGGAAGCGACGTTGACCAGCCCCCCGCAGGCTCTGGCCGCAGGCGGCACCCTGGGCGAGCTGGCCGATTCCCCGCTGTGCGGGCTGTGGGTAGACCGCACCGACATCGACGACAGCGTGGAATTCGCCCGCGAGCTGCGGCGCCAAGCCGGCCAGAGAAGCCATGGATGAGGTCGACCTGCTGCTCGACACGGATGTCCTCGTCGATCTGCTGCGTCGGTTCCCGCCGGCGGTGCGTTGGGCCAAGGACCATGCCTCGGCTCGATTGGGCATACCGGTGGTCGTGTACCTGGAGCTGCTCCAGGGCGCACGCCACCAGGCTGACCTCGATGCGCTCTGCCGGTACCTCACCCCGTACCCCATACTCCACCTGGAGTCGGGCGATTCGACTCGGGCGCTCGAGTGCTTCAAGGAGCACCGGTTGAGCCGTGGGATAGGCTCCAGGTCCCCTATTCGCGGGACACGGGAGCCTGAACCGCCAGCCCCCTGCGTCCGGGATCGTCATCACTTGCCCTGGGCCATCTTCCCGGTGGCATGCCAGACGCCGGCCTCCAGCCGATACAGATACACCCCCGACGAGACGGGCGCGCCGCGCTCGTTCCGGCCGTCCCACGGTACGGCGTGGTACTCCGGGGTCAGCCGGCCGCTGACCGTGGTCGATTGGCAGCATCCCAGGCCCCAACCAGATACGCTGGTCCTCGTCGATCTGGTGCGTCGGCTTGCGCCGACGATAGCCCGCGCCGCTGGCTGGCCCCCCCCCGCGAGCACATCGCATTGGCTCGGCCATCCGCAGCAGGTAGATTGGCGTCGATGGCGCGCTGGTACACCAACGGTTGGCAGTGCTCCGTCGTTCACCGGTTCCTCTCGAGGTTCCGACCATGGTAAATCACGGAACGACGCTTGACGAGGTGCTCTCCTTGGCCCGGCGCCTGCAGCCCAGCGATCAGGCCCGTCTCATTGCCCGACTCGCACCGACGATCGAGCACTTGGTCGACCAGCGGGAATCATCCGCTGCACCATCCCTGCGGCCGCGCCTACGAGGCCTGCTGGCGGATCTGGGGCCAGCGCCTTCGGCTGAGGAAATCGCCGATGTCCAGCGGGAGATGTGGGCGCCGGTCGCCGGTGAACCAGTGTGACCACCACTACCGTCCTTACTCCCTCTTCACCATCTTGCCGGTGGCCCGCCATGCCCCGGCTTCCAGCCGATACAGGTACACCCCCGATGATGCGGGCGTGCCGCGCTCATCCCGGCCGTCCCAGGTCACGGCGTGGTACCCCGGGGTCAAGCTGCCGCTGACCAGAGCGCGGATCGGCTGGCCCAGAAGGTTGTAGACCCGCAACTGTACCGCCTCGCCACTGGCCGGGATCTCCACCGGGATCCAGGTCTGCGGGTTGAAGGGATTGGGGTAGTTGGCGCCGAGGCGGAACCCATAAGGAATGGACCCAGGCGCGGCGGTCACCGCGGTGCTTTTGCGCTCCATCGACCGGTTGAGGAGGACATACGCGCCACCTGTTCCATTGGAGGCTCTTTCGAGCACCACCAGGTCAACGTCCCCATCGCCGTCGACGTCGCCGCCGAGGACTGCACCGCCGGCCCCTGCCAGAGGGTACCGACCTTCCTGGACCGGCAGGCCCCGCTCCTGCCCGATACTGACGACAACGGCCGGCTGCCGCAGGTCGCTGTCCACGAACACCGGGTCCAGCCGGCCATCTCCGTCCAGGTCGAAGAGCGCCGCGTCGTTGGCGACCATCGCCTCTTGCTGCCACGCCAGAACCGCGAAGGTGCCGTCTCCCTGATTGACCAGCTGGTCGAGGCCCTTCTCGCCATTCCACCCGGTCTGCTCGTTGACAACCAGATCCACATCGCCGTCCTGGTCGAAGTCCCCGGCGTAGCGAATCAGCCTACGTTCTACCTTCGTGGCCAGGTGCTCCTGCACCACCTTACCCTCCGCGTCGAGGTAGGTCACCTCGTACCCCTGGTTGGCGTCGTCCCAAGGCGGAGCCCAGAGTAGGCCGTTCACCTTACCCTGCCGCAGGTGCTGGGCCAGCACGAACGGGTCAAAGCCCTGATGGCCTGTGTCCAGCGAGAGCGGCATTCCCTGCGGGAAGTGGCCAGCGCCATCGTTGAGCCACAGCCGGGTGAATGCCTTGCCTTCCTGACCGTAGTTCTCCACGGTCCACAGGTCGACGGCCCCATCGCCGTCTGCGTCGGCCAGCCCGAGCGGCCACAGATCCCAGAACTCCTGGGCCAGAACGAATCCTTCTTTGGGGTCATTGCGGAGCAGCCTGATGTGGTATCGCTCGGTCATCTGCATCAGGTCCATGCGGCCGTCCTGGTCCAGGTCGCCTTCTCCCAGGAAGACGAATTCAGGGAACGGCCCCTGGATCTGCGTGCGCTCAAAGGAGCCGTGGCCGTTGTTCAAGCTCAAGAGCCATCCATAGCCAGAGGTAGACGTGCTGGACCTGAAGTCATCCCAGAGCGCCACCAGGTCCAGATCCCCGTCCGCGTCGAGATCGCCCAGACTGGCCATGGGGACGAAAGCGGTGGAATTTACCCCGCTGGTCATGGGATAGAAGGAGGGCGGACTCAGCAACTGGCCAGGGCCGACCGCGGCAACGGCAGGGGGCGGCAACTCGCCCTGCAACTGCTCCTCCACGCCGGTCAATCGGACCCAATCCACCTCGATCGCCTCAGGCCTGATCCCGAGCACCGGATCGTAAGTGGCGCTGAAGGGGCTCAGCTTGAGCCGCACGTCCAGCAGTTCTCCCTCCCATACCCACTTGGTCTGCGTCACGCCCCAAGTGGTCACCTCGGACTTGAGCTCGGTAACCACCACCTCCTGCCAGTCGGTGGTGTAGGTCAGGGCCTGGCCCCGGGCGAATCCCAGGATCTCGATGCTAGTGGCCGCGGAATCCGGATTATGGTAGGTCAGGGCCTCAGTGTAGTCCTTGTTGGTGGCGTTGGTCCAAAGGAGAGTGAACCACCCCTCGGTTGGTCGGGTGTGGACCAGGCGGACGCGGAGGCGCAGTTGGTCGAACAGGGCGGAATCGTACCCTAGCCGAGGCGAGATCAGCTCGATCGCTGGCTCGCCCTGCCCGGCCGAAGGGAACGGGACGCGCCAGACGCCGTCTGCAACCTCGGCGCTGAGGAACGACCGGAACCGCGCGCCTGTACCCACGTCCTCCCAAGCGACCCAGCCTTGCGCATCACCTGGCCGGTCGAAGTCCCAGGTGATAGGCCAGCCCGGGGCGGCAAGCAAGAGTACGCTGAGGAGAAGCAAATCGCGTTTCATCGCGATGTCCTTTCGAGGGCCCTCGGGGGGCGACGCGGTGCAGCCGACCGGTGTTCCGTATACAAACGCGGTGACGATGGACATGGCAGGCAGACGGCGACCGTGGCCAGAGGGCATGGGGTCGGGTGCGGCCATCCTCACTCGACCGACACCAACCGCCGGGCCAGCGAGCCTTCCTGGGTGAGGGCATATACCAGGATGTTGACCCCCAGCCGGTAGACCGGCAGCTCCTCCCCACCCATGGTGAACCAGTCATCGGTGATGATAGTGTGCGTGCGGATGTACTCGGCCTCGCCAGCCCAGAAGTCGGCGTAGTTCTTCTGCGAATAGACCCCCGCCAGCCGCTCGCCCACCTGAATCCCCTCCAGATAGGCCGGCGAGAAGTGCGGCGCGGTCTGGCCGGCATAGGTCCAGTCCCAGAAGCCCAAGGGGAGCGAAGAGATGTCGTAGTAGCAGTGGTACAAGGGGTGGCTCGGATCGAGCTGCACGAACCGCCAGTCCTTCCCCTCCTGGTACCCGACCTGCTGGAAGGCGGCGCGGACCAGCGCCCGCAAAGCCGGCTGGTCCGAGGTAAAATCGTTGCCCACGGAACGGGGCCAATACACGTTCTCCGCATACAGGAAACCCCCACCCGTCAGGTACCGGCCCAGGTTCCGGGCCTCGGCCTCGGTGCAGGCGAACGGTGCATTGACGGTCAGCAGCACAAAGGGCACCTGCAGCAGTTTGGGGTCCTTCAGGTCGAGCCAGTCGAGCACCTGGGTCTTCACTTGGGTCTGCTTGGTCATCTTGTCGGCCAGTCCCTGCAGGGTCTCCCGCTCGACCACCTGGCGCAAGGCGATCCCGTGGGGGCGCACGTTGCTGAACCGCCGGGGAATCTGGCTGTCCAGCTCGGCCCGCTCGATCGCCTCGCTGTACACGCTGGCCAGGTAGAGGAAGCCTTTGAGCTTGCGCTTGTTCTTGGGGTCGACCACCACCATTGCCCGGTGCCGGCCGGTGTCCAGGGCCTCCACCCCCAGCAGTTCCATACTCAGGTCGATCTCGTCAGACCCCGTCCGCTGGCCGCCGACGGCCCCGGCCCGTAGTCCCGGGCCGATCCCGCCGCCCCCCAGACCCAGGCCACTACCCAACGGCAGCCCGCCTTGCCCAGCAGGTCCTGCCAGGCCCGTAAGGAATCCGCCGCCGCCTTCCCCTGCTCCCGCGCCCCATCCCTGGCCGGTACCCTCGCCCGAGCCCGGGCCGCCAGCGCCCGGCGCACTCCCGGCGCCGACGGTACCGGCTCCGGGTCGCGCCGCGGTCGCCGGCGTGGCCTGCACCCGTTGCTGGCGTACCAAGGGGCGATGCGCCGGCGCGGCCAATACCCGCCGGCTCAAGGGACGCTGCCGCGGCGGAGCCGCCTTGACGAACCTGACATGGGCGGTCCGTTCTGGTTGCTCCTTGATCGACCCTCCCCCGACCAGCCAGAACAGACCCGCCCCCAGCAGCAGGTGGCACAGGCACGAGACTGCCAGCATCCGCCGGTGGAGCGGCCGGTCGTACCGGTCGAGCGTGAAGGGCGGGCGATGGACAGGATCTATAGGTGCCACGTTCGGTCCTGACGCTTTCGAGGCAGCTACTGGGTTTTGACCATCCTCCCCGTGGCACACCAAGCCCCAGCCTCCAGCCGATACAGATACACCCCCGACGAGACGGTTGCTCCGCGCTCATCCCGCCCGTCCCAGTCCACGGCGTGATACCCCGGGGTCAGATAGCCGCTGACCAGGGTCCGGATCGGCTGGCCTAAAAGGTTGTAGACCCGCAGGCGCACCGCCTCAGTGCTGGCTGGGATCTCCACCGGGATCCAGGTCTGCGGGTTGAACGGATTCGGGTACGCCCGCCCCAACGCGTAGGCAGGGGGAAGTGCCCGGCCCTCTTCCGTGGCCACCGCCGTCCGCCGTTCTGACAATCGGTTCTTCAGCACATAGACCCCACTGCCACCTCCGGTCCGCTGGCCTTCCAACACCACCAGATCCAGATCCCCGTCCCCATCCACGTCCCCGGGCAACACCTCCCCCCCCGGTCCCTCCAGCGGATACCGCCCTTCTTCGATCGGCAGACCGGTCGGCTGACCTACGCCCACCACCACCGCTGGGCTGCGCAAATCGCTGTCGACGAAGATCGGATCCAACCGACCATCGTCGTTCAGATCGACGAACTTCACTACATAGGCTTGCGTGCGCGCGGGGACGAACACCTCCTCTCCGTACCAGCGGAATCTCTGTAACAGGCCTTCCCCGTCGTTCAGCAACAGATCAAGGCCGCGATGCGAGCTGGCGCCGGTGAGTTGGGGGTCGTCCGGCTGGTAGGAGCCAGCATCGACCACCAGGTCCGTGTCTCCATCCTCGTTCAGATCGCCGGCATAGCGTACGTCGCCGTATCTGACATCTGACTTCAGGATCTCGTGAGCTATCTGCCCACCGGAACCGATCCAGGTCACGCGAGCCGGAATGCTGCCCGGTGTGATCCACAGCAGGCCTGTGCCGCCCCCTGGGCTGTTTCTTACCAATCGCTCCGGAACCTCGCTCCCCACCTCCGGCGGCGGCATCCATACCTTCTCGAACCGTCCCCCGCCGTCGTTGATCCTGATCAGGGGCGAGGGAGGGTCAAACTCCGGAATACTGTCCATCACCACATCCACGTCCCCATCTCCATCCACATCGGACAGCCCTAGCGGGTAGGCTCGCTCCTGGGTCAGCACCGGCACCCACCCTTCCTCTCGCTGGTTCTCCAGCACCTGCACGGTCGACCTTACACTGAACAGGAGATCAGCCAGACCGTCGCCGTTCAGATCGGCCGCATCCAGGCCCAAGATTGACTGGAAGGCTCCCACCTGCTCGAGACGCTCGATTCGCGTCGGTCCGGTGAAGCCACCCTTACCGTCGTTTTCTAGCACCAGCCATCCGCCCCTCCAGCTCTGATCTCCCATAGAGGACCACAGCGCCAGCAAGTCCAGGTCACCGTCCCCATCAACGTCCCCCAGGACCCCCTGGTGCATATAGTTTGAGGGTGGTCCCAGTCCCCGCTGCTCCACCGGATGGAGTACCGCGGGTTCGAAAAGCTCCCCCGCTGGTCCGGCTAGCACCTCGGGCGGCGGCAACTCTCCTTGCATCAGCTCATCCATCCCGGTCAGCCGGATCCAATCAACCTCCACCGCCTCAGGTACGTCCTCCGGGTCCAACAACTCTGTATCGGTCAACTCCGAGTCGTAAAGGGCCAGCCTAAGCTGTAGCTCCCTTAGCTCCCCCTCCCACACCACCTTGTGCGACTCACCGAATCGTTCCACCACCTCCGTGCGCAGCCCCGACACCACCACCTCCTGCCACTCTGTCTGGTAGAGCTGTCTCTGGCTATGGCCGAAGTCCAGGGCCTTGTTCCCGCTGCGGAGCGAATCTGGATCATCATACGACAGGACCCAGTCCAGATGGAACCTTTCCATCACTTCCCAGTTGGTCTCGTTGGTCCAGGTCAAGGTCAGGGCCCCGGCGATCGGCCGGCGGTGCACCAGCCGCAGGCGGAGCCGCACCTGGTCGAACAGCTCCGAAGCATACCCGAGCCTCGGCGACACCAGGAGCAGCGACGGCTGGCGCCCTTCCTCATACTCCAGTGGTGTGATCCGCCAGATCCCATCCCTTACCTCATTGCGTAACAGGACATCTGAACCGCCATACTTGGTCCGCCACCCCTGCGCATCCCCATCACTGGCGAAGTTCCAGGTAATAGCCTGGGCCGGCGCGACGACGAAGAGCAGGACGACTACCGCGAGCCATGCCATTACTGGTGCCTCCCTGTTGAGGTGCCGATGCGCACCGGGCCTCGCGCCCCCTGAGAGTTCCCCGCTGGATACCGCCGTTCCGGCGCCGGTGCGCCCGCCTCCCTGCCCGAAGCCACGACCGCAGCCGGTAGCTGCCGTAGGCGGCTGTTTGTCACCCTCAGGCCTTTGTGGCCGTCGTGGTTCACCCGAACCGCCGCCAGATTGACGCCGCTGTTCAGGCCGGTAGATTACCCTTGTCGCCCGGGTGTTCTGCCGTTGGGCTAACCGCGCTGCACAGGTCATGGACACTTCCCTGCAAGGCATCCTCGCCGAACTGCGCGCACGCTTCGTCGCCCTCTACGGAGAGCGGCTGGACCGGCTGGTCGTGTACGGGTCTCAGGCGCGCCTCCAGGCAACCCCAGAATCGGACATCGACGTGTTGGTCGTCCTGCGTGGTCCGGTGGTCTGCGGCGCGGAGATCGCCCGCACCGAAGAGCTGGTCGCGGCCCTGTCCCTGGACCACGACGTGGTCATCGCCTGCGTCTTCGTCGCCGCAGAGGAGTTCGCCCAAGGACGCAGCCCCTTTCTCCGGAATGTCCAGCGCCAGGGGGTGCCGGTATGACCGGAGAGCAACATGATCCGGGGTATAGAGGTCCGTCACAGTGCCGACTACGGCGGCAGAGGCGAGGTGACGCCAGAGGGGTCCGGCGAACAGCTCCGGCGCGCTACGGAGTTCCTGGAGTTGGGCGAGAGATGGCTCGGACCGTTGCCCGCCGAGGGATGAAGTGGTCCGTTGCATAGAATCCCCCCTACTCGCTCCTCATCATCTTCCCGGTGGCGCTCCAGGCCCCTGCCTCCAGCCGATACAGATACACCCCTGACGAGACGGTTGCTCCGCGCTCATCCCGCCCGTCCCAGGGCACGGCGTGATGCCCGGGGGTCAGTCGACCGCTGACCAGGGTGCGGATCGGCTGGCCCAGGAGGTTGTAGACCCGCAACTGCACCGTCTCGCCACTGGCCGGGATCTCCACCGGTATCCAGGTCTGCGGGTTGAACGGGTTGGGGTAGTTTACCCCTAGATGGAAGACCGTCGGTCGACTCGACACCTCTTCGCTCACGGCTGTCCCCCGCTCTGACAACCGGTTCTTCAACACATGCACCCCACTTCCCCCGCCAATGTGCCGGCCCTCCAGCACCACCAGGTCGATATCTCCATCCCCATCCACGTCCCCCTCGACTACCTCTCCTCCCGGTCCCTCCAGCGGATATCGCCCCTCCTCGATCGGCAGCCCATCCTTCTGCCCTACCCACACCACCACCGCCGGATTGCGGAAGTTACTGTCCACGAAGACCGGGTCCAGTATCCCATCTCCGTCCAGGTCGACGAACTTCACCGTGGAGTACGTGGCCACCTCCTCCCCGTACCAGGGAACCCGTTCCAGCCGTCCATCCCCCTGGTTCACCAACAACTCCAGGCCCCGGTAAAGACCGTTCATGTCGGCCATGCTCGTGACCGCCGCCAGATCTGTATCCCCGTCCTGATCGAAATCGCCGACGTACCGCATCCAGTAATTCGGCACGTCGGTGCCCAACGGTATCTGGACTACCTCGCCATTCGGGTCGAGATAGGTGATCTTGTATCCCTGGCCGTGATCAGGATAGGGCTCCCACAGGATCCCCCCGACGCGGGTTCCTGATACCTGGGACAGGACTCTGGACAAGGCCCGCTCTTCCTGGATCAGTTCCGGCGCCATTCCCACCCCCTGGTCAAAGTGCCCCTGACCGTCGTTGCGCCGGATGAGCGGCAGGTAGTAGTCACCCTCGGCCTGGTACCTCAGCAGCCACAGATCCACGTCCCCATCCCCCTCTAAATCGGCCAGGCCGCGAGGGGGATCCTCTCCTTCCAGGATCGGCACCCATCCCTCCCCCTTCCGGTTCTCCAGAACCTGGTACCCCTTCGCCCCCGCTCCCACCAGCACCTCCATACACCCATCCCCGTTCAGGTCAGCCCCGTCGAGGAAGTAGACCGTACCCCTCGTGGAGGGCTCCACCCGGACATCTCCTCCGAATACGCCCTGACCATCGTTCTCCAACGACACCCATCCTGACCCATTCATCCCCATGGCCTCCGCGGCCAGATCCTTGTCCCCGTCGCCATCCACATCCCCTAGGGCGGAAGTGGGGAAGGAGTAGGAAGAGGGAAGCCCTAGCCCCGGCTGGTCCACCGGGTAGAAGACCGGCGGCTCGAAGTACTGGCCCAGCGATATGGCCCCGGCCCCGGTTGGCGGGGGCAACTCCCCCTGCATCTGCTCCTCTATCCCGGTCAACTGGATCCAGTCCACCTCGACCGCCTCGGGCATGGCCGCGGCGTGGGGCTCGAACGGGGCCGCCACCGTGCCGCTGTACATGAGGAACCACAACCGCACATCATCCAGCTCTCCTTCCCACATCAGCTTACACTGACCCTTGGCGGACGAAAACACCTCTGCGAGCGGGAACACCTCTGGCTGCAGTCCACCAATCACCACCTCCTGCCATTCCGTCTTGTAGACCTGGGGCTGAAATCGGGAATACAGCAGATACGAGAAGCCACTCGCCACGGAATCCGGATTATCATGGCCTAGTGCAACCGGCATGTTGCGATTGGTAGCATTGGTCCACAGGAAGTAAAGTTGTCCCTGGAGCGGTCCAGTGTGCACGATCCGGAAACGCAGGCGAAGCTGGTCGAACAGGGCCGAATCGTGCCGCAGCACCGGCGAGGTCAACTCGAAGGCCGGTTGGCGGCCTTCTTCGAAGGGAGGCAGGAAGATCCGCCAGATCCCATCCACCACCTCGGTGCGATACGGCACGGAGAGGACTGGGCCTTGATGCCCGCTGTCCCGGGCGAGCCAGCCCTGGGTCTTCCCTTCCTGGTCGAAGTTCCAGGTGATGGCCTGAGCCTGGGCCGCGGTCAGCAGCAACACGAGCAGGACGACGAAACGACCCATGGTGGTTACCTCCTCGCTAAACGTGGT
>JBAZUN010000113.1:0-14481 GCA_041661365.1 Candidatus Latescibacterota bacterium
TCACCGTCTATGTCGTCAAGGTTGGCCATCGCTCCAGTGTCTACCGCGAGTGAGCCCGGTTCGTGCCCGTCTCAGTCATCGCCCCTTGCGCGCCTTGCTGAAGCCCACCCACCAGCCCGGCCGGTCCAGTCGCCGCGTGGCGTCCAGGCGCCAGCGGCCCTCAACGACCCACGACAGTCCGAGCTCGTGGTGTGAGAGTGCGTCTGAGCCGCACCCTGCACACCCGCGCCAGACGTGGCCCGAGGCCCCGTGCAGGATCAGCCGGTTGCCGGTCCTGGCAAGATTGCTCAGGCCCGTCAGCTCGAAAAGCGTTGCCCCGAAGTCGTGCTCCCAAAACAGGGCGGCGTACCGGGAGCCGGTCAGGGCCCGGTCACGCCGGGTGCGGAAGCCGCCAAACGGGGTGTAGCGCCAGATGGCCGCGTCGAGGGCGCCCAGGCGTTGGCGCGGGACGTCGCCCTGAGACATCCCCGCCGCCAACCGCCAATCGAGGGTGCCGCTGCCAGCGCGGCGACGCAGCAGCGTCTCCCAGTGGCGGTCGACCGTGAGCTGCAGCCGGCCGAAGTCGAAGTCGCCGCCCAGTGGCCCGCCGACGAGCTCGGCCAGGAGGTCCACCCGGCGATTGGGCGCCTGCCCGCGGGGGATATAGGGATCGCCCCACTGGGCCCGCAGGTCGAGGGAGCGCAAGCGGCCGGGAGAAATGGGTGGGTTGGTCCGAAAGCCGTGGTCGCGATCCTTGCAGAACCAGCGGTAGAAGCGACCCGATTCGGTCTGGCAGTCGCAGAGCAGGTCGAAGTCCGTGGTCTTGGCCAGCGCGGTGTGGTCTTCCAGGTTCAGGCCGAGGCGAAGGTCTGGCCCACCCTCCACCAGCCGGTGGCTGAGGTCAACGCGCCAGGCGCGATTCCAGTAGTAGTCGAAGTAGTCGCCGATGCCCAGCAGGACGGGAAAGCTGGCGACCGCCTGGGAGTAGTTGTCTGAGGCACAGGTCGGGCGGGCGCCGGACTGGCGGGAAATCGTCAGGGTCGAGGCCTTGCCGAGCGCCAGAGACAGACCGGCACCGTGGTGAACGCGCCGTGGTCCCAGGGCGTATCCCCCCTTGAGGTGGAACCCTACCCACCGGTTCGGCCGGAGATCGGCCCGGCCCCCGGCGTGCAGCCCCTCCACCCGGTTGTACCAGACCTCGAGCTCGGGCTTGGGCACCCAGTCACCGTCAGGGAGGTTCGGTACCGGCAGACCCAGCCCCTGTTCCACGGTGGCGACGGCGACCTGGCCGTTGACCAGGGTCTCGGCTGGAAAGGGGTCGGTCCGGTGCTCGTCCTTGGCCTCGGGTACCACGCTGGGGCGGGGCAAGCCCGGATAGAGCGCGAAAAGGCCCATCACCGGAGACAAAGGCCGCTGGCGCCGGGAGCCAATCCGTCGCGCGTAGGCCTGCTCTTGCCGCTCCAGGCGAGCATACGCCTGCTCTTCCGCCTCGGTCAGGGCCGCACCGGCAGGGGGAGTCAGGGAGTCGGCCGTAGCCAGGCCGTCCACCTCCAGGGGGTCCGGGGTCTGGTACACGAAGTCGGAGATGCGACCGTTGACGCGGTGGCCGCTGAGCCGGCATTGTCCCTTCAGCCGGGCGCGCGGCGTGGGGGCGCCGCGCCATCGCATCACGCGCTCCTTCAGGGCCGAGTTTCCCAGGAGCGCATCGATCTCGTACTCCAGGTCGACGGGCAGCCAGATGCCGGACGCGAGGGGAGCGAAGTGCTGGGTGAAGCGTAGGTGCAGGCCATCCCTGGACGGTACCCGGTCGGTGACGACGGGCGGTGCCAGGGAGAGACCGGCTTCCACCACGGCGTAGGTTTCCTGCCGCACCAGGAGATAGCCGGCCAGACCGGTCTCGAGCCGGCCCCGAGGCTGTACCGAGATCTCAAACACCGTATCCGCGCCTGCCAGCCGCGTAGCGGTTAGCTCGACGCGATAATGGTCCAGCGCGGCCGGGTGGGTCGGCCCCAGGACGCGTTGCCCCAGGATCTCGACCTCGTCGTCGTAGAGGTTGGTGAAGTACGCGCTCGACGCAAAATACCGCAGCACCTCGGGCACCCCGGCCGAGTGCCGGCCGGCGAGGATGATCTCCTTCTTTCCCCTCTCCCTATCGCTGTACAGGCGCGAGCGCTGCTCGCGGATGGCGACGATCCAGGTGTTGGCGTAGAGCGTCTGCCGCGTGTACGCCTCCGCCGTCCAGGAACGAAGGCGCGCCAGCCACTCCTGCTTGCGGCGGATGACCTGGCGCATGATCCGCATCGCCGGATCCTCGTACCGGACCACGAGCTCGGTCATCTCGTAGGGTTCGGGATGCAGCACCACCTGCAGGGGCTCGGTCGGGGCACTGGTCACGGTGATTCGCTGAGGGCGATATCCGGCGCGATCGACCACCACGACCACGGGGAAGGCGTCCACGGAGAACCGAAAGAAACCGGCCGAATCGGAATGCGTCGCCACCCGGCCGACGCCCTCGAGGCGGATGGGCGCGTCGGCGATGGCCTGGCCTGTTTCGGCCTCGTGAACCACGCCGGCCAGCGTCCACCCGGCTGCCGCCGGGGAAGGCCCTACCCAGGAGACCGCCAGCAGACCCCAGAGCGCGGCCAGGCGAAGTCCGACCGCGACCAGGCCGGCACGCTGACCGCGAGTGCCGCGGAGTGCGTGCGAGGACGAAGGCGCCATCGTTGTTTGGCACTCCCCCGGCAGAACAGACCCCTTCGAGCGGCCAGCTTGACGGACTGCCGCTCGAATCGCGCCGGTTCAGCCCGCCAGTTCCTCCCGGAAGAACCGCCGTATCCCCTCCTGCACCGGCTCGGGAATGGGCGACCGGTGCCCGGCCACCAGGGCGTCGGCCTGGGCCCGGGCCCGCTCCACCATGGACGGACCACCCTGGTGCCCGTGTTCGTAGTCGAAGAGCGGGTGGTCGAAGAACTCCCCGGTGCGCAGGCGGGCCAGGGTCTCGGGATCGTCGAGGAACTGACCGCCCGGCCCCCGTTCCTGCAGACTGGCCAGGGCCTGACCCAGGTCAGCGGTCAGCCCCTCGCCGAGGAAGCGGGCCGCGGCCAGCCAGGCGGTCTGCACCAGCATCATCTCGCCGGACATGCTCACCGCGTTGCCGCAGGAGCCGATCCCGGCCAGCAGATCCGCGCCCGAGGCCCAGGCCGCGAGCATGAAGAGGAGCCCCTCGGCCCCGCTCTGCAGGTCGTATCTGCAGGTGGTGGTGCCGCCGCACTCGACCGCGGTCGGCAGACCGTAGGCCTTCCCCAACTGCACGCTGGCCTGCTTCCAGAGGACCTTGTCCAGGGTGTAGTAGAGATCCTCGCCGGTGCGCATGTCGGTGCGGGACGGTCCCATCACGTAAAGGTAGGGATTGCCGGCCCGCGCGATCTGGGTCAGGGCCGCGAGGAAGACCACCTCGGCGTTGGCCTGCAGCAGGGTCCCGGCCTTGGTGAAGGGGGCGGTGGTGCCGGCCATCGGGCAGACCGTCGGCACCACCGGCAGGTCGTGGCCGCAGGCCGTCAGGAGGAGCTCGCCGTTGTCCTGGGTCAGGGTCAGGGGGGAGAGGACTGCCACGCCCACGGTGAGCAGGCGGCTGCCCAGCAGGGGCGCGCCACCGGTGAGCACCGGTGCCAGCCGCAGCCAGCGCTTGAACCGCTCGGCCGAGGCCGCCAGCACGTAGAGGTGCTTGTCGTGCTCCAGCAGGTGGGCCTCGAGCGCGCGCAGGCTGGAGTGGGGACCGTCCACGTCGGTAACCGGGTAGTCCATCAGGCTGATCGCCGCCACCGCCTCGAGCTGCTGGGCGATGCGGGTGTGGCGCTGCACGTCGGCCAGGCAGGGATGACGCGGCAGGCCGCTGTCCCGGTCGACGATCCACGGGTCGGTGACGATCGCCAGACAGTGACGCTCCGGCCCGCCCACGGTCCAGCGCCGGCCGGTCGGACCGGCGATCTGGTACTGCCGCGGTGCCTGGGACAGCAGCTCGCGCAGCAGGGTCGCCGGCAGGCGGACGCGACCGCTGGCCTCGTCGACCCGGGCCCCGGCCTGCCGGGCCAGGGCTAGCAGCGGCCCGTGCTGCACCCGGAATCCGGTCTGCTCCAGCAGTTGCTCGGTGGCGCGCTGAAACGCGGCCACCTCCTCGGGCGTGAGTTGACTCTTCGTCACGCGCTTCCTCCCTCCTCGGGTCACGACCAGTGGCGGTTGTGCCTCGTCAGCTCGTGGAGCATCTCGGTGATGGGCAGTCCCAGGGCCGCCTGCAGTGCCGCTGCCCGTCGGTTCAGGGCCGGCTCGTCAGGCCGGGGAAACGGGCCGGTCAGGGCCAGGGCCACGGTGTTCTGTTTGCGGGGCACGGGCAAGTGCAGGACGCGACCCGCGAACGCCTCTTCGAGAAGCTGCTCGAGACGCCGCAGGAGGGTCGCTCTGGCGCCGGCCCACAGGTTGATCGCCAGACCCCCGCCCGGGGTCAGCAGGTCGTGGCAGTTGGCCAGGAAATCGGCCGTGCCCACGGCCTCGGCCATCCCCTCCCGGTCGTGCAGATCGACCAGGACCAGGTCGTAGCGCTGGTCGGTGGTGGTCACGAAGCGCTCGGCCCGGTCCTCGATCAGGCGCAGGCGGGGATCGTCCGGCACCTGGAAAAACTCCCGCGCCACGCGGATCACCAGGGGCCGCTTCTCCACCGCGTCGACGCGGCACTCGGGCAGGGCGTGGAGCAGGAACTTGGGCAGGGACCCGCCTCCCATTCCGAGCACCAGGACCGCGCGGACCGGGGCGACGAAGAGCAGGGGCAGGACCATGCGCTGGCTGTAGGCGAGGGCCAGCTCCCAGGGCCGCTGCGCGAACATGGTGCTCTGCCGGGCCGCGCTGCCGAAGTGGAGGGTCCGCAGCGGTCCCTCGTCGACCACCTGCACCGGCCCGTCCCCGTCCGCGGCCGAGAAGACCAACTGCCCGTCGGTGGTCTGCATGCCGGCGGCCTTTCGCCCGCGACCGGGATCAGGCCGGGTCAGGGCCGGGGCCGGCCTGGCCCCAGCGGGTGGCGATCACCGCGTCGACGAAGATCTGGCTGAGGTGCGCGGTGACGCAGGGGATGGCCACCAGTCCCTTGACTGCTTCCGGCACCGGCAGAAAGGCGAGCACGGTCAGGGCCACCGGCAGGGTCTTCTGGCTGGCCAGGAAGACCACCGCCTTGCGGACCGGCGGCGGGAACCCCAGGACCCTGGTGGTGATGAGGTTGAAGGCCAGGTACAGGCCGTGGATCAGCAGCCCGGCCGCAACGATCCCCACCAGCACCGCCACGGCCATCCGGGCCAGGGCCTCGGAGGACTGGCTGAACTTCATCCACGGCACCGAGATCAGGGCCACGTTGCTGACCAGGCCGATCCGGTACCGCCGGCGCTCGACCCAGGGGCCAACGTAGCGCCGCAGGCCTTTGCCCGCGGCCAGGGGGACCAGGATCGACAGGATCAGTTGCCCCAGCAGCTCGCCGGCCGACAGCTCGACCTCGCTCAGGGTTCCCATCAACACGGTGAGCAGGAACGGCACCGTGAAGATCCCCACGAGGTTGGTCAGGGCGGTCAGGAGCACGGCCAGGGCCACGTTCCCCCGGGCCTGACCGGTCAGGGCGATCCCCGAGGAGAGGGTGGTCGGCATGCAGCAGAACAGGGCCAGGCCCAACTGGTACGGAGGGGCCAGGGGGAGGCGGAAGGCGATCACCGCGCCGATGAACGGCGTGATGAGCAGGATGGCCACGGCCCCCCACAGGGTGGCCTTCCAGGCGGCCAGCGCGGCCCGGATCTCGTCGGTGCGCAGCAGGAGCCCGGAGCAGAGGAAGATGACGCTGACCGCCACGTGCTGGGTGGGCAGTGTGGCCATGAACCGTCCCGGCCCCGGGCAGGCCAGACCGGCCACGGCCGCCACCACCAGGCCGAGCGGCAGAAACTGGTTGCGGACAAAGGCGCGCGGACCGCTCAACCGCCGGCCCTCACCACGGTGGATCGGACGCGGCCGGCAGGACGGCGGCAAACGGCCGTCATCGGTCCTCCGGCAGCGGCGCCGCGCCTTCGGCCGTTCCCTCGGCGGACAACGGGATGGCGTCGGGACGGCGGTGGCGAAACTCGTCGAGAAAGGCTTGGGCGCTGGGGGCGCCGGAGAACAGGCTGCGCAGGAAGCCGACCAGCCGGGCCCGCGCGTCGGCACTGAGCAGGTGCTCCACCTTGCAGGCGTCGATCCGGGCGTCGTCGTCGTCCATCCCCAACGCGTCGCTGAGGAAGCGCTCCACCACCTGGCGGGTGGCCTCGGTGTCGCGGACCACGGTCAGCCCCTTGGCGGTCAGCTCGAGGAAGCGGTTGTGGTCCTCCTGCACGTACCCCCGCTCCTTGAGCAGCTTCATCGCCGCGGAGACGCTCCCCTTGGTGATCTGCAGGTGCTTGGCCACGTCGGACACCCGGGCGTACCCGTACCCGGCGCGCAGCTCGTGGATCGCCATCAGGTGGTGCGCCGCGCTGTGGCTCAGCTCGTTGTCCTCGTACGCTCTCCAGACCTCGGCAAGCATCCCCGTCACCGTCCTGCTGGCCCTCCGGCTCAGGCATCCATGGCGATGCGAAAGCCCAGGTTGTCGCGGGTCACCAGCTCGGACACGCCGAACCGCGCGGTGGTGCGGACGCTGGCCCGGGTCTCCGAGAAGCACCCCCCGCGGACCACCCGCTCCTGCCCGCCCTCCGGCCCCCTGGGGTTGGATCCGGGACTGGTCTTGTAGTACTCCTCGTCGTAGTAGTCCGAACACCACTCGAAGACGTTGCCGGCCATGTCCCAGATTCCGTACGGACTGCGGCCCTCGGGATACTCGTTGACCGCGGTCGTCATCCCCACATTGTTATTGCAGTTGCACTTCTCCTCCTCGACGAAGCGCGTGCCCCAGGGGTAGGGCCGCTCGTCGGTGCCGCGCGCGGCCTTCTCCCACTCGGCCTCGCTGGGCAGACGGGCGCCGCGCCACTGGGCGTAGGCCTGGGAATCGGGCCAGGAGACGTTGACCACCGGGTGCTGACCGGTGCCGGTGGGGTAGGTCCCCCGTTGCCAGTGGATCGGCGACCGATGACCGGTGCACTGCACGAACTCCCGGTACTCGATGTTGGTGACCGGGAAACGGCCCACGTAATAGGTGGCCATGTACACGGTGTGCACCGGCCCCTCGTTGCGGGGGGTGTCCTCCTCCCGGCCTCCCATGGTGAACGGGCCGGCCGGGATCTTGATCATCAGCCGGGAGTTGGCCTCGGGGAGGATGTCCTTGCGGCGCTCGTCCAGATCATCCCAGCGCAGTTGCAGCTCCTCCAGATGGGCGCGCAGCTCGGTGGTCTCTTCCTGGGCCCGCTCCAGGCGGCGCTCCATGTCCTGGCGCCGGATCTCCTGGTTATCGATCTGCTCCATGAGCTTCTGGGCCGGACGGTTGAACTCGAGGAGCAGGATGACGAAGTAGAGGCTGAAGCCGCAGGTGAGGATCCACCAGACCCAGTTGTCCATGACCTCGCTCTCCCGAAGACCTGGGTGGCCGGGCCGATCCCCGCCGGGGCAGGTCGGGACGGCCTTGCCTTTACAACCGGTCCGCCGGCCTTAGATTGCCACGGCTGCGGGGCCATCCCGTGTGGCCAGAGGGGCACCCGCCCGCACGGCCCGGACGACCTCGCAGACCGGCTCCGGCTGCAAGCGTAACCATCTGCAGGCAATCGAGCAAGCCCAAACCCGCCGGGTCTTGCCGGCCGCGCCCCGTGAGGAGACGCCATGGCCCTGGAAGAGACGCTCACCCGAATCGATGCCCAGCTCCCGCGCTTTATCAGCCAGCTCAAGGAGTTCGTCCGCATCCCGAGCATCAGCACCGGCGACGACCCGGCCGCAGCGGCTGAGGTGGCCCGGGCCGCGGCCTTCCTGGTCGAGGACCTGACCCGGTGCGGGCTGACGGCCCGGACCGTGCAGGCCACGGCCGACAGCAACCCCCTGGTGCTGGCCCACCCAACGGCGTTCCGCCCGGACCGGCCCACGGTTCTGGTCTACGGTCACTACGACGTTCAAGGGGTTGAGCCCTCGGCCTGGCAACATGACCCGTTCGCCGCGGTCGAGGAGGACGGCCACCTGATCGGCCGGGGCGCCAGCGACGACAAGGGCCAACTGTGGGCCCATCTCAAGGCGGCCGAGACCGTGCTGGCGGTCGAGGGGGAGTTGCCGGTCAACCTGGTCTTCCTGCTCGAAGGAGAGGAGGAGTGCGGCAGCCGCGGTCTGGCCCGGTTCCTTGCCGACGGCGGCTTGAAGCCGTTCGGCAGGATCCTCTGCACGGTGATCTCGGACACCGGCATGCACGGCCCGGGACAGCCGTCCCTGACTCTGGGCCTGCGCGGTATCGTCTTCACCCGGATGACCGTGCACGGGCCGTCCCAGGATCTCCACTCGGGGCTGTTCGGCGGGCTGGTTCCCAACCCGAACCACCTGCTGGTCCGGGCCCTGGCGGCCCTGACCGATCAGGCCGGTCGGGTGCTGGTGCCGGGGTTCTACGACGAGGTCCGTTTGCCCTCGACCCGGGAGCGGGCCCTGTATCGGGCCTTGGAGGGAAGCGCTGCCGACCTGCTGACCGGGCTGGGGGTGGAGCCCCTGGCCGGCGAGGAAGGGTTCTCCCTGCTGGAGCGGCGGTGGATCCGGCCTTCGCTGGACGTGCACAGCCTGGCCGGCGGCAGTCCGCGCACCGTGGTGCCGGCCCAGGCCTCGGCCACCCTCTCCTGCCGCTTGGTCCCCGACCAGCGGCCCGAGCGGATCCAGGCCGGCTTGGAGGCGTTCCTGCGGGCCCAGGTGCCGCGGTCGGCCCGGGTGGAGTTCGGTCCGTCGCACCTGGCCGCCCCCTACACCCTGGAGCTCGACCACCCCCTGGTCGAGCCGGCCCTGCGCGCCCTGGAGACCGGGTTCGGCCGCAAGCCGGTGCTGGTGCGCGAAGGGGGCTCGATCCCCATTGCCGGCGACCTGGCCAGCAGTACCGGCGCCCCGGTCCTGCTGGTCGGCTTCGGCCAGCTCACCGACAACTGGCACGGGCCGAACGAGCGCTTCTCCCTGGCCGGCTTCCACGCCGGGGTCCGCACCGCGGCGGCCCTGCTCTATCAATTGGCCGGGACCGACCGGTCCTGAGCAACGCGGAACCGGCCGTGGGGATCAGGCGGGATCGGGTGGCGCGGGATCTGCCGCGGGCTCGGTCGCGGGTTCGGTCGAGGGGGGTTGGTCTGGTCCAGCGTCTCCGGTCAACCGGGTTACGGCCGCGGTCAGCTCGGCGGCGGCGGCGGTGACCGCGCGCAGCCGGGAGTCGGCGCGCATGAGGGCCTCCGCGGTCTGGGCCACCAGCCGCTCGAGCTCGACGCGGTCCTCGCCGAGGCGCTGTTCCTCTGAACGCAGGGCCAGCAGTTGGCCGCGCAGCCGCCCCAGCTTGAACTCGGTCTGATCCCGGACCACCAGGGTCACGATCACCAGGACGATGGCCACGGCGATGAGGATGCCGGTCACGCCGGCGCCCCCTTGTCGGGCCGCCCGCCCAGGTGGCGCTGCACCCGGGCCTCGATCCGGTTGATCGACCGGCGCACCGCCTCGATCTCCCGCCGCAGGGCCGCAAGCTGGCTGTCCACGTCGTCGCAGCGGTGCCGGACCTCGCGCAGCGCCGCCCGCTGATCGGCGGTCGCGTCGGGTACCGGCTCAGGGGATTCCGCGGTCGACGATTCCTCCTCGGCCGCGGCGGCCTCGCCGGGGCGATCCCGGCCGAAGACCTCGGCCTCCAGAAGACCGAGGGTCTTCCCCGACCCGTCCCGACTTTCGCGCAGGGCTCCCAGCTCGCACTCCAATTCCTCTGTCCGCTGGGTGGCCGAACGGCGGATCTTGGCCGTGGCCTCCTCCATGGCGCGGCGGTGCTCGCGGATCCGTCGCCGCAGGGGATCCTGGCGGAACCGCAGCTCCGAGGACCGCTTCTGGTACACCAGCAGCAGTTGCACCATGATGGTGACCAGGATCACGGAGAGCACGGAGAACAGCCAGATCATGCGAGGAGCCCCGGAGATGGGGGTGACCTGGCCCGGGGGGCTGGGTCGCGGGGACGTACCCGAGGCGGCCGGCAGGCTGGCGGGTGCCCCAGGGCCGAGCCTCATGGCCGGGCGGCCACGGACCGGGCCGCGGCGCGCACCAGCCGCGACCGCTACCCCGGGAGAGTAGTCCCGGCCCTGCCGCCGGTCAAGAGGTAGAACCGCGGCCGGTTTATCAGGAGCCTGTCCGCGTATCCCGTTTGGGCCGCAGACCGGCTCCTGACCGGTATTACTCCTTCACGACCCAGAGCTTGACCACGGCGGTGACCTGGGAATGGAGCCGTACGTTGATGTTGTACACGCCCAGGGCGCGGATCGGCTCTTCCAGGTCGATGAGGCGTCGGTCCACCTCGAGTCCCTTTGCGGCCAGCAGCTCGGCGATGTTCTGGGCCGTGACCGACCCGAACAGCCGGTCCTCCTCGCCCACCCGCACCTGCGCCGTGAGGGACTCCTTCTCCAACTGCTTGGCCAGCACCTCGGCGGCCCGACGCTCCCGCTCGACCACCGCCTCGTTCTGCCGGCGCCGCGATTCGAACTGGGCGACGCTGGCGTCGGTGGCCACCAGGGCCTGGCGCTGAGGGATGAGGAAGTTGCGCGCGAACCCCGGTGCCACGCGGACCACCTCACCGGCCTGACCCAACCCCTCCACGTCCTTCAGCAGGATGACTTTCACCGTACCACTCCTCCACTGTGAGAGAAGGCGCACCCCGTCCGATCGCCGCCCGTCACCCGTCGGTCTCGCCCGGAACCTCTGCCGGCCGAAGGTGCCGCCAGTCGAACCACGTGTCCAACAGCCCCAGCCCGGCCACCACCACCAGGGCAATCCCCGAGGCCAGCAGCAAGGCGGTGTAGAAGAGAACCTCCAGCCACCGCGGGATCCCGCGCCGCCAGGCCAGGAACCGCATCAGGGCCAGGCCCTGCACCGCGTAGAGCACGACCATGACCAGCAGCAGGTTCAGGCCCAACTCCGCGGCCAGGCCGCTGCCGATCAGACCCAGGCCCAGACCCGCGATCGCCACCCAGATCAGCTCGTCCCACGGCCGCCAGCAGCGGAACGGCACCCCGGCCGGCAGCGACACCCCCAGCCGACCGGCGATCCGGCTGCTGATCCCGTACCCCAGTACCGCGGCCAGCAGGAGCGAGAGGAACTCGAGACCCGGCTGAACCCGGGCCACGACCGCCACCACCTCCCGCAACGCGGGATCGCCACCCCCGGCCTGGAGACCGAGACCCTGAAGCTGCTCGGTGACCTCGGCCACCAGGGCCTCGCGGCCGGCCTGATCCTGGATCAGCAGCAGCCAGACGCTCAGGAAAACGGCCGGCACCGCGGCGATGGCCACCACCGCGCCGTACGGCCGCTGTCGCTCGACCTGAATCCCGGCCAGCAGGCCGATCAACGGGGCCAGGCTGGCCACCGGTCCTAGCAGGGCCCCGGCTCCGAAGCTGACCAGCAGGGCCACCGGCAGCAGGTAACGGGCGCCGAAGCGCACCGCCGCCAGCAGGATCGCCCCGATCAGGGCCACGCAGGCCAGCAGCACCATCGGTCGGGTTCCTTCTGGTCAGGGGCCCCGGGCCCTGGCTCAGACCCCCGGCTCCTCGGCCTCGGCCGGTGCCGCAACCTCGACGGCCTCGGCAGACTCGGCGGCCGGCTCCTCGCGGGGCGAGGTCCGCTCGCGCTCGTCGCGGTCCCCCCGGCCGCGGCCGTGGTACCGATCTCCCCGGCCGCCGCGATCCCCTGGACCGCCGCGGTCGCGGCTGCGCGACCCCTCGTAGATGATGCTCTCCGGCGCGAGCTGCGGCACCCGCAGGAACTCGCCCTCGATCGCCACCAGGAGGTACCGCAGCACCGCCTCGTCCAGCTTGAGGTCGTGCTCCAACGGCCGGATCAGGGTCGGCTCGCCGCGGAACTGGTAGAGCACGTAATACCCCTGTCGCCGCTTCTTCAGGCTGGCCGAGTGATAGGCCAACTGGCGCAGCCCCCACCGATCGATGTTGGCCACCTCGGCGCCGTTGGCCTTCAGGTAGGCGTCGTACCGTTCGACCGTCTCGTCGAACTTGGCCTCGCCGACCTGGGGGTCGATAATGCAGACGAGCTCGTAGTTTCTCATCTCCACCTGCTCGAGTGTTGGGAGCCGCCGTCCGGCGAGCCCCGCGGAAGTCCTCAACTGCCGTTGTAGCGATTCATCGCGGCGTCCATCCCTTCGCGGGCGTAGAACCCGACCGCCTCGGCCGCGCGGGCGACCAGCTCCGCCACCGGCTCCTCGGTCCCGAACCGCTCCAGGACGTGGTCGATCGGATCGCCCCCCGGTGGGGGAGCCCCGATCCCCAGGCGCAGCCGCGGGACCTGGGTACTGCCCAGCTCGGCCAGCACCGAGGCCAGGCCATTGTGGCCGCCGTCGCTGCCGGCCCGGCGGAATCGCAGGCGCCCGAACTCGAGGAGGAAGTCGTCCAGCACGACCAGCACCTCCTCGGGTGGACAGGCCAGCCGCCGGTGCACGACGACCACGGCCAGGCCGCTGCGGTTCATGTAGGTCTGCGGCTTGAGCAGGACGACCGGAGCTCCGGCCACCACGGCCTCGGCCAGCAACCCCTGGCAGTCGGGATCGGCGCGCCAGCGGTTGACCGCCGCGGCGGCCAAGGCCTCGACCACCATGAACCCGACATTGTGCCGCGTGCCGGCGTACTCCTCGCCGGGATTACCCAGGCCCACGACCAGCCGCAACGCCCGTTACTCTTGGGCCTTGCCCTGCTCCTCGCCGCCGGCCGCCGCCTCGGCCGCCTCACCCTCGGCCGCCTCACCCTCGGCCTCGGCCACGGTCGGTTCGACCACCAGCCGCGGCGCCAGCACGCTGACGATGGCGATCTCCGCGTCGGTGACGATCCGCGGCTCCTGGGACAGCAGATCGGCGACGTGGAGGTTGTCGCCCACGTCCAGGTCGGTGATGTCGATCTCGATCGCCGCCGGCATCTCGGACACCACGCACTCCATGTCCAGATGGGTGATCGAGTGCTGCAAGGCGCCGCTGTTGAGGCGCACCCCCACCGGAATCCCCGTGGTGTGCAGCGGCACGCTGATCCGGACCTTCTCCGAGGGATCGATCCGCAGCAGGTCGAGGTGGGTGATGGCACCCCGGACCTTGTGGTACTGGACGTCGCGGACGATCGCCTGCTCCGGGGTGCGCCCGCCGTCCTCGAAGGAGAGCAGGAACAGGGCGTTCTGGCCGTAGTGGCTGAAGATCCGCTCCAGGGCCCGCGCCTCGGTCTTGAAGGCGAACGGCTCCTGCTTGTGGCCGTAGAGGATGCCCGGCAGCAACCCCTGCGTCCGGCGGACCCGACCCACCGGCCCCTTGCCCCGCTCGGGGCGGGACTGGAGGCTGAGCGCGACCTGCTCTCGGGGCTGGAGTTTGAGCGGTACTACTGGCATAGTAGATCTCCTGAATGGGGGCGCGGCCGCGGGTATCGCCGCGGGCCAGGTGGGCGGCCCGCCGTCGACCGCCTACCGGTGGCCGACCTCCCGCGCGCTAGCCGCGCGGATTCGATGATTTGGCTGCCCGGCAAGGATTCGAACCTTGATACACGGACCCAAAATCCGTTGTCCTACCAGTTGAACGACCGGGCACCCAGACAAGGCCAACCCCGGCCGGCGCCTCATGCCCCGGGTGCGGGATGGCACAAAAAAGACCGGTACCCCTGCGCTTCCAGCTCCCGCTGAGCCTGGACCGCGGCGTTCCGGTCGTCGTAAACCCCGTATACCGTGGATCCGCTGCCCGACATGGAACTGACCCGTGCTCCGGTCCGGCTGATCAGGGATCGCACGTGTGCGACGATGGGATAGGCGCGTTCTACCACTCGCTGGAAGTCGTTCTCCAGCACGGCGAAGAGGGTATCGTGGTGAACGGACCCGCCGCTCAAAGAGTTGATGAAGTTAAGGTAGGGCGTCGGGGTTGTCAACCCGGGCGAGACCTGGCCGTAGGCCCAGGCCGTGCTGACGGCAACCCCGGGATAGACCAGCACGTACCACACCCGGGCGGTCCATCCCAGCGGCTCGAGCACCTCGCCCCGGCCGGCCATCCGGGCCGTGCCGCCGGTGAGCAGGAAGGGGACGTCGGAGCCGATCGCGGCCGCCACCTCCTGCAGCTCCTGGCCGGTGAGCGGCTTTCCGTAAAGGCGATTGAGCAGCCGGAGCGCGGCCGCCGCATCGGCGCTCCCCCCCCCCAGGCCGGCCCCCACCGGGATCTCCTTGGCCAGGTGGAGCTGCACCGGCCGCCTCGCTCCCGGCCACCGGGCCCGGAAGGCCTCGCGGGCCCGCACCACCAGATTGGTCGGTCCCACGGGCAGGTCAGGCGCGTCGCAGCTGAAGCCGTCGGCGCCGGCC
>JBAZUN010000114.1:0-14437 GCA_041661365.1 Candidatus Latescibacterota bacterium
AGCTCCGTCGCAGCCGGAAGAGCGGCTGGCCGAACTCCACCGGCTCGGCGTTCCCCACCAGCACCGCCACCACCTCGCCGTCGACGTCGACGGGCACCTCGTTCATGATCTTCATCGCTTCGATGATGCACAGGATCTGTCCGGCTCGGACCCGGTCCCCCTCGCGGACCAGGGGTTCAGCCTCGGGCGAGGCGGCCAGATAGAAGGTACCGACCATCGGGGCGGCGAAGACGTGCAGGTCTTCCCCGGGCTCGTCCACGGGGACCGGGGCAGAGGCCGGCGTCGGTCCCGCGGCGGCTACCGGCAGCGGGGCGGGAGTCGCCGCGGTCGAGCGCCGCACCAGGCGAACCCGCGTGCCCCGCCAGAAGCCGTGCTCCACCTCGAGCTCGTCAACGTCGCTGGTGGCGAAGATCTCCAGCAGCTTCCTCAGCCTGGCTTCGTTCACTTGACCTCCAGACACGCGTCGAGCCGCTACATCCGTTCCACGTACTCGCCGGTGCGGGTATCGACCTTGAGCAGGTCGCCGCGGTTGACGAAGAGGGGAACCAGCACCTGGGCCCCGGTCTCGACCGTCGCCGGCTTCACCGCGCCGGTGGCCGTGTCCCCCTTGATCCCCGGCTCGGTGTGGGTCACCCGCAGACTGACGAAGTTGGGCAGCTCGACGCCGATCGGCTTGTCAAGGGCGATGAGCACGTAGGCGTGCTCGTTCTCCTTGAGCAGCTTGGCGGCCTTGCCGATGATCTCCTCGGAGATCCCGAGCTGCTCGTAGCTCTGCAGGTCCATGAAATTATAGAGGTCGCCTTCGGGATAGAGGTACTGCATCTCCCGCTTCTCGACTCGCACGTCCTCAACCTTGTCCCCCGAACGAAAGGTGCGCTCGAGCACGGCCCCGGTCCGGACGTTCTTGAGCCGGGTCCGCACGAAGGCGGTCCCCTTGCCCGGCTTGACGTGCTGGAACTCGACGATGGTCATCAGCTCACCGTCCAGGAGCATGGTGAAGCCGTTGCGGAAATTCGTGGTGTCTGCCATAGCGGCGGCGGTCTCTCCTCTCAGGACCTGTTCCTGCCGCCGTGCTCCAGGTCGGCCAGCCGCTTGCGGGCAGCCTCGTTCCCCGGATCGTGCGCCAGGATCTGGCGATAGGTTTGGATGGCTCGCTGCGCGAGCCCCTGCTTCAGGTAGATCTCGGCCAGGGTGGCCGTGGCGATGGTGACCCCCGCGGGTCTCTCGTCGGTCGGCTCTTCCGCGGGCGCCTCCGGCTCCGGCTCGGGCGGCACCTCGACGGGGGGAGCCGGCAGCGGCTCCTGCTCCTCGATCTCGTGCAGGAGGCGGACCAGCTCCTCCTCGTCCCGCGGTGCCACGCCGCCCATCGCCGGCTCGGACGAATCGGATTGGCGCGGGGCAAAGGGAACGTCAGGGCCGGTGACCGACTCTGGCACGGCCACGGCCTGCAGGCTTTCGGCCAGGTCCGACATCGTTGCCGAAGCAGATGGAGCGGGCGCCACCTCTTCCAGCTCGGCGACCTCGGCCACGGTCTCCGGAACCGACACCGGCTCGACCGGCTGAACCGTGGACGCCGGCTCGGCAACCAGGATCGGCGGTTCTTCCGGTCTCTCGACGACCTCGGGTTCCTGGTCCGACGCTGCCGCCACCGAGCCACCGAAGGCCTCGTCGGCCAGCGAGGCGATCTCGAAGGCTTCGGTCGCGACGGAGACCTCGACAGCGAGGACCGCTTCGGTCACCTGAGCCGTTGCCGGGGCCGCGGGCTCGTCCGGAGCGACCTCCTCCACGCTGTCCTCGGGGAGCTTCTCGATCTCCGCGAGCGGCAGCGTTTCGACCTGACCGGCGACCTCGGCGACCACGGCTGCTGGCGGTGGGACTTCCTCGAGCGCCTCCTCGATCTGCCCGTCGCTCTGGTCCACCGGCCCGGGTTCGGCCGGTACCACGGCCGGCATTGCCGGCGCCGATTCGAGCAGATCCACTTCCTCGGAGGTGGTCTCCACCACCTCCTGGGGCAGCACGTCGAAGGCCTCCGGGGCCTCGACCACCGAGCCGCGCCGCAGGAGGTAGTTGAGCTGATCGAGCCGCTCGCCCAGCTCAGGGTCCAGCGGGTCCAACCGGGCCGCCCGCTTCAGGCTCTTCAGGGCCAGGTCGGGCTTGCCCAGATTCTGGTAGATGCGGGACAGCCGCTTGAACCCGACCGGATTCTCCGGGTCCAGCAACAGGGCCTTGCCCATGGCCCGCCGGGCCGCCTCCAAGGCGCCGCGCGCCTCGTAGCACTGGCTGAGCACCAGATATCCGGTGGGATACCGGGGGAACCGCTCGCACCCCTTCTCGCACAGGGAGAGGGCGTTGAGAACCCGGCCGCGCCGCAGATAGAGATCCGCCAGCCGCGCGAAGAGCGGCACATCGGGGTTCTCGCGATACGCCTTCTCGAGCCTGGGAAGCCGGTCAGCCATGCGCCGCGGGGATGGGGGAATGCGCTCGGAAGTGCGCTCGAAATAGCGATTTAGTCTACGCCACGTCTATGCAAAAGTCAAGGTAAGAGGGGCGGTCCGAGAACCCCCTTGCCACCTGGAACGCGGCCGGTCACGAGGGTCACGAGGCGGGTTCCGCTGCCTTGACAACCTGCCGGTCGGGGGCTATTTTCACCCGCCCGATATGCGCCCATAGCTCAGTTGGTAGAGCAGCTGACTCTTAATCAGCGGGTCGCAGGTTCGAGTCCTGCTGGGCGCACCAATACAGACAGGGAGTTGCGGCGTCAGGCCCGCGACTCCCTGTTGTCGTTGGGGGCGGACGTCTGGCTGGAACCCTCCTGGTATGGCAATCGCTCGAAGACTGTCCGCACCGATCCTGAGTTGCCGAACCTCAGACCTTCGGTAGCTGCACCACGGCCGGAAATGCCGGCAACTCACACCTGTTACAGGGTGATTCCAGGTGCGAGTCCGGCCGGATCGAAGATCATGGGGGTCTCCTGGGCCGGCGGGGTTTGACGTCGGTCCTGAGCACGGGCCCAGTGAAACGCATCCTGGAGGGACAGCGGGCGGCGAGCAGGCGCGGGCTGTGGTGCATCGGCGGGTGCGCTGAATAGGGCGGTTCCGAGTTGATAGAGGAACTCGTCATACACCAGGCCAGGAGGAGCCGGGCAGGCCCAGGAGCGCTCGTCGTCCGCGCACGCAGTCAGGACAACCACCTTGGGGCCAGCCAGCGGCCCAAAGACCCCCGCATGACACTGGCCCATCACCAGCACCAGGGTTCCCTTCGCCGAACTGAGGACCTGCATCAGCTCTTCGCAGGTGAGAAGGTCAGGCCCCCAAAGGCAGATCCCGGAGCGATCCCCGTGGTTCGACACCACCAGCAGGCCCAGGTCGGTTTCGCCAAGTGCGCTCAACCAGCCCAGGGCCGCGATCACCTCGGCCCGACGGGCACTCGCCAACCTGATGGGCGACGGCACGGGCTCGGGAGCAGTCCCGTCACCGAGACAGGCCCGGCACTCGAACCCGGCTTTACCCAGCCGCTCCCCCCACCACAGCAGCTCGTGTCCGTATCTGGGGTAGTTGCGGGCAGGATCCAGGCCGCCGGCCAGGAGGAGACAACGGCGCGCCGGCTGGCCGGTCATGGCCTGCCCTGCAGTCTCAACTCAATCGATGCCCGCGGTGGCCACTCCGCCTGGCACCAGGCGGTCTCTCCTGCAGGGGAGACGAAGGCATAGGCGCAAGCGTGGGCCCAGTTCGCTTCGGGCTCGAGGTCGACGAAGAAGAGGAAGGCGCTGGCCGGAGCCCTCTCCAGCGACAACCGGTGGTCGAGGGCGGTCTTCACCTCCTGCGGATCGAGCGCCTGCAGGCTGGACAGGACCACCGCCTGTGCCCCGACGCGATCCCCGTAGGTCTTCCAGAACTGGCCAACGACCGCGGCGTTGGGACCGGTCGAACCTGCGGTGGGCGATGGGAGAATCGGTGTCTCGACCTGAAGAACCATCTGTCCCGTCTCCCCGGCTAGCACCAACAGGAGCTGCTGGAAGCTCCCGAAGCGCCGCCCATGGAACGACTGGTACGGCACCTTCGCATAGCGCCAGGGGGTCCCGGTCTCCCTGGCGACCTCGGCGCACCAGCGCGCCATCTGCTCGTCCTTGCTCTGGACCTCGACGTCCTCCTGGCCCTTGGTCTCCACCACCCAGTACCGCTCCGTGTTCCGGTCCTGCTGGACGACCACGAAGTCCGGGTAGTAGGTGCCCAGAGCCCCACTGGCCTTCAGGTACTGCACGTGAAAGCCCGTGAAGTGCTCGCACAGCTTGGCGAAGCGCAGGACGTCGGGTGCCGTGTCCAGGAAGTGCGAAAAGTCGGCCTCAAAGGCGTTGTAGCACGCCACCACGTTGAAGATGGTCTTCTCGGCGACCGTGAAATGGCGGCGCCAGGAGAACTCCTGCGTTTCGGAGAGCCGCCACGGGTCGCCGCTGACCTTGACGTGTCGCTTCTCGGCGGTGAGTTCGCCGATGCGACGAGCGAAGAGCGCGGCGATCCCGTCCATGAGGGCGCTGTCGTTCAAGGCCCTCCGTACCGACACCTCGTCCAGCTCCACCCGGCCGCCGAAGCATCGGTCGCGGACGTAGGCCCGCACGATCGGGTAGAGCTGCGGAAAAACACCGGTGACACGGGCGCGCCGCATCACCCGGTTGGTCAGGGAGGCGAGCAGACTCTCCGGGGGGGGGACGTTCTCGTCGTTGAACTCGATCTCATCCGAGTGCACCGTGACGTCCACGGTACCGTGGATCAGCTCGATGCGCTGCTTCTGCTCCGGGGTAAGGCTCTCCTCGGTGGTGAGAGGATCTAGGGCCAGCGGGTCGAGTCGCTCGATGCTCCTGAACTCGCGCTCGAAGAGGGCCGTGGTGCGCGGGATCTCGATGTCCAGCCCCCGCCGATCTTCCATCGGGTAGATGCGTTTCCCGGGGTTGGGCGGGGTGCGCACCGTCCCCACCCCGAGGCCTTCCTTCTCCAGCTCGCGGACGAACTCCTCAAAGGCCTGGGTGCCGATGAGCTCGAGGACCTGGGTGTTGCCCATGGGGATTCGGCGCATCAGCCGCAGGCCCCGTCCGATGGCCTGCTCGGGTAGGATGTTCGCCTTGGCGGAGAACGGCCGCAGACCGAGGATGACGCTGACGTTGCGGACGTCCCAGCCCTCGCGCAGCATCAGCACCGAGACCACGGCGCGGTACTTGCTTCTGCCGCGGTCGATCTCCCGCGCGGCCAACCGGACCTGGTCCTCCTCCTTTTTGCTGACGTCCCCGAGCCGGTCGATGTGGATGACCAGCACCCGACCTTTCAGGTCGGCCTCGAGTTCTAGGCGCTCGGCGATGCTGTCGGCGTCCCGGGTGGTCTCGGCCATGACGAAGAGGATCGGCTTCTCGCCGACGGCACCGTAGTCCTTGACGTGCTCGCGCCAGCGGGCCAGGGCGATGGCGATCCACTCGTTGTAGGTGTCACCGGCTTCGTCAGGAGCGTACTTGACCGGGTCGTTCCTGTCGGTCTGGTGGATGATGAGGGGGGTCTTGACGATGCGATCCTCGACGGCCTGGGCCAGCGGGTAATCGACGACGATCCACGGGTAGAAGGTGCCGTTCTGGTTCTTCGGCGTGGCGGAGAAGTCGAGCCAGGCAACCAGACCGCCGGGACCCTGGTGCCGGAAATGGTCGTCCAGCTCGAGAAGGGTCTCGTTCCAGCGCAAGGTGTCGTCCCAGAGGTGGTGGGCCTCATCGTTGAGCACCATGAGGTTCTGGAGCAGTCGGACGCGGTCGAGCATGGGGACGGCGGCGTGAATCGCGGGCGGGGGCTTGCTCCCAAGGAGCGCCCCGATGGGGTTGATCGGCTCCTCGTCCTCCGCGTCGCGCTCGTAGATCTGCTGGATGTTGGTCACGAAGAGGCTGCCCGAGGCCTTGGGCATCTTGGCTTCGCCACGGAGGATCACGTCCACCTGCCACTCGGTCAGCCACTCCGGCGGGACGAGCGGCAGCTCGTGGAAGACGCGCCCTCCCTCGAAATCGACCTTCAGGCGCTCGAAGACGATCACGTTGGGGGCGATGACGAGAAAATTGTCCGCCAGGTCAGAACCGGGTTCGAGGCGGCGGTGCAGGTACGACCAGACCATGGTCAGGGCCATGACCACGGTCTTTCCCGAGCCGGTAGCCATCTTGACGGCCAGTCGGGTGAGGCCCTCCCGGGGCAGATCCTGCTCAGCCTCCTTGGCGATCTCCGGGATATACCGGCGGAGCTTGCGCTGGCCCCGGGTCGTCACGCCCAGTTCGAGCTGGGTGCCCTGGGGTTCCTCAAAGTATTTAGTGACGAGCTGGAAGCAGTCGCGGAGTCCCTTGATCTCGTATAGGTAGACGATGGTCTCGATGGCCTCGCGCTGGCAGAAGAAGAAGCGGAAGCCGTCCTTGTCGAGATGGCTATCCTCGAACCAGTATTGCAGCAGCCGCAGGGAGGTGCTCGAGGCCCCGGGGTAGCCGTCCTCCCGCCACCGGTCAACGGCCTCCCGGATGCGGTTCACCAGCAGCGTCTTGGAGGGACGGCGCCCTGGTTTCTCCTCCCAGGACTCTGCCCCGGTCTTGACGAGGTGGCTTCGCGGGGCGGTGTACGGGTTGCGCTCGGCGATCTCGGGCAGATCGATCGCCAGGACGCTCGTCTTTTCGCCAGCAGGCGACTTGCCCATGGCTCACTTCACCTCCCAGCGGACCAGATGGCTCGTGTCGTTGCCGAAGATGTCCACGACCTTCACCAGGATCTGATAAGCGCCCGGTCGGTCGTAGGCGTGTACCGGCGTCTCGACGGCCAGCGAGCGGTCCTGGCGGGTTCTATAGGTCTGCCACTGGTTGACGAAGGTGTCGTTGCGGAAGTCCCAGTCGACGGCCCAGTAGTCGATGTAGTCGGACCACTTGCGGATCTTGGCGCGCACCTCGTCGGGAATCAGGTCGGTGGAGGGTATGACGAAGTCCTTCAGCACGACCTTGATGCCGCGCTCCTTCTTGCCGCCCTTCTCGGGCTTGACCTCGAGCTCGAGGTAGGCCAGGTCGAAGAACTGGACGTCCCCGGCCTCAACGGCCCGGCGCTCCATGGTCTCGCGGGGGATCGCCAGGAGGCGCACCACGATGCCGTACTGGGCCCGGACGTACTGGGTCACGGGATCGTGGAGACCCATCTCGAACTCCCAGCCCAGGACGTGGAGCTCTTTGCCACCCAGCGCCTTGGCCTCGGCCGAAGCGTCCTCGATCTCGGCGATGGTGACCGGGGCGTCGACCGCGCCCACGTGGACCAGGGCGCCGCTCTTCTTGCCGTGGACGTGGGCGCCCGGGAGCGGCTGGGCCTTGTACAGGTCGAGGATGAAGCGGACATAGGCGGCCAGGGCCGACTGCTCACCCGATCGGGGCTCGTTGCCGAAGGTGATCCCCTGCCAGTACTTCCGCTCGTACCGGCCGAGGTTGAGCACCTCGAAGGGCCGGCAGCCGCGCTCTTCGCCGGTCTCGGAGTCCTTGACGCGCAGGCCGAGCAGCCGCTTGCGGGTGGTGTGGATGGCGAAGCGGCCGAGGTCGCAGCCGATCCAGCGGCGACCCAGCTTCTCGGCTACGGTGACGGTGGTGCCCGAGCCGCAGAAGAAGTCGGCAACCAGAGACCCCGGCATGGACGAAGCGGCTACGATACGTTCAAGCAGCGCCTCCGGCTTCTGCGTAGCATACCCCGTGGTCTCGTCTGACCACGAGACGACAGGCTGGATGTCGTCCCAGAGTGACTGTACGGGCCGTCCTTCCATCTCCTCCAGATAACGCTTGTAACGCGGTACCCCGTTCTCGGTGTAGAAGATCCGGCTTTCTGCATCCAGGCGCGCCATGGTTGACTCGGGGCAACGCCATATGCCCTTGATCCCCTTCCATGTGTATTCGTACCCACCACCGGAGAGCCCTGACGCAGAAAGGTCACCCGACATGAAACGCCGACCGTCGCTGTCGCGGTAGCGGTAATAACGTTCGACATACCACTCCTCATAAGCCGCCACTGGGTTGTTCCAGATGTAGTCGCCCAGCCTGGTGTAGAAGAGAATCGACTCGTGAACCTGCCCATAAGTCAATGAATCGCTGTGGGCGGATGTCCGTTTCCAAATGATCTCAGCTCGGAACTGATCGGGGCCAAGCAACTCGTCCAACACAAGTCGCAGGTGACTGTTGACTCCGTAGTCGCAGTGCACATATAGGCTACCGACTGGCGACAATAAGTCTCTCATTACGGTGAGGCGTTGCGCCATCATCGCGACGTAGGATTGGATGCCGGCAGACCAAGTGTCTCTGTATGCCTTCTGTTCCAGGAGCGAAGCCTCCTTGAGCACTTCAGCTTTACCTTCGCCGATGGGAGCTTTAAAGGAGAAGTCCGCTCCGATAGCAAACGGCGGGTCGATGTAGATCAGGTCGACCTTGCCCGCGAAGTCCTTGAGGAGGGACGCCTCGACCAGCAGGTTATCGCCCCAGATGAGCTTGTTCCGCCAGCCGCTCTCCTCCGGCCCCTTGGACCGGGCGCCGAACAACCCCATCTGCGCGTCGAGCAGCCCCTCGCGCGAGGTACGGCCCTCCTCGATGACCTCGATCATCTGAAAGGGCAGGGAGACGCGGGGCGGCTCCACGAGCTGGCCGTGCTCGTCGTACTTGCCGGGCCAGACCAGCTCGGTTCGGGTGATCTCGAACGGCCGGGCAGGCGCGCTCGGTCGCACAGCGGCAGGATCCTCGACAGGCCGATCGCTCATCTGGACCTCCTCAGGACGCATCCACCGTGCAGGCTCTTCGTCGTCCTGCTCCTTCCCCGCGGCGCGGCGCCGCCGCGGAGGGGTCTCCCTGACCTTGGGTGCGAACTCCCGCGCCGCTGAGCCACGGCGATGGAGACCTCTACCCTCTTCGTGCTCAAGCAGGGCCTCGATCAGGGCGGCCCGGCGACCTTTCGCCGAGACCCCGATGTGGTCGCATATCTCCTTGACTTGGGCCTCGCCCAGGTACTGGAGAAGAGCTCCGGGCGTCGCCCGATGGGCCCGCGAAAGTCCGGCGCGCATCTCTTCGACGCTCCGCCGGTCGATCCCGTCGAGCTCCAGCTCGTCCACGGCGGCCTTGAGCGCCTCGCGCCCCATGATGAGTAGGATGGCCTTCTTCAGCTTCATCGGGGCTTCCCTCGGTTGTTCCTGTTGCCCGCGCCGCACATCCTGCGGTTCATAATCCCCCTCACCGAGCTGGAGCCGCACTCGGCAGGTCGCCGGCCAGGGAGAAGCTGTACCAGCTTTCGCCTGCCACGATAAGATGGTCTTGGACGGCGATGCCGATGGCGCTGAAGGCCCGGACCAGGCCCTCGGTGGCCCGGTGGTCGGCGGTCGTGGGTCGGGCCCGGCCGGTCGGATGGTTGTGCGCCAGGATGACGGAGTGAGCCCGGTGCCGGAGGGCAACCTCGACGGCCTGACGTGGCTCGACGTGGGCCCGGTCGGGCAGCCCCTCGACGACGAGGGCGGGGACGATCACCCGGCACTGCGCGTCGAGGCACACGACGTAGAAGACCTCCTCGGTCCTGCCTGCCATGAAGGGCACCAGGAACTCGGCGGCGCGTTCGCTGGTGGTCAGGGTGTGCCGTTCCTGACGGGCTCGTTCGACTGAGTACCGCCGGGTCAGCGCGGGCACGAGTGCCAGCAGCGTTGCCGCGGCCTCCCCAAGGCCTTCGGTCTGCGCCAGATCGGTCGGGTCCGCTTCGAGGACGGCCGACAGCGAGCCATATCGCCGCAGCAGCCGGTGGGCCAGGTCGTTGGTGTCGCGGCGCGGGATGGCGTAGAACAGGAGGAGTTCGAGGACCTGATGGGCCTCGAAGGGGTCAAGGCCCTCCTCAAGGAAACGCTTCCGCAGGCGTACCCGGTGGCCGGCGTGAAGGTCGTCCTTGGGGTCTGGCATGGCATTCCACCTCTGCCCATCACCGATGGACGCATAGGATATACAAGGCATTGTTTAAGCCAGATGTCAAGCACCCATGCCAACAGGGAGTCACGCGATGGAGCCGCGACTCCCTGTTTACGTGATGCCGCTCGAAGTCCCGCCCCCGACTCGTCTACTCCCCGAACCCCAGCGAAAAGACCTCCCCGTCGCCCAACTGCAGTTGGACGCGGAGCGGCTGCCCGATGAGGCCGGTCAGGTCACCGCGGCCGCCCCAGGTGACCTCGTGGCTGACCGCATCCCCGTGGAAGGTGTCGCACTCGGCGTCGGTGAAACCGGGGATCGGCCGGTCCTCGGCGTCGCGCAGCTCGGCCCGCAGCCAGCCGCGGCGGCAGTCGGCGTTGATCCGCAGGCGGTGGCCCGCCCATCGCAGGGGCCGGGTGACCAGCTCACCTCCCGAGTCAAAGCGGCACCCCAGCGAGACGTACCCGTCCAGCCGCAGCCGGGCGCGACAGACGCTGGCCTCCCGCCGGCGCTCGCGGGCGTACGGACTGCCGTGGGGAAAGCCAGCCCCCATGTAGTAGAAGACCAGCTCCTCGCCGACCTCGATCGGTGCAGCAGCCACGGCGTAGCAGTCGTCCGGAGCTCCGGGCCGGCCCAGGGTCAGGAACCGTTCCTGACCGCCCACCGGTTGCCAGGAGCGGCCGTCGCGGCTGACGCACAACCGGGTGTCGAGCGGCTCCCACCCGGCGCCGATGAAGGACCAAGGCAGGCCCAGGTACAGGTCGTGGCAGCGGTAGACCGGCATCCCGTAGATCTCGTAGTCGGGCGGGTCGTCCGGCGTGCGGGCCAGCACGGTCTCGGGGTCGGTCCAGTGGAGGAAGTCCTCGCTGGTCGACCGGCCGATGCAGCGCCGGGCCGGCCCGCGACCGCGGGCCACCAGTTCCTGGCGCTCCGGGTCCCAGCGCACGTCGCTGCAGTACCCCTCGAGCCGGCTGGTGCGCGGGTAGGCCACGTACCGGCCGATCCCCGCGTCCCAACCGAGCAGGGTATGGGTGTCCCCGTTGGGCAGCACCGGGTTCTCCGGCGGCTCGGTCCACCGCAGCCCGTCGGCGCTGAAGGCCACGATGACCCCGCTGCGCGCGGCCCCACCCAGGTGCCGGTCGAAGATCCCGTGACCCAAGGCCTTGTACCGGCGGCCGGGGTCGGGGTCTCGCGGGTCGCGCACCACGTTGTTGTAGGCCCACCAGTCGCGCTGCCAGCGGGGGTCAGCGGCGCTGCAGAGCAGGTTGTTGGCGCGGCTGCCGTCCTCCTCGGCCAGACCAAGGTCGGGCTTCTCCCAGCGGAGGCCGTCGGAGGAAACGGCCAGCGCCGGTCGCAGGAACTCCGACAGGTCGGGGAAGACGCGATAGGCCTGATAGTACATCCGATACCCGCCGTCGGCCTCGTCGTAGAAGACGCAGTTGCCCAGGACCCCGAGGAAGCCGGGCTGCTCCCAGGGCCGGTCGGCGAGGATGACCGGCTCGGGGTCCTTGGTCGGGGGATGGAAGAGACGCTCCAGCCCCTCCCGGTGCTCGACCACGTGATCGTCGATGAAGAGCTGGCAGGTGGTGCCCACGTCGATCATGGCGGACTCCTGGCAGTGGCCGGTGTCGCATCCCTGCCCCCGGCCGGGGTGACGGACCCGGCAAATCTGGACAAACCGCGACCCGGAGGCCAGATTGTCGTCCGCCTGGCCTGCTGGCGTCTGAACCGGATCTCCCGTACCCTCCAGCATCCATTCCCCATCGCCCGTGGAGAAGACCATGTCCGAGAAGACCATCGTCCCGTGCCGGCCCAAGTGGAAAGGCACCATGACCGACCGCGAGCGGTTCAACAACCAGATGCACTACCGCCCGATCGACCGCTGCTTCAACATGGAGTTCGGGTACTGGGAGGAGAACTTCCACGAGTGGGACCTGTTCGTCGAGAACGGGATCACCAACAACGGCGAGGCCGACCGGTTCTTCAACTTCGACCGCACCGCGGGCGCCGGCGGGAACGTCTGGATGAGCCCTCCCTTCAGCAGCGAGGTCGTCGAGGTTCGGGCCACGACCAAGGTTCTGCGGAACGGCGACGGGCTGCTGGCCGAGGTGCCGCTGGACGGCCACGACACCATCCCCCACTACATCCAGGCCTCGGTGGTCACCCCTGAAGACTGGAAGCGGTGCAAGGAGGAGCGGTTCCGGCTCGACGACCCGGCCCGCAAGATCGACGTCGAGGCGATCCGCAGGCAACACCCGCCCGACCGCGACTATCCCTTGGGGGTCGGGTGCGGCTCGATGATCGGCACGACCCGTAACATGCTGACCTTCGAGGGGCTGGCCTACGCCTGCTACGACTATCCGGAGATGGTCGAGGACATGGTCGAGACCTCGTGCCAGCTCGTCGAGCTGGCCCTGGACCAGCTCCTGCCCCACCTCGACTTCGACTACGCCTCGGGATGGGAGGACATCTGCTTCAAGAACGGCCCGATCGTCTCGGTCGACTTCTTCCGCTCCGTGGTCATGCCGCGGTACAAGCGGATCTCCCGCAAGCTGCAGGCCGCCGGGATCAAGCTGTGGTGGATCGACTGCGACGGCGACGTGCGGCCGATCCTCCCCTGTATGATGGAGGGGGGGATCAACTGCCTCTTCCCGTTCGAGGTGAACGGGTGCGCCCACCCGGCCGAGCTGCTGCGGGAATACGGCAAGGACCTGCGGATCATGGGCGGCGTCGACAAGATCGAGATGGGCAAGGGACCGGCGGCGATCAAGGCCTACATGGAGACCCTGGTCCCCCTGGTCGAGCGCGGCGGGTACATCCCCTTCTGCGACCACCGCTGCCCGCCCAACGTCAAGCCGGCCGACTACCTGTATTACCTCAACCTCAAGGAGCGGATGTTCGGGATGAAGTAAGGTCGCGAAATCCTGTCGGACGAGCCTAATCCACGAGGTAAAGAACCGGGATGACCGGGCGCGAGCGACTCCTGGCGATCTGCCGGCACCAACCGGTCGACCGGCTTTCCTGGACCATCCTGGTCGACCAGCACACCCTGGCCGGACTGCCCCCCGAGCTGCAGGGACGGGGTGGGCTCGACCTTTATCGCTACTTGGGCTGCGACGTCTTCCTGCTCGACGGGTGGGGGATGCCGCACGCCTTCACCTCCCCGGCGCTGGTGTGGGGCGCCAAGGTACAGGAGCGCTGGCACGCGGAAGGCGACCAGAGCCGACGGGAGCTGATCTGTCCGGCCGGCGCCCTGCGGGCCGAGTTCCGTCGCGGCCATCCGGTCCGCTTCCTGGTCAACACCCTGGACGAGCTGCGTCTGTACCGGGAGATGTGGGAGGACGCCCGCTTCGAGGCCCGCGACGACAGCGTCAGTCACCAGCAGTTGACCGAGGCCCTCGGCGAGGACGGGATCTACACCCGCTTCTGGGGTCCCTCGGCGATCCCGCGTCTGCTCGAATTCGACCTGGGCACCGAGGGGTTCTACTACCTGCTCCACGACCACCCGGACGAGATGGCCGCGTTGATCGGCGTCATCCACGAGCGGGAGCTGACGGCCTTCCGCATCCTGGCCCAGGCAGCGACCCCGGTCATCACCCTGTGCGAGAACACCAGCACCTACTACATCAGTCCGGAGATCTATCGCCGCTTCAACGGCCCCCACGTGCGGGACTTCGTCGAGATCGTGCAGGGAGCGGGCAAGACCGCCCTGGTCCACATGTGCGGCCACGTGCGCGGCCTGCTGCCGCTGATCCGCGAGACCGGTCTGGACGGCTCGCATGCCCTGACCCCGCCGCAGACCGGCGATACCCCGTGGGATCTGGCCCTGGAGGTACTGGGAGAGGACCACATCATCATCAGCGCCCTGCCCGCCGATCGCTGGCTCCTCGGTCCGGTCGAGCGTATCCCCGAACTGTTGGACGAGCTGATGACCCCGCGGGTACGCCGGAGCGCCTTCGTGCTGGGGGTCTTCGCCGACGGGATCCCCGTGCCCCTGGAGCGGTTCGAGGCCGTGGCCGCGTGGATGCGGCGACAGGGGTTGACCAGGTGATGACGACGCCAGTGGACCCGGGAGGCTGAGCATGTCCTCCACCCGTCCATGGATCCCCGCCGCCGGGGGGCCTCCGCCCGAACCGGTCTGGCGCGAGCCGGGACAGGTCAAGGAGCCGGAGTTCCTCGCCTCCGCGACCCTCCGCTACGAGGCCGAGGGTCACGAGATCGTCGGGCGGAACCGCACCTGCCTGAACAACCGACCGCTGTACTGTAAGGATCACGGCGTGGTCCTCGCCGGCGACCGGCCGTTCCTGCGGTTGATCACCGACCGCGGCGTGGCCGGGGTCTGGGCCGCGGCCCTCCTGCGCGGCGGCACGGGTCGGTGGCTCCACGAGTGGGACCAGGTCGAGAGCCGGTACCGCTGCGGCCGCATCTCCTGGCGGGTCTCCGACACCAACCTGACCGGGGTCAGCGTGAGCCTGGAGG
>JBAZUN010000115.1:0-14427 GCA_041661365.1 Candidatus Latescibacterota bacterium
CCCTCGTTGTAGTCCCAGCAGTTGTCGAGGAAGCTGACGCCCTGGTCGATGGCCGTGCGGACGAGGCGGACGCTCTCCGCCTCGTCCTGCTGGATGCCGACGTGGAAGCCGCCCAGGCCGAGCAGGGAGACCATCTCCCCGCCGGTGCCGCGCGGCCACGCCGCTCATGCGATTCCTCACCGAGGCGGTGGGGCAGCCGTTCTGAGCGGCGCTGGGTCCCGCCGGCCAGCCGCTCGCCCAGGGCCGGCCCGGGCCAGCACCGCGCCCTGCAGCCCCCGGTCCCAGCCCAGACGGTAGCGCAGCTCGTAGGGCAGGCTGAGTACCCATTGTCTGACTGTGCTTGGTACAGTCGAACACTCACCCGTGCCGGGACACGGTCTCCAGCAACTGGCGGTGGATGGCCGTGAAGGCCACCGGGTCGTACTCCACGTCCTTGAAGGAGCGGAATCCCCTGGCGCAGAGGGCATCGGCCGCGGCCTTGTCGACCTTGGCCAGGCCGGCCAGCAGCTCGTAGTCCTCGGCGCTGGCCCGCTGGGCCTCGAGCCGAACCGACATCCAGGGTGCTCCCTGGCCCGGATACAGGACGTGGGTGTCGCCCGGCGGCAGGATGCACTGGGCATCGGCGTTGTGGTGTTCTGGGCAGTTGAGCGTGAAGGGATCCTGGCCGGGCTGGTACTTGTTCGCGGCCCAGTGCAGGTGCCCGGTCAGGTTGTACCGGTAGTTCCCCCAGAAGAGGTACCGGGTGGCCAGCAGCGGGTAGTCCATGAACCGGTTGATGTACCCCTCTGACCGGGGCCCACAGCAGACGTAATGCCACAGCTCGTCGTGGCTGCCGCGGAAGCTCTCGAACTCGGCCTGGTACTTGTCGTACTCGGCGTTCAGCGGCACCCAGACGTCCAGGGCGCCGTGGATCGGCACGAAGGACACCGCGTCGAGCAGGCGGATCTCGGGGATGAGCTTGCGGACCAGGCCGCACAGGGCTCGGAACTCGGTGGCGTTGGCCTCGTTCGGCTCGTCCGCGACGCCCAGGGTGAAGCAGGAGATCCAGCCCCGCTCGAGCAGGAACCGGCGCAGGGCCGGCAGGTACTGGGACAGGTAGCGGTACGCCTCGTAGCTCATGGCGGGCAACTGCTCGGGACCCACGAGGATGGTCGACTCGTGCCAGCTGCGCCGGCCGCCGACGCTGGCCATCTGGAAATACCGGAAGCCCAGGGACTGGGCGAACCGCACGTTCCGCTCCAGCTCGGTGAAGTCGAAGGCATAGGCGCCCTGGCCGTCGTGAGTCGTGGCCACCCCGCCGATGTAGAGCATGTTCTGGCGCATCCGCCGCAGGAGCTTCAGGTACGCCACCTCAAGCGCCTGGTGCTCGGTGGAGCCGGGCTCGACCTGATGCTGCTGCGCCACCTGCTCGGAGCTGAAGCCGAGGATCAGGCGCAGCGACTCCGTGGCCGGCACCGTCGCCGGATACACGGCCATGGTCACCGGCACCTCCACGGACTGGCCGCTGACCGCGATCCTCATGGTACCGTGGCGGGCTCCAGGCTGCGCCTCCCGCGGGACAGGGAAGGCGAAGTACAGGGCCGCCGTCCCCTGCCTGGGCGAGAGGGCCGGCTCCAGCGGCTTGACGCAGTCGTACAGGTCGAACGGCGCCCACCGATTCGGGCAATGAGGGACCGCGTTCTCCTTCGTCAGCCCCGGATTCCCCTCCACGTGGACCGGCACCATCTCGTACCATTCGCAGGCCAGCTCCCGCAGATCTCCGGTCAAGGCGACGGTCACCGGCGCCTGGTCCCCGGGCAGACCGCCGAGCAGGAGCTGCCCGCAGGCATAGCTGCCCCTGGCCGCGTGAAGGTCGAATCGATCCGTTCCGCTGCGGTACTCGTGCAGGTCAGGGTAGATAAATTCCATCGCGCTGACGCACAGGCACTTCATCCGGGCACCTACCGTCGGTGTGGGGGAGATGCGGCAGCCCTCGGCCCTGCCCGTGGCAGGCATGGCAAGCGGGGCGGGACGACAAGGGTAGGGAGCCGCGCTTCCCCGGGCAAGCACCGCCGGGCTCAGGCCCACTGGCGCATGCTGCGGCGCAGCTCCCGCTCCCTTGTCCCGGCGTTCGCCAAGCCGTTTCCTTTGTCGCGCCCTGCGACACCGGAGTCCCCCGCGCAGGCCAGCGCCCGCAGGGCCGCGAGCCTGTTTTCCTGCTCGAGACGGCGCTCGATCCTCGTGCCGACAGTCGCCTCAGTTCCTGGCGCCGTTGTCGCGCTGGCTCCCGATCGGAGGTATAGCGCCATGTCCGCCACCGAGTCGCCCCGCCACAAGTCGGTGCGCAGCACGACCCTGGAGCGGCTGCGCCTGACCAGGCAGGTCGACCTGGAGGTCCAGGGTCTGCCGCAGCCCCTGCAGCTCGGCGAGGGGATGCTGCGCCTCCTCGGCCGCATCGGCACCCCGGTCGCGACAGGCGATCTGATCCTCGGCCGCATCCGCGAGGAGGTGCCCGACGCGGAGGGCGAGGCCTTCTTGCACGAGACCGTGGCCGCCTGGAACGGCCGCGCCGTGCCTGGGTGGATGCTGGACGGCGGCCACGAGACCCTGGCCTGGGAGCGGTTGCTGGCCTTGGGCCTGCCCGGCCTGGAAGCCCAGGCCGCAGGCGAGCTGGCGCGACGTTCGGACGGAGGCGAGCCGGCGGCGGTGCAGGACTTCCTGGCTGGCGCGGTACATGTGTACCAGGGACTGCGGGTCTACGCCCGCCGCTACGCCGAGGCCGGCCGGCACGCCGGGCTGGGGGCGGCCGCGGCGCGCTGCGCGGCGGTCGCCGAGCGGCCCCCGGCCACCTTCGCCGAGGCGCTCCAGTTGATCTGGCTCGTTGGCCACGTGTATTGCACGATGACCTGCGCGAACCCCACGCTCACCTTCGGCCGGCTGGACCTGCTCCTGGCACCGCGGTATCGGGAGGATCTGCGTGCCGGCCGCATCACCCGGGCGCAGGCCACCGCCCTGGTAGCCGACTTCTACCTGAAGAACGAGTTGGTCCTGGGCCGGGGGGAGCACCAGATGAGCGGGGGCTCGGCGCACGACACGGGCTGGGTCCGCAACCTCACCTACGACGCGCCCCAGTACGTGGTCCTGGGCGGCTGCCGCCCCGCCGGGGTGCCGCCCTTCGACGAGGTGACCGAGCTCTTCCTGGAGGCCGTGGATCCCGGCTTCGAGAACCCGGTGATCGTGGTGCGCTACCACCGGGATCTGCCGGAAGGGGTGTGGGCACTGGCCTGTACAAGGATGGCGGCCAACGCCAGCATGATGGTGTACAACGACGCGGACGTGGTGCCGGCCATGGTGCGCTGCGGCATCCCGCCGGAGGACGCGGTCACCTACACCATGCACGGCTGCAACTGGCCGGACATCCCGGCGTCGAGCGGGCCGTCCGCGGCCTCCACTGCGTCCTCCCGGCCCTGCTCCTCGAGGCGCTGCACGCGCTGACGGGCGAGCTGGAGTCCATCGAAGCGCTCTACGACGGCCTTGATGTCCGTTTCCGTCAGCAGATCCGGGCTGCCTGCGACGGCCTGCGTCAGGACCGCCGCCGGTGGGACGGGCAGGCGCCGGGAGCCCTGCGCGTGGACGACTGCTTCCTCGACGGCCCCGTGGCGCGGGCCCGCTCCTGGAGCCTGGGGGGCGTGCGCTACCCGACGCTGACCTGCGCCTTGCTCTCGCTGGCCACGGTAGCCGATTGCCTGACCGCGGTCGACGAGCTCATAGTGCGTCGGCGCCGTGTCGACCTGCAGACGCTGCAGGCGGCCCTGCGTGCCGGTTTCGCCGGCCACGAGGAGCTGCGCCGGCTGTGCCTGGGAGCCCCCAAGTTCGGGCAGGACGACGAGCGCGCCGACGCCCATGCCCGGCGCGTGCTGGAGGTGCTGCAGCGCGAGATCGACCTTGCCTCGGACCTGGACGGGCCTGACCCGGTGATCGTCTTCCGCTGCCTGGAGACGGACATGCGGCACGTGGTCCACGGCCGGCAGGTCGGCGCCACGCCGGACGGCCGCCGCGCCGGGGAGCCGCTCAGCGAGAACACCTCGCCTTATCCCGGCTCGTGCGTCAACGGCCTGACGGCCATGCTCCGCTCGGTGGCAGGGCTGCCGCTGGCCGGCATCTGCTCAGGGGCGTTGAACGTAAGGCTGTCCCCTTCCCTGGTCGCTGGGGAGGAGGGGCCAAAGCGGCTGGCGGCGCTACTGCGGGCCTATCTCGACCTGGGTGGCCTGCAGGCGCAGTTGTCCGTCGTGGACACCGCCCAGCTTCACGAGGCGCAGCGCTGTCCGGAGCGATACCGCGACCTGATGGTGCGGATCACCGGGTACAGCGCCGTGTTCGTCGACATGGCGCCCGGAGCCCAGGACGAGATCATCCGCCGCGAGGAGATGAGCCGGGCGTGAAGGCGGCCGGCGGGAGGGCCCGGTCAGTCTGCCACCGCCAGCCTCGCCCACCGGCAGTGGGTCAGGCTGGCGTGGGTGCACCACCAGCTGGCCAGCAGGTCGCCCCCCAGGATGACGGTCAGCGAGGGGGCTCCGAAGGCGATGGTATCGTGGCTCCGGGGGTATCGGTCCGGGCTGCTCAAGCCGATGTGGGTCCACCCGGTCGCATCCCACACCCGCACCTGGCTCGACAGGTCCCAGGTGCGGCCGTCGTCCGAGAGCGCCACCATGAAGCCGGGCTGCTCGCTCTGGCGCCAGGTGTAGATCGCCGCCAGGCGCCCGTCGGCCAACTGGGCCGCACAACTGGTCTGTCCCGGCAGGTCGGTCGGCCGCGGTCGGTCCCAGCGGAGCCCGGTCGGGTCGGCGAAGGCGTAGTGGAGGGACAAGTCGACCGGACCTTGCGCCGCCTGGGTCATGTCGGCGGCCCAGAAGAGCGCGTAGAGACGGCCGTCCTGGAGCCTGATCGCCCGGCCGTGCCAGAACCCCTTGCCCTCTCCCGCGCCGTCGGCCATCACCGCCGGCTCGCTCCAGCTGCGTCCGCGATCCCGGGACGACAGGGCGAGCATGCGCGGCCGGTACGGACCCGGATCCCCGTAGGCCGGCCACTGGTCGAAGGTGGCCAGCCAGGTGCCGTCGGTCAACTCGACCACCCCCTGCGCCGGCGTGGCCAGCATGCCCGCGGGCAGCCGCAGCGCGGCCGGCTCGGTCCACGTCCGGCCGCCGTCGCCCGAGAAGAGCAGAACCGGCTCGTTGGGGATGAGCCCTCCGGCCTGGCTGAAGAAGGACTGGCCCGGGTCCGCGCGGTCGGCCCGGAACGGGAAGGCCACCAGGGTGCCGTCGGCCAGGCGGGACAGGAAGGTGCCGTGGTAGGAGCAGGGCCCGCCCTCGGCCGGCATCGGGTACAGGTAGCCCTCGTCGGCCCAGGTGGCGCCGCCGTCGACCGAGCGCAGGAGCGCCACGGTGCTGTTGACCGCGTAGATCCCGTCCCCGCGCTGGTACAGGCAGACCAGCTCCGACTCGGAGAGCGGCACCACGTTGGGGAAGAAAGCTGACACGTGGCGGTGGGCCGGGTCGGGATTCAGGTAGAGGACCCCGCTGTCGAGCACGTGCAGTCTGGACATCTCTCCTCCTTGGCGGCCTTGCCTGCTCGGTGACCGGATCGATGGTCAGGTCATGCTGGGAGCTCTGGGGCAATCCCGACGACGGCCGGCCAGACACGTACATGGCATGCAGCCCCCCGGTGGTATAGGGCCGCTAAGGTCCCGGCTTCAGGGGCTCGGACCGTTGCAGCGCATAGGAGGAGCCCGGCTCAGGGGCGACAACCAACAAGCCGGCCTGGCCGCTGCCCCCAGGAGCGTTTCAGCTCAAGCCCAGTCGCTCGAATTGCTCGAGCGGCGCGCCCTGCGCCTCCATCAGGTCCCGCAGCCGCCCAGCCAGCTCCGCCTCCAGGCTGGTCCCCACCAGATTGAGCGCTTCGCCGGGATCGGCGCTCAGGTCGAACAGCATTGATCCCTCGGCCAGGTCGTCGAGTGAGATGTTATTGATCCTGGTCATCTCCGCCGGGCGGATCGGCTGGCGACCGACCGGCATGTCCACGCCGGGCATGAACCGGCCGAGCTCGGTGCCCTCGCCGGGGAGCGGGATTTCCCACCAGGGGGCCGTGGACCAACGGTTGGTGTACAGGTAGAGCGGCTGGTTGTCGGACCGCACCGGCGCCCGCAGGTAGCGATGGCGCCCGTCGGTCCAGCTGACCCGCCGGCCCCACCAGCCCGACAGCACGCCTTCGCGAACCTGCGCCCGCTCACCGCGCAGGACGGGCAGCAGCGAGACCCCGTCGAGGCGCCCCGGAGGGCGGCATCCCAGGCAGTCGAGAATGGTGGCGTGGATATCCACGTGGGTAGCCAGGGCCTCGGTCCGCGTGCCGCCAGGCAGCCCGGGCACGCAGGCGAACAGCGGGATATGGGAGATCGCTCCGTACTGCGGGCACGCGGGCTTCCCCCACCAACCGTGCTCACCGAGGAAATGGCCGTGGTCGGTCATTACGAAGAGGGCCGTGTCCTCCCACAGGCCCGCGTCGTCCATGCGATCGAGTACTTGCCCGAGATAGCGGTCCGCCAGGGTGACCTTCCCCGCGTAGCGGGCGCGGATGTGCCGCACCTCCTCGGGCGTGTAGTCGTTGCGGCCGTAGAACGGCCAGTAGAAGTCCGTCGGCCCGCGCCAGTCAGGGTCGTAGCGCCGCCAGTGCTCCTCGGGGCAATCGAACGGCTCGTGGGGATCGAACTCGTCGACCAGCAGGAAGAAGCGCTCGTGCGCCCGGGCGTTCTCCTCCAGCCAGCGCGACGCTTCCCGGAAGGTGCGCGGCGCGAGCCACTCCTCCTCGTGCCGGAAGCGCTGGCGGTTCCGCCGGTAGCGCGGGGTGGCCTGGCCCTTGCCGCAGGCCGCCGGAGGGGTCGGACCGCCGGCCCACGGATCATTCTCGTGCCCGCGGATGAACTCCCAGGACTCGAAGTCGACGTGGTAGTTTTCCCCCCCGCGCTCCCACAGGTGGTAGTGGTCGCTGACCAGGCCGGTGAACACTCCCTGCTCGCGCAGAGTGCGGGGCAAGGGCCGGTCCCACGGCTCCAGGCTGCCCCAGGGACGCCACAGGTGCTCCTGGTTGCCCGTCCACAGATCCCGGCGTGCGGGCATGCACGGCATCGAGCCGGTGCAGCACCGGTCGAAGGTCACGGCCCGACGGCGCAACCGCTCGAGGTTGGGGGTCGACACCTCCTCGTTGCCGTAGGCGGGCAGGAAGTGGCGGTTGAGGCTGTCCATGAGGATGCAGATCGCGTTCATCTCTGGCTCCGTTCGGGGCGGTAGCGGGTCACCCGCGGTTTGGACCGGCGCAACGCCATTGCCACAGGTCCGTACCTCCGTCAGCGATCGGTGCACCGCACGAGCCCCCCACCGCGACGCTTTGTCGAGTAAGGAACGCAACAGGACTCCAGGACAGCAAGCCCCTGAGGGTGGCACCAATATGCCCAGGCGACGGGTTCAGCCACCTAGCGTGTGCCCGTCGGCGGTGCCAGGCTCGTCGCTCCCGGGGAGTGCGGTGGCACACCACCCCCCCGGGCCAGAGTGTCGCGCGGACGGCCGCCCGGGGTCTGGCGCCCGCGGAGCGCATCGGTTTGTTCTGGCAGCCGCCCACGCGCTGCCCCAGGAGGAGCCGATGCTCGACGAGACGCAGGTTGCCCAGTTCCACCGCGACGGGTACCTCAACGGAGGCCCGGTGCTCAGCGCCGGCGAGGTCGCCGAGTTGCGCGACAGCCTGGAGGCGATCCTCGCCCGAGGGCCAGACGGCTTCGGGGCCGGCGAGCGCCGGCCGGTGCTGTTCCGCGATCTGGGCAGCGGCGACGCCGACGGCAAGGCCGGCGCGACGCCGGTGTGGCAGATCGTCAACATCTGGGAGGCCGCGGAGGCCTTCGAGCGGCTGCTCTACCACCCGGACGTGGTCACGGCCATCCACCAGCTCACCGGGCACCGCGACCTGCAGGTCTGGCACGACCAGATCCAGTACAAACCGGCCGGCCACGGCGGCGCCACGCGCTGGCACCAAGATGCGCCGCTATGGCCGATCCTCCGGCCCATGACCCCGGTCTCGGCCTGGCTGCCCCTCGACGATGCCGACGAGGAGAACGGCTGTATGTGGATGGTGCCCGGCAGCCACGCCTGGGGCGACCAGATGGACTACCTGCGGACCTGCGGACACCTGACCGCGCGGGAGGAGTTCGGCCGCCTGGAGGGGTTCACGCCGCCGGCCGAGGCTGAGGTGAGGGAGGTCGTGCCGCGTTCCTGGCCGGTGCGAGCGGGCGAGGTGTCGTTCCACCACTCGCTGACCTGGCACGGCTCGCCGGCCAACCGCTCGTCGCGGCCGCGTCGGGCCATTGCCATCCACTACATGACCGGCGAGGCCCGGTTCGACGCGCGGGGCGAGCACGTCATGAAGCAGTTCGTCGCCCTGGCCGACGGTGCGCCCATGGCCGAGGCCGGGCCCCATTTCCCCAGGGTGTTCCAGGCCGGACACCCGGTCGGCGCACCGGCACGCGCGCGACCAGCGCCGCGGCAGAACCCACCGCAGCCTGGTGCCGCCTGAGGCATTCCTGGCCTTGATCCTGTTCCTCGCTTACCACCCCATCCTGGTCGGTCGCTATGGCCAGACTGTGGGCAAACGGTCCATGGGTCTGCGGGTGCTGGGGAAAGGAGGAAGGCGGATCAGGTACCGCACTACGACGAGGACCTGACGTGGCGTGAGCGCGGAGGAGGGGACCTTGTCGAGTAGGGGAGGTGGCCGCCCTCGCCGGCCAGCACGGCCCGGGCCGCTCCCAGCCGGCGGCTCAGTACCTCCCGTACTCGTGCGCCGCGTCGAACATCGCCAGGATGTTCGACGCCGGGACATCGGCCTGGATGTTGTGCACCTGGTTGAACACATACCCGCCGCCGGGGGCGAAAACGGCAAGGCGCTCGCGGACATGGGCACGGACCTGCTCCGGGGTGGCGGTCGGCAGCACCGTCTGGGTGTCGGCGCCGCCCCCCCAGAAGACGATCCGGTCGCCGAATTCCACCTTCAGCCGCACCGGATCCATGTTGGCGGCCGAGGTCTGCACCGGGTTGAGGATATCGATGCCCGCCTCGATGAAGTGCGGGATGAGATGGTAGACCGAGCCGCAGCAGTGCAGGAAGGTCTTCCACCCGGTGTGGCGGTGGACCCAGTCACACAGCCTGGCGTAGTGCGGCTGGATCATCTCGGTCCACAGGTCCGGGTTGATGAACTCACCCCGCTGGGTGCCGCTGTCGTCGGAGGCGATGCCCCAGGCAAAACAGCGGTCGCCCACCGCCTCGCGGACCAGCGACAGGCACCGGATCGACGCCTCCACCGAACGGTCCATCATGGCGTGGCAGGTGTCCGGCTCGCTCATCAGCATCATCATCCACTGACTGGGCTGTCCGAGCGTTACATTGCTACGGCGGTCGGTGATCAGGCTCAGACCCAGGAAGCAGACCCCGTAGCCCCAGCCGAGCAGGGCGTACTCGGTCTCCTCGTACTGCTGTCGCGTGTAGCGCGCGAGCAGCTCCAGTTGCTCGTCGGGGATGTCGTCCACCGGTGCGAACTCGGCTGGGTCGATGCCCGCGCCCCGGTCGAAGGACAGGTCATCGTAGTAGTACCCGCCCGGTGGCATCCGGTACGGGGTTGGCGTGCCGTCGGCCTGCAGCAGGAGCCAGCTCCCGTCGGCCTCCTCGGCGATGCGGGTGCCGGGCATGAACCGCACCTCGGTGCCGTCGAACAGCCGCCGGGGCACCCAGTCGTCGGTGGGTCGGACCAGCGCCGGAACGACGGTCATGTCGATGGGCAGCACGTCGACGTGCAGCCGCCGCCGCACCGGCTCGTCGAGCGCGGCGATCATGAGCCGGGTGTCGGCGATGCGGGTAGGCGTCGACAGACCGAGCTGCCGTCTCATCCGATCGTAGGCGATGGCGGCGATCCCCGAGGCTCTCAGCCCGCCCAGGTCAACGGGCACCCGGTCCGGCACCTCGAACCGCACGGTCCTGGCCACCCGCTCACGGGAATTCATCGCTGCTCCTTTGCGTTTCGGGTCAGGAGGCGGCGGTCGCCTCGGCTTCACCTACCAGGGCGATGCTCTCGCGGATCTGGTCCTCGTCCATCATGCCGATGACCATGGCATCGCTGCTCCGCGTTGGCGGTGTCGCCGGTATTGTACGGCTCTACGGCTACCACCGCCAAGCGATATCTGGCGCAGCAACGGGCGCCAGTCGGTGTCTGTGGAACTTTTCCGACTTCAGGGGAGGAGATGCGCCGCTTACCGAGCCTGTTTGCCGCAACCGCGCCGGCGTGACATCTACCGTGGAGGACACCTCACCACGGCCGATGCAGGAGATGAAGCATGGACTACGTGACCAGCGCCATCACCGTGCTCGGGATCCTGTCCGCTCTCGTCGCTGTCAGGCTGGTCGCCCGGGTGCTCGGGCGACACCCAGCGAGCGGCCGGTTCCTCAAGGCGCTGCTGCCATTCGCACTCCCGCCGCTGATCACCGGCGGCCCGGGCCTGATCGGCGTATCGGTTTTCCTCTGTTCGCTGCGGGATCCCTCTGTGCCGTCATACCTCGCGCTCCTCGGACTGGCGGGCGGGGTCATGCTGGCCATCGGGCTGACCGTCATGCTCGGGATGCTCACGCGACAGCAGCGCGAGATCCTCGGCCTGCAGAAGAGGGCTGCCGGCGGGCATGGCGACGTAGCCTGAAGGGTGGCTGTGCCGGGGCTGTGGGGTTCTGCCGCCCTGCTCGCCAGCCTACCCGTTGGCGCGTGGCCCCCCTGAATCAGGTAGAGCATCTGAGCGCGAACCGCCGGGGACACCCGTGGCCAGGCGACGACAGGATACGCGGCGCGATCATCCTTAGCGAGTCGGACGAAGCTCTGCGCTACTCGGTTTCATCCAACGACCGGCTTTCCCTGTGGCAGTATGACGCTGAGCTGCGGGTGCACCGGGTCGTGCTCGCATGAGCCAGAAGGCCACCTCGCGCCCGTCGCGGCATACTGCACCTCGGCCCACCGGCAGCACCCGGGCCAGCAGCCGTCACGCCTTGAGCCCGTCCTGTCACCAAGCGAGGCCGTTGGCGCAAGGCGACAGAGCCAGGAGGCGGGGTGCCGCTGATGATTCCGGCGTATGCAAGGGATAGCGCCCTGGCGGACAAGGCGGCCTTGAAGGCTTGACCCCGCGCCCTTCGTTCCGGTTCGTTTCCCTGTGCCTCATCGCGATCGGCAGCATACCGCGTCCGGGCATTCCCGGAAAGGACAGGCCACCGTGGCGGCGATCCCCAGAACCGGCAGACCTTACGTGAAGAAGCCCCGCTGCGCCGGCCCGTTCGACCTGTGCGTCGAGCCGGCCGACGGGGCGCTCGCGCAGGCGCAGGAGGCGGTGCGGGCCCTGCTCGCGGACCCGACCCGGACGGGGGACGTCCGCGTCCGCGTGAAGGCGGGCGAGTACCGCACCAGCGGGTTGACCTTCACCGAGGCGGACGGCGGCAAGAACAACCGCCGCGTGTCGTGGGTGGCGGACGACGGCGCGGTGATCAACGGCGGACTGGCACTGCGCGCCTGGGATTTCGCGCCAGCAGCGGCGCTGGCCGAGTCGAACGCCACCGCGGCACGGCTGCCGGAAGGCGGGAAGAATGTCCTCGTCTGCGACCTCAAGCGATACGGCCTGGCAAGGGACGACTGGGGTCCGGTCTACGCGCTGGGCGGCACGGGGGCCAGGTATGACGGATACGTGGCGGGGAGCAACTGCTCACTCTACGTCGACGGCGAGCGGATGACCTTGGCGCGCTATCCGAATCGGGACGAATTCCTCCGCCTCGCCGCGGTGGCGGATATCGGCGAGGTGGCGGAATACCCGGAACAGAACTACTTCGCCAACTACGACCGCATCCGCAACCCGCGCCAAGGGACATTCGTCACCGACAAGGCCACCTGCGACCGCATGAAGAGGTGGGCGACGACCGAGGGCGCGTGGCTGTTCGGCTACTTCTACCACGATTGGGCCGACATGTCCACGCCGATCAAGGCGGTCAACCTCGACAACCGCCTGGTCACGCCGCTCTACAACAGCTACTACGGCTACCGCGCCGGCGGCCGCTTCTATTTCTTCAACGTCCCGGAGGAGCTGGACGCTCCCGGAGAGTGGTACCTCGACCGCGAAGAGGGCCTGCTCTACCTGTACCCACCAAAGCCGCTGATCAACGCCGACATCCGCCTCGAGGGAACCGGGAATACACTCCTCGACATCCGAGCCGACAACCTGACCTTCGACGGGTTCACCTTCACCGGCACGCGGGGCGACGCCGTCCGCGTCGCCGGCAGCGGCAACGTCATCTCCAACTGCACGATCACGGCCGTCAGCGGCCTCGGAGCCGCCCTCTCCGGCAGCGGCAACGTCATCCGCGACTGCGAGATCTCCCACGTCGGCAAGGGCGGCATCTCGCTGAGCGGCGGCGACCGCGCGACGCTGTCGCAGGGCAACAACCGGGCCGAGAACAACCTCATCCACGACTTTGCCGAGATCTACCTGACCTACCACCCGGGCGTGTCGCTGAACGGCGTCGGCAACGCCGTCGCCCACAACGAGATCTACCACGCGCCCCACGCCGCGATCCTCTACGGCGGCAACGACCACCTCATCGAGTACAACCTCATCCACCACGTCGTCCGCTGGTCGAGCGACGCCGGCGCGATCTACACCGGCCGCGACTGGACCGGCCAGGGCACCGTCATCCGCTACAACTGCCTCTACGACATCGGCGACGCGCCGAACAGCCCCGACGGCATCTACTTCGACGACGCCCACTCCGGCCAGACCGCCTACGGCAACCTGTTGGTCAACGTCCGCAAGTTCGCCTTCCTCATCGGCGGCGGCAGGGACAACGTCGTCCGCGACAACATCATCGTCGATGCCGGCAAGATGGCCGTCCACTTCGATGCCCGCGCCCGGGACGGATTCGTCAGCGACGGCTGGTACCGCTCCATCCGGGATCGCCGCAACAGCCAGTGGCAGGCCCTCGACGCCATGCCCATCCGGAAGGGGATCTGGGCGGAGCGCTACCCGTCGCTGGCGAGGATCAGCGACGACTTCGAGCGACCCGATGATCCCGAGTTCGCTTGCAACCCGTCGCACAACGTGGTCTCCGGCAATATCGTCCTCGACGACGAGGCGGAACTGGGCTGGCTGGCCGACGCGGTATACCGATACAGCGAGGTCGGGAGCAATCCCGTGTACCCACTGGACGGAGACGCGGGATTCGTGGACGCCACCAACGGCGACTATACGCTGCGCCCCGACTCGCCGGTCTACCGGCTGGTGCCCGGCTTCCTGCGCGACACCGGCGGCAATATCCCGTATGCCGAGATCGGCCGCGTCTGACGGCCGCACCCGATGCCAGCGACCTCACCACCTAGCCCGGTCCTGCCGGTGCCCCTCCCAAGACGAGTACCGCCTGAACGCCGGCTTCGGCTACCCGGGCATCCTGGCCCGGCCCGACGGCGCCTTGGTCACGGTCGTCGGCCAAGCTGCTGGGCCATCAAACGAAAAAGCGTCAGCTGAACGACGCTGACGCTCCTCCCTGCAGCTTCCCGTTGACGCGTGTGCGGGCTACTTGCTCAGGTGCAGGACGTTGCCTCGGCGCGTCACTTTGTACCCCTTGACCTCCCACCCATGCTTCTGCCTCGCGGCTGACTCCGGACTTGCATACTCGCGATTCTGTCTGGTCTTGGGCTTGATCATGGTCGTCCTCCTTGTTGTGTATCGTAAGACCTTCCTGCCAAATAAGATAAGCAAACAATCGAAGATTTGCAAGGAGGTATTTACTTTTCACCCTCGGGTCCCATCGTTCCGTTTGCACTCCAGAGCACGATCGGCTCGTTGCCACGGCAGGACTGGCCACGGCAGAGCATGGCGCCGGCGGGTGGCGAATTCAGGTGCCCGGTGCCGCCCCTTCCCTTCTACCCGTCCAAATGGATATCCTGCAGCCTTTCGATGAGGTGGCGATAGTGCGAGAAGGGCATGTCGGGAGAAACCATGTCATCCAGGCCCGGGAGGAAGCCCCCTTCCCGGATCAGCGGCATCAGCCGGTCGATCTCGACGTCGATGGCCTTCGGACCCGCAATCACGGCCTCCTTCGCGATGTTCCCCGCGAACCGCAGGCCTTGCCCATGCCGCCGGCGCAGCACCGTCGCGTCCATCCCCGCCATGACCTCCATCGGCCACAAGCAGTTGAACCCATGCTCCAGCATGCCGGGCAGAAACTGCGAAAAATACCCCGAGCTCCACTCGCAGATGACCGGCACGCCGTGTGACCTGAGCATATGGAGGATCGGGTCCTGGTATGGATACCAGAACTCCGCATAGGCGCGCGGCGAGAT
>JBAZUN010000116.1:0-14279 GCA_041661365.1 Candidatus Latescibacterota bacterium
ACCACGGGGATGGTCATCGCCGACGCGATCGGCATCGTCGTGGGGATCGTGCTGGGGAAGCGGCTCCCCGAGACGGCCATCCGGGTCTTGTCCGCCGCGGTCTTCATCTTCTTCGGCCTGGCCGGTCCCGCCGTGGTCCTGCGCACCTGGACCTCGCTGGCCACCACGACCGCGCTCCTCGCCGGCGTGGCCGAGCTTTCTCTAGGAGCCGCCCACGTCCTCATCCTGCGGCGGCGTCGGGCCGCCCCGCCGCCGGCCGTCGCGGTGGTGTCGCGGTTGCCCCAGTCGGTGTTCGTCCTGCTGCTGGCCGTCGGATGGGTCACCAGCCTGGGCTGGGTCACGCCCCTGGCCGGCGTGGACCACTGGGTGGCCTTTGCCGTGCTGGGTGGCGTGGGCTGGAAGATGATCCACGGGGTCATGCGGTCACGCCGGGTGCCGTTTCACCTCTCCCCGGGGCTGGTCACCGGCGCCTTTGTGGTCGCGGTGGCCGCCGGCGGCGAGGCCGCTTATCGGGGCTTCCCCCCCTCGCTGGCGCTGGTTCCCCTGTCCCTGCTCCTCGTGGCCGCGGCGATCGCGCTGGGCAGCCCGATCCTGTCGCGGCGTCGCGGCAGCGCGGGCGCGATCCATCTCCTCGCCCAGCACCGGATGGCCATCGCCAGCGGCCTGATCCTGATGGCTGCCGCCGTCACCGTCGTGCTCGGGCACCTCGCGGCGGTGCCGTGACCGCGGTGGCTTTGGGAGTCGTCTGCGAACCTCCGTCAGCAGCCCGTTGAGAAAGCCGATTGGGGCCGCGGCCGGTGCTGACGGGCCCTGGCGTCGTTCCGCGAAGCAATTGCATGGCTGGTGGTCAGGCCAGTCCCAGCTCCCTCAGCCGACGGGGGTTGGTGACCGGCGATCCCAGGGCCAGCAGGCTGCGCTGCAGCTCCCGCACCGGCAGGAGGCGCGGCTCGATCCCGGCCCGGGAACAGAGGGCCGCGGCCACCCCGGCGGCCTGGCCGTTGAGCAGGGTGAAGCACCTCGCCCGCAGGTTGGGTCCGTACACGTGACTGGCACGTCCGGCAGCCAGCATGCCGTCCACGCCCCGCGGCAAAAGCAGGCGGTACGGCACCTCGCAGCTCCGGCCGCATTTGTCGTCGTGGTAGAGATAGATCACGTCGTCGAAGGTGCGCTGGGCCGTCAGGTCCTCGCCCGAGAGGGGGTACTCGCCGCGCAGGTACCGCCCGCCGCGGGCGTTGAGGTACGGAGAGACGTTGAGCAGGCAGGCGTCGGCAAAGCCGGCGACGTGGCGCTGGAGGAAGCGGGCCCAGCCGTAGACCAGCTCCCGGTGCTCCTGCTCCATCCGGCTTACCATCCGGGCGTCGCTGAAGTCGGCCGTGCCGCCGGTGCCGGTGCGCCCGTCCGCCAGGCAGAGTCCCCCGGCCCGCGCGGCGCCGACCTTCATCGACAGCCGCACCACGGCCTGGTCGACGCGGCGCAGGTAGCGGAACTCCCCGGCCTCCCAGGCCTGGCGCAAGAGGGGGAGAAGGGGCTGTCCGGTCGCGGTCGCGGCGTCGCCGGCCGGGGCCGTGCCGCCAATCTCGGCGGCCCAGGCCAGGTCATCGGCGCTGGCCGACGGGAGACCGGCGCAGAATCGCTGGTACGCTTCGGGGTCGACCCCACCGAGGACGTAGTAGAGCCCCAGGTTCGGATTGGTCACCTTCCCGGTCGGGGCCCCGGCCCGGAAGGCGATGTCCGCCTCGCCGGTGGCGTCGACGACCACCCGGGCCCGGCAGGCCAGTCGCCCGGACTTGCTCTCGACGAAGATCCCGCGCACCCGGCCGTCAACCAGGATCGGGTCGCCGGCGTAGACCGAGAGGAGCAGCTCGACCCCGGCCTCGGTCAGCATCTCCAGGGCCACGTGCGACGCTACTTGAGAGTCGACCAGATACCCCGGGAGACCGCCGCCGGTTCCCATCCGGTACCCGTCGAGGTTCAGGTGGCACGCCTCCAGCGCTTGCGCGACCTCGGGGGTGATCCGGTCGGCGTGCGGCCGGGCGTAGATGACGCGGCGGTGGAACTCCTCGGGGATCCCGCCCAGGCCGACGCGGTTGAGGAGCTGCTCCTCGTCGGCCGGCCCGGCCGAGCTCTTCAGGGCCAGGTGCAGGGTGCCCCCGCCCCAGAGTCCCGGGCCGATGTTCCCGCCCAACTGACCGAAGCGATCGATCACCAGGGTGCGGGCGCCGTGACGGGCCGCGGCCAGGGCCGCCATGGTGCCGGCGATCCCGCCGCCGGCCACCAGCACGTCGACGTCGTAGGCCACCGGCACCCGTCGTGCGGGCTCGTCGATCCAAGCAGCAGGCTCGGTCATCGAGGGACTCAGGGGAAGGTCTGGGCCTGGGCCAGCGGCAGGCCCTGGGCATCGCTGGGCTTGAGCAGCGGCGGACCCGCCAGCGGCCACGGGATCCCGAGGGCAGGATCACTCCACAGGAGCGACCGCTCGTGTTGCGGGGCGTAGTAGTCCGTGGTCTTGTAGAGGAACTCCGCCACGTCGGAGGTGACGAGGAAGCCGTGGGCGAACCCCTCGGGCACCCACAGCATCCGGCGATTGGCCGCCGAAAGGGCAAGGCCGACCGACCGGCCGAAGAAGGGAGAGGAGCGCCGCAGGTCGACGGCCACGTCGTAGACCTCGCCGACCGTGACCCGCACCAGCTTCCCCTGCACGTTCTCCACCTGGTAGTGCAACCCGCGGAGAACCCCCTTCGCCGATCTCGAGTGGTTGTCCTGGACGAACTCCACCTCCCGGCCGATCGCCTCGCGAAAGGCGCGGCGGTTGTAACTCTCGAAGAAGAAGCCGCGGTCGTCGCCGAACACCTTCGGCTCCAGCACCACGACCTCGGGGATCGCTGTCGGAATCGCTCTCATGGCCTTCTCCCGAGGCTCAGGCGTGTCGCCGATCCAGAGGACGGCGCGCGAACGGGACGCGCTCTCGGTCGTCCGCCGCCCGGGCGGCGTACGAAGGGCGAATCAGCGCCGAATGTCAAGGCGGATCGATCGCGGCGTCCAAGCCGTGAGCCTCTGGTGCCGGGATCGTCTCCAGAGCCCACCCGCGATCCTTGCCCTCGTTCGGGTGATGGTGTAGACTCGCGGGGTCGCCTGTCCGGGCCTTCCTCTTACCCCGATTCCGGAGGCAGCACCATGCGGACCGTCCTCGTCACCGGCGGAGCCGGCTTCATCGGCAGCAACTTCATCCACTACCTGCTCGAACGGTACGACGACCTGCGCGTCGTCAATCTCGACAAGCTGACCTACGCCGGGAACCTGGACAACCTGGCCGGGGTGGCCGCCGACCCGCGGTACGAGTTCGTCGCCGGTGACATCGGCAACCGGGAGCTGGTCGACCATCTCATGCCGCGGGTGGAGGTGGTGGTCAACTTCGCTGCGGAGAGCCACGTCGACCGCAGCATCATGGGCGCCGAGCAGTTCATGCACGCCAATGCCACCGGGGTGTACGTGCTGCTCGACGCGGCCCGTCGCCACCGGGTAGAGCGCTTCCTCCAGGTCAGCACCGACGAGGTCTACGGCTCGCTGCAGCCCGACGAGGCTCCCTGGACCGAGGCCTCGCCGCTGGCGCCGCGCAACCCCTACGCCGTGAGCAAGGCGGCCGGGGACATGATGGCCCGGTCGTTCCACGTCACCTACGGGCTGCCGGTGCTGGTGACCCGGGCCGCCAACAACGTCGGTCCGTACCAATACCCGGAGAAGCGGGTGCCGCTGTTCATCACCAACGCCATCGACGACCTGCCCCTGCCGGTCTACGGGAAGGGCACGGCAATCCGCGACCACCTCGACGTCACCGACCACTGCGAGGCGATCGACCTGGTCCTCCGATCCGGCGTTCCCGGCGAGGTCTACAACGTCGGGGCCGAGAACGAGGCCGACGGCATGGCGCTCACCGAGCGGATCCTCGACGCCCTGGGCAAGCCGCGGTCGCTGATCCAGCACGTGACCGACCGTCCCGGCCACGACATGCGGTACTCCCTGGACTGCGCCAAGCTCCATCGCCTCGGCTGGGAGCCCAGGCACGATCTCGAGGCCTGCATCGCCCGAACCGTGGCCTGGTACCGCGAGCATCAGGACTGGTGGCGGAAGATCAAGGAGAGCGTGGGATTCCGCGCCTACTACGCCCGACAGTACGGCGGCCGCTGACCCCTGTTCAGGAATCCCCGGTGAACGACCTCCAGCGCCTCGCCGACCGCTGGCGAGACACCCTCCTGCCCGGCATCGGCGAACCGGCCTCCGGCAAGGTCCGTCCGGACCACCTCCCCGTGCTGAGTGAGGCCGAGCGCCTGGCGGCCAGCCAGGGATCAGACGGCTCCTGGTCAGATATCGACTACGACGATCCGGCCATCGGCACCTCCTGGCCCTGTGCCGTCCACGTCGACCGGCTGGCGGCCCTGGCCCGGGGGTACCGGGTACCCGGTCTTGATCCCGCTCGCCGGCAGGTCCTGCACGAGACGGCCGTCCGCGGTCTGGACCTCTGGCTGAGGCGCGACCCGATCCATTGGAACTGGTGGTACAACCAGATCGGGATCCCGATGCCGATCGGCGCGTTCCTCCTGCTCATGGCCGAGGACCTGTCCACGGACCAGGTCGCCGGCGGGACCGCCATCCTTGCCCGGGGGAGCTGGCGCGGCGCCACCGGCGCCAACCTGACCTGGCTGGCCGGGATCCAGGTGGTGCGCGGGTGCGTCGAGGGGCGCAGCGAGCTGGTCGCCGAGGCCATGGCCGCGGTCGCCGGGGAGGTCCACCTGGCCCTGCCGCGGGGAGAGGGGATCCAGGCCGACTGGAGTTTCCACCAGCACGGCGAGATCCTGATATCGGGGAGTTACGGGGCGGCCTTCGCCATCGACAGCGCCCGCCTGGCCGCGCTCGCCGCCGGTACCCGGTTCGCCTTCACCGAGGAGCAGATTCGCCTCCTCTCGGGGTACATGCTCGACGGCCAGCAGTGGATGATCCGGGGCCCGGTCTTCGACTACGGCTGCGTCGGGCGAGAGATCTGCCGTCGCGGCAAGGACGCCCTGGCCCTGGCCGAGGGGTGCCGGGCCATGGTTCGCGCCGGGGTGCCGCGCCGGGACGAGTTCGCGGCCTTTGCCGCGCGGCTGGAGACGCCCCAGCCGCACGATTCGGTCCTGGTGGGGAACCGCCACTACTGGAAGTCCGACTTCATGGTGCACCACCGCCGAGGCTGGTACTCCTCGGCCCGCATGCACTCGACGCGGGTCGACAACACCGACTCCTGCTGCACCAACGAGAACCGGAAATCCCACCTGATCGCCGACGGGGTCAACCTCCTCCTGCGCACCGGGAACGAATACCGGGATATCTTCCCGGTCTGGGACTGGAAGCGACTCCCCGGGGTCACCGCCGACCTGGTCGAGGGACCGTACATCTGGCAGACCGTGCGGCAGCGGGCCGTGCGCGACCTGGTGGGCGGGGTTTCGGATGGCCTGTACGGCTGCGCGTACATGGACCTGGCCCGGTGGAACACCTTCGCGGCCAAGGGCTGGTTCTTCTTCGACGAGGAATACGTCTGTCTGGGGAACCGGGTCCAGGGCGGGATCTTCGCGCCCTCGGACACCGTCCTCGTCACCTCGGTCGACCAGCGTCACCTGGCCGGGGAGGTGACCGTCAGCGATGCCGACGGGATGCGGGTTCTGCCCAAGGGGAAGCACCGGTTGAGCCAGGCTCGCTGGGTCCACCACGACGGCGTCGGGTACCTCTTCCCGGCCGGTGGACAGGTGGTGGTGGGGAGCCGCATCCAAACCGGCCGATGGACCGAGATCGGCCAGGAGCCGGAGGGGGAGGTCTGTCTCGAGGTCTTCAGCCTCTGGCTCGACCACGGTCCGGCGAAGAAGCCCCAGACCTATCAATACGTCGTGGTGCCGGAGATCGACGTCGACGCGATGGACCGGTACGCGACCGCGCCTTCGGTAGAGGTACTGCAGAATGATGCCAGTATGGCGATTCGCCACCGGAAGCTGGGGCTGGTGCAGGCCGCCTTTGCCGTTCCCGGCTCCCTCGACGCCGGGGATGGCCTGGTCCTGGGCGTCGACCTTCGCTGCCTGCTCCTCTGCCACGAGACGACCGAGGGCGTCCGCCTGGCCGTGGCCAACCCGCTCAACCTGCCCGGGCGGGTGACGGTCACCGTCGATCGATCCTTGCAGGGTGAAGGATGCACCTTCGACGCCGCGACCGGAGTCAGCTCGGTGGTGGTGGACCTGCCCGAGGGGGAGCTGGCCGGGTCCAGCGTGGTCCGCGAGCTGACCTCACCCGTGCAGCGATCCTAGCCCGCCACTCCCCCATCCGTTGCCCTGCATGGACTGCAGGCGGCAGAGGGTAGTAGAGAGGATCGCAGGGGGATGACCATGGCGCGTCCGGATGGGGAGATGATGAAGCGCTACCTGCTCGACCAGGTGGAGCAAGCGGCCCAGCAGTGGGAGGCTGACTTTGCGACGCGGACGACTCCAGAGCGGATCGCTTCGTATCGAGGTCGGGTGCGCCAGGGGCTCTTAAAGGCGATCGGCGGCCTGCCCGAGCCGGGGCCCCTCAATCCCCGGGTCACGGGCCGGATCGAGCGTGAAGGGTATCGGGTCGAGAAGGTGATCTTCGAGAGCCAGCCGGGGTGCCACGTCACCGCGCTCCTCTTCCTGCCCGCGCCTGGTCGGTGCCGGTCGCCGATCCCCGGCGTGGTGGTGCCGGTGGGGCACACCGGCAACGGTAAGGCCTGGGACGAGTACCAGACCCTGGGTGCTCTGCTGGCCCTGAACGGCATGGCCGGCCTGATCTTCGATGCGATCGACGAGTCGGAGCGGCTGCAGTACCGAGAGGAGCGGGGGGCGTACGACTTCGATCGCTGGGGACACTACCTCCACGGCACCTACGGCCACCAGATGATCGGCATCGGCAGCATCCTCTTGGGCCGCAACACCGCCAGGTGGGAGATCGGCGATGCCCTGCAGGGCATCGACTACCTGCAGTCGCGGCCCGAGGTCGACCCGGAGCGGATCGGCTGCACCGGGCACAGCGGGGGCGGGATCATCACCGCGTACGCCACGGCCCTGGACGACCGGATAAAGGCAGCGGCGCCGAGCTGCTTCCTCTGCTCCCTCCCCACGGTCCTGGCCACCACCGGACCGGGGGACGCGGAGCAGGTCACCTGGGCTGCCCTGACCGTCGGGCCGCAGGCGACCGACCTGCTCTGTCAGGCACCCACGCCGGTTCTGCTGTGTGCCGCGACCCAGGACCAATACTTCGACGTGCAGGGCGCGCGGCGGAGCTTCCGCTACGCCAGGGATGTCTATTCCCGCCTGGGGTGCCCCGAGCGGATTGCCCTGCTCGTGACCGATGGCCCGCACAGTTGCGACCGCGTTCAACGCGAGACCATCGCGCGCTGGATGTCCCGTTGGCTTCGGGAATGCGACGATCCCGTGAGCGAGCCGGAGATCTGTCTGCTCAGCGAGGCCGAGGCCCAGTGCACCCCGGACGGCCAGGTGATGCGACTGCCCGGGGCGCGTTCGGTCTATGATGACAACGAGGGGTTCGAGGGCGAGCTGGCCCGGCGACGGGCAGCGCGATGGGTCGAAGGAGATCAGGCCGCGCTGCGGGAGCGGGTGCGCCGGATCGCCGGGATCCGCCGGCTCGCGGAGCTGCCGCTGCCCCGGGTGGAGCAGGGTGGATCACAGCAGCGGTCCGGATACCGGATCGAGCGCCTGGACCTGCAGCCGGAGGAGGGGATCGTACTGCCAGCGCTGCTCTTCGTGCCGGAGCGGACGGCCTGCGATCGAACCGTCGTCTACCTCCACGAGGACGGCAAGGACGCGGAGGCTTTGCCGGGCGGGAGGATCGAGCAGCTCGTCCTGGCCGGGCTGAGGGTGCTGGCGGTCGATCTGCGCGGCACGGGCGCGACGCGGCAGACCGGGCAGCGCTACTGGGGGATGATCGACGCGGATTGGCAGGACGTGTGCTCCGCGTACTGCCTGGGTCGCTCCTACGTCGGGATGCGGGCCGAGGATATCCTGGTGGCAGGACGGCACGCGGCCCGGCACCTTGGCGGCGCGCCGGTGGCCGACGTGGGCCTGGTCGCCGTGGGCCAGGTCGGGGTGCCGGCCCTGCACGCCGCTGCCCTGGAACCGTCGCTGTTCAGCAGCGTGCGGCTCTCGCGGACCCTCGTTTCGTGGGCCAGCGTGATCGAGCGGCGCGTGACCCGTTGCCAGTACGCCAACACCGTCCAGGGCGCCCTGCTCGAGTACGATCTGCCGGACCTGGCCGCCCTGCTGGGCGCCAGGCTGAGGGTGGAAGAACCGGTGGACGCGATGGGGGAGCCGATTGCGGGATAGGGGTCAGTGCCATCCGTTCATCGTGAGGCACTCCAGCGCTTCGTCGAGATCTTCGCTGCACAGACGATCGCCCTCGCCGTGGTAGAACAGCTTGTCCGTACACCGGTATCCCGGGCTCCCCTGCAGGATGGCATCGAGCTGGGGCCGGATGTTCCTGAGACTTTTCGTGGGCCGGTCCTTGTAGGTGTATACCGCGGCGAGGAACCAGCGCGCATCCCAGTTCTCCGGATCGAGCTCGACCGCTCGGCGCAGCTCCTCCTCTGCCCATCCGAGTTGCCGGTCATCTGTCTGCCGGTTCAGCAACACCGTACCGAGCAGGTAGTGGGCATAGGCATTATCCGGTTCCCGCGCCAGGATCCTCCGCGCGATGGTGGCACGCTCGAACAGGGCATCCTGCATGATATCGATCTTGATGTCTTCGGTGGGCTCAAATTCGGTGAAGCTCCAGGTCAGGCGGTTCCCTTCCCGGCTATATCCCTCCGGAGAGATCCCGGTAATTTGGTCGAACGGGACATTGGCCAGCCGTACGGTGATCCTGGCCCTCCTGATGGCTCCTTGCCACAACGCCCCGGTCTTCATGATGTAGGTGAAGCGCAGGTCCTGCGCCTCTCTTGGTCCCCGGCGCGTTTCCCCCAGGGCAGGAGAAAGGTGTGGTAGCTGTTTTCGATCACCGCGGTGTCGCCACTGGCGAAAAACGGCACCGTGAACACCTTCCACCACGGGAGTTCCTCTCCGCTGTATTCGCCGTAGGCGGGCTGCTTCGCCATGGTCTGGACTGGCAAGGGTCCCTCGGCACGGTCCCTGGCGCGGAACTCGATAAGGTCGCCTTCCCAGCCGCGGGGAAAGCCTACCTCGATGGAATCCAGTCCACCCTGGTTCAGAAGGGTGAAGAAGCAGTGCACCTGCGCTTTGGTGGAGGTCAGAGAGATGTTGACCTCCTCGGATACCATCTGCACGGGCACGTCGCTCAGGGGCTGGATGGTCTTGCCGACGCTTCTCACCGGGGCGTCGTTGGCCCATGTCTCCACGGGACGGCCGAGGAGAAGCAGGATCGCGAAGGCGGGGATCGACTGACGAGTGGACATGGTCTACCTCCATCCTGCGGCACCATCGCGTGTGCCCCCGCCGCCTACTGCCCTGGCTTCAGCGGTGATCGCGCAAGGTATCGAACATGACCTCGATGTTCCTGGGCGGTGTGCCGACGACGATCCGGTTGGAGCAGCCCACGATCCTGTCACCGCCGGTTCCAGCAGTGGAACCGCGACGGCACGTTAACGCGACTGCTGCGCGCCCTGGCCGAGGACCTGCGCCAGCGCGGAGGCCTTGATCTGAGCGAGTCGTTCATCGACGAGACCTTCCCCCGGCGAAAAAAGGGAACGACAGGTGGGACCAACCCGTCGGGGCAAAGGCACGAAAATCATGGCCATTGCAGACCGCGCTGGTCTTCCTGTCGCCTTGTGCACGGCAAGTGCTTCCCCCCCACGAAGTAACCTTGGTGGAGACCACGCTGGAAGCGCGCTTCGTGCGGATCAAACCCAAGCGGCTGACCGGCGACAAGGCCTACAACAGCGACCGGCTGGACGCACGGCTGCGACTCCAGCGAGGCATCGAGTTCATCGCACCGAACGGTTGTTGCAGCCAGAGGAACAGGTCGCGGTAGCTGAACAGGTTGAGGCGCAGCATCGCCGCCAGGTTGGAGAAGGACCAGGAGCGGTGCGACCGGTGTTGCAGCCACTTGAGCAGCAACAGGGCGATCAGGGCCGTCCACCGCTGGATGCGCAAGGCGTTCTCACTGGTGCCGACGAAGGTCTTCACCTTGAGGTGTTGCTTGAGGGTCTTGAAGAACCGCTCGATCTCCCAGCGGTCCCGATAGATCGCGGCGATGGTGGTGGCGCCGAAGTCGAGCTGGTTGGTCAACAGCACCAGCTCCCGCTCGTGGGCGTCATCCCAGACCACGACGCGGCGGAGCGGCGACGCGCACTTGGCGGTCGCCCCGGGGCCAGACAGTTGGATCACTTGGTCGGCACGCACCTGCCGATGGAGCGGCAGGCGGCGGGTCTCGATCACCTCGTAGCGGGCGTGCTCCTTGAGGCGGGTGACGAAGAACACTCCGGCGGCGGTCCAGTCGCCGAACCACTGGTAATCGTTGTAGCCGCGGTCCATGGCCACGATCGAGCCGGGATTCAGCCGCAGCAGGCGGGCCGCTACCCGATCATGGCGCCGGGCCGCGGTGAGCAGCACGTAGGACGGCATGTAATCGTCGGGGTCGAGCAGCACGTGTACCTTGACCCCACCCTTGGCCCGGCGATAGCGGGCCCAGGGAAACAGCGACCGGCACAAGCTGATGGTGGTCGAGTCGAGGCTGAGCAGCTTGTTCTTGAAGCGGAACCGCGGCTTCCGTTGACCGACGCCCTCGCGGGCGCGCAGGCCGTCCGCCAATTGCCCGAACAGCGCTTCAAAGATGGCCGCCGGCCGATGGCGGTTGGCCTAGGACAGGGTCGAGCGGGTGGGGGCGCGATCAATCCCCAGGTGCACCAACTTGCCGACGCAACAGGCCAACCCGTGGCAGATCTCCCGCCGCGAGTCGGCCCGGCCGAGGTGGCAGAACAGCATGGCGACAAACTGGGTCCAACAGCTGAACCCTTGGGTCCCCTTCTCGGCCCGGTGCGGCCGCACCAATTGAGCGAACTGGGCCCGCGGTACCTGCTGCAACAGTTGACTGAAGAGGCTGGCATTCCGGACCATGGTCTCGAAGCCCTTCTGTAGTGGTGATGTGTGCCGTTGCCTGGCGCCCAACCTGCAACCTGCAACACATCCCGGAGGGCTTCATCCCCCTCTTCCCCGCACACCCGGTCTCGGACAAGAGTGGCTGCTGGTATAATCCCGACGAGAAGAACCTCTGCGATCAGCGCAACGCTCCACATGTGACCCTCCCGTCAATACGGACCGCAGAGTTGATCTTCCACCTCAACCACCTCTACCGCCCCTTTCCCATCGCGCGGTTAGTTCCTCGGTCAAGGCCTGAAGGTCGCTGCGGTCGCTGAACGCTGCATGCAGGGCCAGCCGCACCACGTTGGTCCACTTCCGCACTGATGATAGGAAGAACAAAGGCTTTCTGCGGGTGACAGGGCAAACGGCGAGGGGGGAGAGGGTCGGAGGTTGATGGTAGGGCGTAGCGGGGTGCAGCAAGCCCAGGGAGCGATGCTTGGGGGCGTGGGCGGTAAGCCGAAGGAAGGCAGGCAGGTCAGCAGGGCGCGGTGCTTGCACCTGGCAGCCAGGCCGGGCATGGCGCGGCCCGTGGGCCGGGTCCGGTCGGGCTCAAGCGGCGAAGTCGAAGTCGGGCTGGGGGTGCCGGCGGGCCGGGGCGATGGGTGGCGGCCGGGAGTCGAGGCCGACGCCGTCGAGGTAGGTGCGGCGGGAGTGGGGGGTCGGTCCGCGCGGCGATGAGCCGCATCGGGCTGCCGCAGGCGGGGCAGACGGTCAGGTCGAGGCGGAAGACGCAGGTTTCATACTGCACCTCCCGCAGTCGAGCTGCCTACTTGGGTGGGCGTGCCGCTGGTAAGGTGGTGCGGTGTGCCGGGTGGCAGCCAATATAGCCACTCGCCCAGATCGCTGCAGATCCTGGCCTGGAGGCGACCCGTGGTGCGCCATCGGCTCAGGGTGGTGCGTTTGGCCCCGAGCTTGGCTTGGACTTGTTTGCCGGTGAGCCAGCCCTCGTCGAGCAGGCGCTGCTTGAGGCTCTTGAGTTGGTGCGTGAAGCGGACCCACTGGACGCTGTGGGAATCGAAGATCTCCCCGGCGCCGGTACGCAGGCCGCGTTGGTTGAGGGTGTTGGCGATCTGGGCGTCGGTGTAGTCGTCGAGGAGGGTATCGATCTGGCGGCGCACGTTCTCGTGGGTGGCGCGCTGCTGCTGCGCCGTGAGGGGGGCGGGGTAGCGTCCGCGTGGTGGTGGCACCGCCGCGGAAGCGGACGGCGGCGGTGACCTGCCGCTGCTTGATGAGCGTGACATCCTCGATCAGCAGACCGAGCAGGCGCTTACGCTCGCGTGGATGGGTGTTGGGGTCCGACCAGACGGCGGGGAAGTCGGTGGCCAGGGCGAGGAGGCGCTGGCGCGCCGCGGCGTCGACGGCCAGCTGATCGGTGGTACGTTGACGCTCGTATTCCTGCTGCGCCAGGCCGAGGGCGCGCAGTTTGGCGTTCCAGTCGGCCTCGAGGGTATCGGCGACGAGTCGATGGGCGGCGTCCACCTGCAGGTAGCGATGCTGGGCCAAGTCGGCCTCGTACTGGGCCCGCTCGACCTGACGGTGGCGCCGGCGGTCGGCCTCGGCCAGGCGGTCGGTGATCTCTTGTTGGACGGCGAGGGACAGCTCCACGGCCATCGGCGTGACCGCCTCAACGAGCAGTTGGCCGACGGCGGCATCGAGGTCGGTGCCGAGCAGGCTCTGGCAGGCCGGGTCGCCGAAGTCGCGACCGCGGCCGAAGCAGACGTAGCTGAGGACCAGTTGCCCGCCGCGGCGGGTGTGGTAGTGGACGTGCATACGACTGCCGCACCGCCCGCAGACGGCGCGTCCCTGCAAGAGCGCGGGCCCCTCTCGGGGCGGGCGCCGAGACCGCACCCAACCGAGCGCTTGGGTACCGTCCTGCAGTCGCTGCTCGAGGCGCTCGTATTCCTCCCACGAGATGTATCCCGGATGAGCGTTCTTGATGAGCGTTTGCCACTCACTGCGCGGCAGGGATTCGTGTCGGGTGCGTCCGTCGGGTAGCTTGCGAAAGCGGCCTCGGCCGTAGACGTAGGCCCCGGCGTGCCCGGATGGTGCCGGGCCCGTGCCGCGCGGCTGAGGGACAGGGGCGCCCAGCTCAGCTCTCCCTTGCGGGCGCCGCTCGCGACCCGGGTAGGAAAGAGCAGGCCCTGTTGCCGGAAGTACCTGACGGTGGCGCTGGCGCCCCGGTACGGGCGCAGGTCTGGAAGAGCAGCCGGACGCTCTCCTGGACCAGGGTATCGGGGTCCAGCACACAGCGCCCCGCCGGGTCGTGGACGAAACCGACCGGCAGCGGGCAGCGCAACTCGCCCCGCCGCGCTTTGTTCAGCAGGCCGCCCCGCAGACGGGCCCGCAAGACATGCAACTCGGCCTCGCTCATGGTGCCCTTCAGACCGAGCAGCAAGCGGTCGTTGAAGTGGGCCGGGTCATAGACGCCGTCCTCGTCGAGGATCAGGGTGTCGGTGAGGGCACAGATCTCCAGCAGCCGGTGCCAATCGGTCGAGTTGCGCGCCAGCCGCGAGACCTCCAGCCCCAGCACGATGCCGGCATGGCCGAGGCCGACCTCGGCGACCAGCTGCTGAAAGCCTTGGCGATCGGTGGCTGAGGCCCCGGACAGCCCCAGGTCGGAGTCAATGACGACGACCCGCTCAAGAGGCCAGCCAAGGACCACGGCGCGTTGGCGCAAGGCATACTGGCGCTGGGTGCTCTCGGTGTTTTCGAGGACCTGGCGGACGGTGGACTGACGCACCTAGAGGTAGGCATCTCGCCGCAGGTGGCCGGCGGTGACCTTGGCGTCGACGACGCTGATCATGGGCGCACCTCCGGGTCCCCCGGCCAGGGCCGTCCGGGGAGTGGCCAGGACCATGCTGACCAGGATCCGCACGATGGCGGTGTCCCGGTCGTCGACCAGGTGAGGCGTTACCGCCGGCGCTGCGGGTGAGTCTGCCGCGGCGCGCCAGGCCGTCAGGCCTTGCCGCAGCAACACGATCAGGCCGGCAGGACGGGTGAGGGAGGCGCCGGTGAGGATGTGGGTGTGTATTAACCGTCTTATAATATAAGCTACTAGGCGGCGTAGCGGGTGGTCTCGTTCTGGAAGTAGGCGCGGATTCGGTCGGGCGACTTCTGGATGGAACGGAGATGGCC
>JBAZUN010000117.1:0-14215 GCA_041661365.1 Candidatus Latescibacterota bacterium
GCCCAGCCCAACGGCGACCGTACACCTGGACGGTCAGGTGCGCGACGGCCGTGACGGGCATGTGGCGCAACCGCTCCTCCAGTTCTGGGACAAGCAACAGGAGATCGCGATCCGGGTACCATGCCCTGGAGGGCAGTATCGGGTCGACCTTCCTCCCGGGGTCTACTCGCTCACCGCGGCCATGTCGCGCCAGGTCGGATCGCCGGAGCTATTCACTTACGGCCCCTTGTTGATCGACACGGACCGCACCTGGGACATCGTCTTGGGGGTTGGTGGGACAACGGTCATCGCGCCGAGCGGGACGCTCCCCGTTGTCTTTGCCTTGCAGCCGAACTACCCCAATCCGTTCAACGGGCAGACCTTGATCCGGTACCAGTTGCCGCGGCGCGCCGACGTCGAGTTGGATCTCTACAACCTCGCTGGCCAGGTGGTCCGCAAGCTGGTCAGCAGCGAGCAAAACGCCGGTGCCCATCAGGTGGTATGGGATGGCCGGGACGAGCGGGGACGGACCGTAGCTAGCGGCGTGTACTTGTGCCGGTTGACCGCCGGTGACCAGAAGCAGGTACGGCGGATGGCGCTGGTGCGGTAGTGCTCACCGCTGCCCGCGCCGACTACACCAGATGGTGCTTAGGTTGTCTCGGGCACGATTGGTTGAGCTATCACCTGGGCCACCCGATGATCGTCTCCGCCAAGCGAGGCGCCGGTCTGACCGGAGAGTTCTGAACAGCGTGAAGTAGTGGTTAACAACGATCAGAGATACATCGAGCAGCGAACCTCCTATCACGAGTGAGAAGGGGGGCACCATGCGGTGGCTGAGCAGTGCGCCCGTTCGCTGGCGTGCGTGGGGGTTCTTGGGGCTCCTCTCGACCCTACTCGTATCAGGGACTGCGGGGGCCCAGACCACCGACGAGCGGATCCTGTGGTGCCGGGAATACGCGGCGCAACTGGGGGTCCCGGCCATCGCCCCGGACGGCACCATGTACGCGACGTCCAGAGGGGCGCTGCACGTGATCGCCCCTGACGGCACCCCTACGGCTCGCATGACGCTCCGCAGACACCGCCTGACTACGCCGGTGGTCGGCGACCAAGGGATGGTTTACGCCATGAGCGACACCATCCTCAACGAGAGCGCCGACTACGAAACAGACGCGGCCAGTTACCTCCACGCCTTTGACTCCACCGGCACCGAGGTCTGGCGGCTCCAGCTCCTGCCAGAGGGTCGCGCCGTGAGTCCCGATGCGTTCTCCAGTGGAGTGGTGTTGAGCAGGAATGGGGATCTCTTAGCTGGTACCTCAGGCGACAGCATGCTGTATGCCGTCAGTCCCGAGGGGGTGCTCCGGTGGCGATTCAGAGGGCCATCCGACATCCATGGGCTGGGAGTAGGTCCCGACGGCACCCTCTGCGTGCTTGGGCGCGATGCCGTGTATGGGGTGGATCCGGCCGGAAGGCTCCAGTGGCAGTGGGCCAGTGACCAGCCCCTTGGGTGGGCGGTGGCGATCGACGGCAACGGCAGCATCTACTTTGCCAGTTACTCGTCCGGATCCCTCAGTGCTGCCGTGCTCTACGCCCTCAGCTCCAAGGGACAGCTCCGAGGGAGGATGCGTCTGGAGGAGACCCCCTGGATCTACTCCTCGCCGGTGATCGACAGCGAGGGGAACGTCCTGCTCCTGGAGCCGGGTATAGGCCAGATGATCAGCATCCTGCACGCGGTCACTGCGAGTGGCGAGCCCTACTGGCGACTCCCCCTGGAGGCCGATGGGCAATCCGCAGTCGTCGTCGGCGCTGACGAAACCATCTACCTGGTCGGCCAGGATGGCCAGCACAAGGTGCTCTACGCCCTGGACGCTATCGGTGGTCGGGAGCGATGGCAGATCAGCTTCACCAATCAGGTCCTGGGATTCACCTTGAGCGAAACCGGCGTGCTCTACCTGGTGCAGAGCTACGGCGCCAGCGTCTACTATCTCTACGCCATCCAGACCGACAGCCCGGGCTTGGCCGACAGCCCTTGGCCGATGCCTCGCCACGACCCCCGAAACACCGGCCGCGTCTCTGGCCCGGTTACTGCGGTCCTGGAGACCGCCCGGGAAGGGCTGCCGACCGCCTGCCGTCTGGGGCCGTCCTATCCCAATCCGTTCAACGCGAGCACGGTGGTCCCGTTCGAGCTGCCGGCGGCAGGCCCGGCAGAGGTGCGGATCTACAACGTGCTGGGGCAAGAGGTCGCCTTGCTGGCCAAGGGGGTATTCGCGGCCGGGCGCCACCAGGTGCGCTGGGAGCCGCAGGGGCAGGGGAGCGGGGTGTACTTCAGCCGGTTGCAGACACCGGAGGGCAGCGCAGTGCGCCGGATGATCTTGGCGAAGTGAGTCAACCTGGGTGGTTGAGCATGCAGCCTTTCTACGGCAGCCACGGAGGATTGACATGACCGTTGGCGAAGGAACCGTGCGATGGTGAGGTGCGTTTGCCCGGCGCTGACCCGCGGGAGAGACCTGGGTGGCCTGATGGTCCTGGCCTGGCTGGTGCTGGGGGGATGCAGCGGCGATAGTCCTGCCGGTCCCGGTTCTAGTGAGACGCCGGCCGATTCGGCCCAGGTGGCGGTGGTCTTTGCCGATAGCAGCCTGGAGGCGGTCGTGCGCCAGACCCTGGACACTCCTGCCGGCACGCTGGACCAGGCCAGGCTAGACTCCCTGACCCAGTTAGCCGCCAGAGGCCGGGGCATAGGCAGCCTGAAGGGGATCGACTCCCTTGGCAACCTGCAGGTCCTGGACCTGGCCGACAACCAGGTGCGGGACCTGTCCCCGCTGGCCGGGCTGAAGAAGCTGCGGTTCCTCGATCTGAGCAACAACCAGATCACCGACCTGTCTTCCCTGGCCGGGCTGAGCGATCTGGAATACCTGGTGCTCTCCTTCAACCAGATCGCCGACCTGAGCCCGTTGCTGGGGCTGATGCACCTGAAGAGCGTAGACCTGTCCTATAATCCGCTGGACGATGCGGCCCTGGCGGAGCAGCTTCCGCGCCTGCAGACCGGGGAGACTCAGGTGGTGTACGTGCCGATCCCAGGGGCAGAGACACCAGCGGATACCCTCGAATCCATCTCGCCTTGGGCGATCGCCTTTCTGAGTAACCGGGACGGTAACGACGAGATCTACGCGATGCAGGTGGATGGCAGCCGACCGATCAAGCTGACCAATACGCCTGGCAACGTATCCCAATTCGCCTTTTCGCCGGATGGCACTCAGTTCGTCTACACCAGTGACCAAGGCGATGAGCAGGAACGTTACTACCTGGTCTATCTCCAACAATTCATCACTGGCAGAGCAGGTATTCTATTTAGCAGCTACAGCAGGTCCGCCACTAACAGATACTCAGCCGATCCTTGGTGGCTACCGGACGGGGCGCGGGTTGCGGTGACACCGTTCATTACCCTCAGACCTGCCTTTCCAGTGTACCTGGTCGACACCCGTGATGGCAGCGTAGACACCCTGCATTGGGAGGGGATCTACTATCCCAGTTGGTCCCCGGATGGACGCCGGATCGCCTATCTACACACGGACGATTCACTCGTTTCGCAGACAAAAGAGCCGGTGTGGGATCTGTGGGTGCAGGATGTCGGGGGAGGGAACGCGCGGCTTCTGAATCAGAACGTATATATGTTTTATGATCGTCCCGCCTGGTCACCGGATAGCCAGCAGGTTGCCTTTAGCGTGTATAAGGGTGGCTCCATCGAGATCTATGCGATCGATGCGGATGGCGGCGATCTGCGGCGTCTGACCCGACTTCAGGGCGTGGCCAAAGCCTCAAGCTGGTCGCCAGATGGCAAATACATCGCTTTTGAGTGGGCCAGCACTTGGCAGCTTCCAGAAATCTTCGTGATGGACGCAGACGGCAACAATCCGACCAACCTCACCCGGTCCAGGTCCTCTGACCGTAGCCCCATCTGGTTCCGCAAGCAGTGGGAGTGGTAGGCGTCGCTGGCCCGGTCTCCGCGTTGATCGGCCGGTGCGGGCCGTCTTCCGGAAGCGACTACTACTGACCTCGAATAGCACGGGACACAGCTCGAGGACACTGCCTACGCCGCGATCAGATCGCGTAAACGAGGCGCTCTCCGAAGGGGTGGCACATGGTTCATCCGAGAGGATCATCCTGCAGAACGGTGCTCTATAGCCTGTTGCTCAGCATAGTCGGCAGCCAGGCCGAAGCCCAATCCATCCCCGAACGGATTCTGTGGAACCTGGAGTTCGGCCCTCAGAATCCCCCCATACCCGCCCTTGGACACGACGGGAGCATCTACCTTGGCCTTAAGACCTCGGTGCTGGCGGTGAGTTCGAGTGGCGTAGAGCAATGGCGTGTCAGGCCGGAAGGTGCCGACTACATCGGCTTTCCGGTCATCGGAGCGGATGGCACGGTCTACGTGGCAGCGTCTGGTTTTCACGGAGATAAGAGAGGATATCTATACGCCTTTGATCCTGAAGGCACGGAGAAATGGCGCTATTCGATCCTACCAGAGGCGGTCGGCAGCGGCATTAACTTCATCTATTCTCCTGCCATCGGGCAGGACGGGACGCTGTTGTTCAGCGCCACTGGCGACAGCACCCTCCGGGCCGTGGGTCCGGACGGCCAACTCCGCTGGCAGTATAAAGCCGAGGCGCTCATTGGCCGGGTCGTGGTCGGCGCGGACGGGACCGTCTACATGAGCACCGGTGATGGGTACGTGAACGTGTTGACTGCCGCGGGCGAGCTTCAGTGGCGGTTCAGTACCGGGGTTGTTCCGGCTGCCAGTGTGGGGGTGGAGGTGGGGGTGCAGGTCACGGCCGTTGGCCCGGAGGGTACGCTCTACGTCGTGATCTCCGGGGCTCTCCTGGCGATGGATCGAGATGGGGAACTGCTGTGGCGCTATGATTTGCCGGTGCGATATGGCGTTGCTCCGGTCGTCGACCGCGAAGGCCAGGTGTTTTGTGTATTCCCTCTCGCGAATGCCGACGGATTGGGAATGATCCTGTCGCTGACTCGAAGCGGACAGGAGTATTGGCGTTCTGCACTGGGCTGGGTGTCGCAGACCAGGACCCCGCTGCTGGGGGCTGACGATACCCTCTATCTGATGGGGTATGAAGGAGGGCGGATCTACCTGTTCGCCTTGGACGCGATTGGCGGGCGCGAGTTCTGGCGGGTGGGGCTGGATTCGTTTGGCAACATGACGATGTCGGACACGGGGATTATCTACCTGGCCGGTGAGGCGTCCCTTACGGCAATCCAGACCGACAGCCCTGGCTTGGTCAATAGTAGCTGGCCGGTGGTATACGGGGACGCCCAAAACTCTCAACACGTCTCCGGACCAGCCACCGCGGTCCTGGAGACAGAACAGGGCGGGCTGCCGGTCGCCTGCCGTTTGGGACCGAGCTATCCCAATCCGTTCAACGCGGGCACGGTGATCCCGTTCGAGCTGCCGGCAGCAGGTCTGGCAGAGGTGCGGGTCTACGGCCTACTGGGTCAGGAGGTCGCCTTGCTGGCCAAGGGATGGTTTACGGCCGGGCGCCACCAGGTGCGGGGGGAGTGGGGTATACTTCAGCCGGCTACAGACACCGGCGGGCAGTTCAATAAGCCGGATGGTCCTGGCCAAGTGAGCCGAACTGAGAGGCAGAAAGAGCGATTCCGGTGAGGCCGATGCGCGTCTCTAGAACGGTCGAGTGATGTGAACGGTTTGCTGCGACTTCAAGGCCTTTCGCCGCGGGGGGTGGCAGATGCCAAGCTGCAAGCGTTGGTCGCAGATAGCCGCCGTGGCCCTGCTGGCAGGCTGCGGCGACCGGTCTGCCGATGGTCCGTTGGGCCCGGGTGATGAAGGTCCGCTGCAGGCTGGTGTCTTCGCGGACAGCAGTCTGGAGGATGCTGTTCGACGGGCGCTGTCAATTCCTGAAGGCCCGCTGGACACGGTTGCCTTGGCCGATCTGACCAGCCTGTCGGTCCGTAACCTGGGAATCCGCGTACTGACGGGGATCGAGGTCCTGCACGGGCTGCAGGCCCTGGACCTGGCCGACAACCAGATCACCGACCTGCAGCCCCTGGCGGCGCTGGACTCCCTGACCACCCTGGACCTGACCGGTAACCAGGTGCAGGATCTGGCGCCGCTGGCCGGACTGAACCGATTGCGCTTCCTCGAGCTGAGCGACAACCAGGTAACGGACCTGAGCCCACTGGCCGGTCTGATGCAGTTGCAGTACCTCGGCCTCTTCCGCAACGAGGCGCAGGACCTGTCTCCGTTGCTGGGGCTGGTGCAGCTTCAGAGTGTCGAGCTGTCGGGAAATCCGCTGGAGCCGGTGTCCCGGGATCAGCACCTGCAGGCGCTGGCCGGACGGGGGGTGCAGGTGACCTGTATGGAGTGCTCGGCCGGCGGTGACACCAGTGGTGGGCCACCAACGACCGGGTCTGGCTGGAGGATCGCCTTCCTCACCGATCGGGACGGCAACTGGGAGATCTACTCGATGCAGGAGGACGGCAGCGACCCGGTCAACGTGACCAACTCACCCTGGGACGAGAGTACCTATACCTGGTCACCGGACGGGACGCAGATCGCCCTTACTAGTAGCCAACTGGAGCGAGCCAGCCGGTACAGCACCGTGTACATGCTGGATCTCCTGAGCGGGGTTCGGCGGGCGTTAGTCCAGGGGAAGGACAACCCGGCCTATCCGAGCTGGCTGCCCGACGGCAGACGGCTGGCGATCGGGTACGCCGGGGGTGGGGTGATGGTGCTCTTCGATACGATCGAGCTGCGGGCGGACACCCTGCAGTGGTCCGGCTGGTACCCGACCTGGTCACCGGACGGGACGCGCGTTGCCTGCCTGAGCAATGAGGGGGCCTCGGTCACGCGCGGGATGGACGCGCTTTGGGTCCGGGATGCGGACGGGACCGGCGCGCGCTTCCTGGCCAACGGCGCGCATTGGAGCTGGCCGGCCTGGTCGCCGGACGGGACGCGGATCGCCTTTGCCGGCAGGCAGGACGGCAGTGATCTGGAGATCCTCGTGGCCGAGGCCGACGGCAGTCAGGTGCGCCGCCTGACCCACCACCCTGACGCTGACTCGAGTCCGACCTGGTCGCCGGACGGGACGCGGATCGCCTACGTCTCTTCGGGGACAGCCGATCCTGAGATATGGGTCATGGCCGCCGACGGCAGTGACCCGACCAACCTGACCCGGAATCCCGCCATCGACGCCGAACCGCGCTGGGTCCGGTGGGGGGGAGGGTTCTGAGGTGGTACCTGGACGGGGCTATCCATATAGCGCGATAGCGCGGCTGTGCGTCTATATATCAGGTGAGGGATATCAGGTGAGGGGCGCTCTGGTCAGGTGAGCAAGGAGACCATAGATGCCGCGTTGGTCACGCAGGTTCTTGATAGCCGCAGGACTAGCTTTGCTGCCAGGCTGCGGCGACAGTCCCACGCGGCAATCGGACGGCCCCGGGGATGGGGACACCCCGCAGACCGCGGCCTTTGCGGACACCGCGCTGGAGACCGCTGTCCGGCGGGCGTTGGCGACCCCCGAGGGGTCACTCGACACGGTCGCGTTGGTCGGCCTGACCACCCTGTCAGCCCGCTCGCAGGGGATCGAGGCGCTGACGGGCATCGAAGCCCTGCACGGCCTACAGGCCCTGGACCTGGAGGAGAACCGGATCTCGGACTTGAGCCCACTGGCCTCGCTGGGCAGCCTGGCCATGCTGGACCTGGCAGGCAACCAAGTTCGGGATCTGGCGCCGCTGGCTGGCCTGACCCGGTTGAGCTACCTCGAGTTGAGCGACAACCTGGTGAGCGACCTTAGTCCTCTGGCCGGCTTGCGGCAGTTGGAATACCTCGCGCTCTCCCGCAACGCCGTGCAGGACCTGGCTCCGCTCTTGGGATTGCTGCAACTGCAGAGCGTCGAGCTGACGGGCAATCCTCTGGGCGCCGAGTCCCAGGGCCAGCACCTCCGGGCTTTGGCCTGGAGGGGGGTGCAGGTGGTCTGCGCGGAATGCGCGGCCAGCGGCGATACCGGCGGGGCATCCACGGACCAGGACAGATGGAGGATTGCCTTCCTGACGAACCGGGACGGCAACCGGGAGATCTACGCGATGGATACCGATGGCGGCGATCCCGCCAACGTGTCCCGCACGCCGTGGAACGAGGTGGCCTACGCCTGGTCGCCGGACGGGACGCTGATCGCCTACACCCGCGATCAGTTCGAGGACACCGGCAAGGTGTATCTATACGATTGGCTGGGAAACACGGACACCATCGTCCCGGTGGAGGGTCTGTCAACCCCGGCCTACCCGAGCTGGCTGCCCGATGGCAGGCGACTGGCGATCGGGTATGCCGGGGGCGGGGTGATGGTGCTCTTCGATACGATCGAGCAGCGGGCGGACACCCTCCAGTGGTCCGGTTGGTACCCGACCTGGTCGCCGGACGGAACGCGCGTTGCCTACCTGAGCAACGAGAGGGCTTCGGTCACGCGCGGAATGGACGCGCTGTGGATCCGGAATGCGGACGGGACCGACGCGCGATTCCTGACCAACGGCGCCTACTGGGATTCGCCGGTCTGGTCGCCGGACGGGACGCAGATCGCCTTCTGCGGGCAGCCGGGGGGCGACCTGGAGATCTACGCGATCAAGGCCGACGGCAGCGACCTGCGTCGCCTGACCCGCCATCCCGGGATGGACTGGGGTCCGGCCTGGTCGCCCGATGGCGCGCGGATCGTGTATGCCTCCTATTCGGCGGGCAACGCCGAGATCTGCGTCATGGCGGCCGACGGCGGTACTCCGACCAACCTGACCCAGAATCCCGCCATCGACACCGAACCGCGCTGGGTCCGGTGGTGGGGAGGGTTCTGAGGTAGTCCGTCGGATAGGGGTGATGATGTATACGGCCGCATCGCGTGGTGTGAACGGCTTAAGACGACCTGGCGTACGGTTGCACCGTTCGCAGCGCCGGCGGGTACTCTCTCAGAAGGTCAACGGCCACGTCGGTGTCGAGCAGCACCATGTTCTATCCCTGCCGTTTCTGCGCTGCTTCGCGCAGTTGGCGGGCATACGCGGCAGAGTCATGGATATCATCCCGGTCCCGCCAAAGTCCGATCAGGCCGGAATGACGGAGACGCTGGGCGGTCAGATGGGGCCGGGGAGTGGCTCCGGAATATCCCGGCAGCAGGATCATCTCCACCGACTGGCCGCGTTTGAACGGAAGCCCCTTCAAGGTGATCTCACCATCGGTCTCAACGATCTGCTGTACGTGGATCGCTTCCATCGCTGCACGTCCCTTTCAACCCGGGCCGAGGGTGCATCTCGTGACCTTTTCCAGGAACATACCCACCCGTGATGAGATGGTCAATGCAACAACCTCGCAGGGCGTGGGCAGGTCTCCGAGTTACCCGGTATGATCCCCTCCCCCAAAAAACCACTATCCCCTCTGGTCGCAGATGCGTCTATATATATGATCTGTCGCACTGCCGGGCAGCCGGCCGGGATCGTCTTATGACTGCGAACCTCGGTTGTCCCGGTTCACCTGGCCGCCTATCTTGCCGATTCACCAGGGAGCGCCGCGGGGAGCGATCCGCCCGGGCCATGCCGCTCCTGCCCCGCGCTTGGCCGGTCGACCGGGTGCGGTTTTTATGATTGGGTGATGGGTTGATCGTTTCCGACCGCCGAGGCGCGATGCGTGACCAGGGCAGAGGAGGCACCCGGCTGGGTCGCTGGTGCCTGCTCCTGGGGCTCCTGCTGCTCATCCGCATCCCGGCTACCGCGCTGGACACCCTGGTCGTGGGCCAGGGGATCCGCCTGTTGAGCTGGCGCAGCGCCGCGGACTGGGGATCGGTCAACCAGGTCACGGTCGGCAACGACTCCCTGTACCGCTGGCCGGTGCAGGCCAACGCCAACCTGGCGCCCGGGGCCCAGTCCCGGGGCGGGCGGGTCACCGGCTCGTACACCGAGGTCGTGGCCGACAGCGAGATCACCGTCTCCGGCCCCTTCAGCGGCCTCGAGCGACTGGTCGACGGGGACGTGAACACGGTCTTCGACCCGGACCCGGCCGGGGTCTCCCGCGTGCTGGAGATCACCGTCGACCTGGGCGCGGTCTTCAGCATCAACCGCATCCGCTTTGCCCCCCGGCTGGACCTGGACCACCGGCACCTTTTTCCGCAGCTCTTCCGGATCACCACCGGCACCACCACCGAGGCGATGTTTCCGGCCTTCCAGGCCACCGGTACCGAACCCAACCGCGAGCCGGTCTTCGACCGGTACATCCCGGCCCGCGAGGCCCGGTACGTGCGGCTGGCCATGGAAAGCGCTCGACCCTGGGAGCTGACCGAGATCGAGATCTACGGCGACGGGACCGTGCCGATCGGGGTCTATCAGTCCGTGCCCCTTCCGTCCCGGAACACCTACCCGGTCTGGGGCAAGGTGCGGTACGAGGGGGGAGAGATCAGCCATCTGCCGGTGGTGCTGCAGACCCGCACCGGGCCCGACGCCAACCCGATCCAGTACTATCGCCGCACCGGCGTGGGCGACGACCTCGAGCTGGTCGGCGCCGGCACCTACAGCAGCCTGCCCGCCGAGGAGCAGGGCCCGGTCCGGCCCAACCCGGGTTGGACCGGGTGGACCACGGTCTCGGACAACACCGTCCGTGCCACCGGGCTCAACCGCTACCTCCAGTTCCGCCTCTATTTCCCCGCCGCGGGGACCGTCCTGCGGCGCCTGGTCTTCGAGTACGCCGCGCCGCCTCTGGTGCAGGAGCTGCGGGCCGAGATCGACCCCCGGCTGGTGCCGGCGGCAGAGGAGCGGACCTTCACCCTCTCCGCCGTGATCCGCCTGCCTCCCCCTGGCCAGGCCTGGGACAGCCGGGCCGAGCAGCGCACCGGGTTCCGCCAGTTGCAGGTGCTGACCGCGGCCGAGATCTCCCGGGTGGAGCAGGTGCTGGTCGACGACCGGCCCGTGGCCTACACGGCTACGCTCCTTCCCGGCGAGGGGTTCGTCGTCAACCTGGGCCGCCGGATCGAGCAGGACGGGGCCTTCCTGCAGGTGGTCTTCGCCGGCACGGTCTTCCGCGACGGCACCCGCTTCGAGCCGCGGGTGGTCGACCGGCGACTGGTCGACGGCCTGCTGGAGGAGGTTTACCAGACCGCGGTGGAAGGGGACGTGGACCCGGTTTCCCCCGGGGGAGACCTGATGGTGCGGCTCGAGGAAACCGATGAAGGAGTGCTCGGTTCGGCCCGGGCGCCGGCGGTCTTCTCGCCCAACGATGACCAGGTCAACGACCAGTGGTCGCTCGACTACGACCTCCTCAGGCTCACCCGCCCCGCGGAGGTGGAAGTAGAGGTCTATGCCATAGACGGTCGCCTGGTCCGGCGGTTGTTCTCCGGGGAAGAGCGCGAGGGGCGGCACCAGCACGCCTGGGACGGCACCGCTACCAACGGCTCTCTGGTGCCGGCCGGGCTCTACCTCTACCGCCTGCGGGTGAAGGCCGATACCGGCGCCCAGGTGCGGCAGGGGGTCGTCGGGGTGGTCTACTGATGCGCGCCTCGACGGTCGTGCTGGCGCTGGGGATCGCGGTAATCCCGGCCTGCCTGGCCCTGGCCCAGGAGCGGGAGGGGTACGTGGTCGGGCGCGATCGGGTCGTGGTGGAGGGGGCCGACCACTGGCAGGCCTGGCAGGCGGCCGAGGGGGTGCGGGTGATCGGCGTTGACGGCAGCGTGCGCCCCCGCTTCCTGCGGCGCGACACCAACGCCGTGCTCGACGCCGGCGACTGGATGAACGTGGTCGACGAGGACACCACCTTTGGCGGGATCAGCGCCGTGGGGGTGACGGCCGATACCACGGCGGCGCGGCGGATCATCGACGGCGATCCGGCCACCTGGTGGGAGCCGAACCTCGAGGCCGGCCTGGACAACCAGTGGGTGGAGATCGACCTGGGTCGCGCGGTGATCGCCACCCAGGTCGTGGTGCGGTTCGTCCCCGAGGGGCAGGGAGATCCCTTCCTCAAGTTCCGGGTGCTGGTCTCCGACGGGACCAGCCTCTTCGGCAGCCAGCGCCGGCGGGAGTTCCTGCGCGTCGGCCAGGTGGCGGTGCCCAACAAGGACCAGCGGGAGTTCGTCTTCCCGATCGGTCCGTTCCGGCCGGTCCCCGAGGGGATCGAGGGGGAGCCGGTCCAGTTCATCCGCCTCGACCTGCTCGACTCGGACGGTCCGCGCGGCCGCCGGGTGACCCCGGAGGAGTACGCCGACTTACCCAAGGCGGACCAGGGGGCGGTCGACTACTACCGCCGCACCGCGGCCGACCGCCAGATCCCCGTGGTCTTCGAGACCTGGCGCCTCCTGCCCGCCGCGGAGCAGGGGGAGGTGCGGTACTACCGGCGGGAGCGGCCGCGGCTGGCCGAGCTGGAGGTGCGAGCCCTGGGGGACAACGTCGTGGCCCTGACCCAGCGGGCCTTGTTCGCCGAGGGGGACTTCTTCACCGACCTGGTGCGGCGCTTCGTCACCGACGGTCTGCTCTCCACCAGCTATCCGGTCCGGGTCTACGACCGGGTGCGCGACAAGGAGCAGGTCACCGTGGACCTGGGCGCCAAGTTCTGGGTGGAGCGGCTGCGCTTGGTGGCCAACAAGCTGCCGCTGACCGGGTACCAGTTGCGGGTCTCCGACGGGTCGCTGGCGGTCGGCGGGTCCTACGTCTGGCACGATCTGGAGGAGCAGACCAATCCGCAGAGATACCTGCAGATGGAGGCGGCCTTTCCGCCGCGCGAGGTGCGCCTGATCGAGCTGCGGCGCCTCGACCTGATTCAAAGCTCGACCCAGGCCGAGATGGTCTCGGAGATCCAGGCCTACGGCGAGGGGTACGTCTCCGAGGTGGTGATGACCTCGCCGCTCATCCAGTTGGACCAGCGGCGGATGTTCAGCCGGCTCTCCTGGGAGGCCGACGTCCCCCCGGGCACGGCCGTGGAACTGCGCACCCGCAGCGGCGACGAGCTCCTCCAGATCCCTCACTACTACAACCGCGCCGGTCAGGAGATCACCGCCCTGCTCCACGAGCGGCTGGACGCGGCCGACCGTGGACCGATCGTCGTCGAGGAGCTGCCCGGGCCCGACTGGAGCAACTGGAGCGAGCCGTACGGACAGTCGGGGGAGCCGTTCCGCTCACCGACCCCGCGGCGGATGACCATGGTCCAGGTCATCCTGAGAACCTTCGAGCCCCTCCGCTTCGCCGCCATCCGCCGGCTGGCCCTGGAGTTCGCCCCGCCTTTGGTCGACCAGGTGGTCGCCGAGGTCTGGCCAGTCCGTCAGATCCCCGCGGGGATCGACCAGGAGTTCACCGTGCACCTGCGGTACCAGGCCCGGCCGGGCGACCCGGGGTTCGACCGGCTGCGGCTCAGCTCCTCGTCGGCCACCGGGATCGAGGTGGTGGCCGCCCGGGCCGGGAGCGAGACGACCCTGCGGTACGGCCAGGGCCGGACCCTCTGGCCCGGTCCGCTGGGGCTGGAGCCGCTGGGGGACCAGGGGGTCGAGCTGACCCTTCCCTCCGGGGCCCTCTCCTCGGGCGAGCTGCTGGAGCTGGTGGTGCGCACCCGGATTTACCTCACCAGCACCACCTTCCGGCTGGAGCTGAGCCGCCAGGCCGGCAGCGAGGTGGTGCAGGTCGTCGACGCGGGGGACGCCGGGTCCCTGGTGAGCAGCAACTCCCTGGTGGTGGTCTCCGATCTGCGGGGGCTGCCGCTGCTGGGAGAGCTGTCGGTGACGCCGGCGGTCTGCACCCCGAACGGCGACGGGATCAACGACCAGGCGGTCATCTCCCTGGCGGTCTATCAGCTCGAGGGGAGCCATCGGCTGAAGCTGGGGATCCTGGACCTGGCCGGCCGACCGGTGCGCGACCTGTCGGTCGAGACCGCCTCGCCCAGCGGTGAGCACCGCTTCCCCTGGGACGGGCGGGACGACCAGGGCCGCCTGCTGCCGCCCGGGATCTACCTGGTGCGGCTCTCCCTGTCCACCGACGGCGCCGGCACCCCGGTCCGCGTGCGACCCGTGCAACTGGCCTACTGATGAGCGGGCACTGGGGTCCATTCAAGAGAGCGTGGCGGGCGCGGGCCGCGGCGGTCCTGCTGCTGGCCGCTCCGATCGCCGGTGCAGGGGAGACCGCCCAGCGCGACTGGCTCTCGCCCAGCCCGGTCTCCCTGGCCTTCGAGCCGATGCAGGTCCTCCCCGAGGTCCACAAGTGGTACCTC
>JBAZUN010000118.1:0-14188 GCA_041661365.1 Candidatus Latescibacterota bacterium
ATCTACCAGGCCACGGCGATCCGCGGGGTGCTGGCCGACGAGCTGGGGTACCCCTACAGCGTGCGCGACTGGACCCAGCTCTTCCCGGAGTTCTTCCACTGGATCGACCTGGAGAAGAAGGCGATCTTCCTCGCCCTCAGCCTGATCATCCTGGTGGCCTCCTTCAACATCATGTCGATCCTGTCCATGTCGGTGACCATCAAGACCGCGGAGATCGGCATCCTCCGGGCCATGGGCAGCACCAGCGGCAGCGTCGGGCGGATCTTCACCGTCCAGGGCCTGGCGATCGGGGTGGGCGGTACCGTCGTCGGCTGCCTGGTCGGGCTGGCGGTCTGTCTGGTGCAGCAGCATTTCCACGTCATCTCGATCCCCGGTGAGGTCTACCTGATCAACTCCCTCCCCGTGGACATGAGGCTCCTCGATTTCGTCCTGGTCTCGGCGGTCAGTCTGGCGATCTGTCTGGTGACCTCGATCTACCCCTCGCGCCGGGCCGCGGCGTTGATGCCGGTCGACGCGATCCGATATATTAGCTGAGGGAAGCGGCGGTGGCGGCAGGCGTTCAGCGCGAGGTGGTGCTGCGGGCCCGGGGGCTGCACAAGGTCTACCAGTCCCAGGCTGGCGATCTGGAGATCCTCCGCGGCATCGACCTGGAGGTCGGTCGCGGCGAGCTGGTGTCGATCATGGGCGCCTCGGGGGTCGGCAAGAGCACCCTGCTGAACATCCTGGGGACCCTCGATCGGCCCACGGCCGGCGAGCTGGAGGTGCGGTCGGTCGACGTGCTGGACCTGCAGGGGGACCGGCTGGCGCGGTTCCGCAACCAGCACATCGGCTTCATCTTCCAGGTTCACCACCTGCTCCCCGAGTTCACCGCGCTGGAGAACGTGATGATGCCGGCGCTGATCGGCGGCCAGCGCGGACCCCAGGTCGAGCGCCAGGCCACGGAGATCCTGGCGCGGGTGGGGCTGGAGCGCCGGCTGCACCACCGGCCCGGCGAGCTGTCCGGAGGGGAGTGCCAGCGGGTGGCCGTGGTGCGGGCCCTGGTCCTCCGGCCCCAGGTCGTGCTGGCCGACGAGCCGTCGGGGAACCTGGACGAGGACACCAGCGCCCGGCTGCACGAGCTGATCCGCGAGTTGGCCCGGGACTTCGACCAGGCCTTCGTCATCATGACCCACGACCGCACCTTGGCCGACAGTGCCGACCGCAAGGGGAGACTGGAGATGGGCCGCCTGCATTTCGCGGCGAACGACGGGGCGGAGGAAGCGCCATGAAGTGCGAAGCCTGCCACAAGCAGGAGGCCACGGTCGCGTACACCCACATCGTGGAGAACCAGAAGCGGACCGTGCACCTCTGTCGGGCCTGCGTCGCCACCCGGCAGCCCGACCCGACCGAGGCGTCCGCTCCGGCACCGACCCCGGTCGAGCCGAACGCGGTGGAGGCGGCCGACGGGCCGAGAGCCGAGGAGGCGACAGCGGTGCGGTGTGGCCGCTGCGGCATGACCTACGAGGACTTCCGCAAGGCCAGCAGGTTGGGCTGTCCCGCCTGCTACGAGGCCTTCGACGTCCAGCTCGAGCGGCTGATGAAGCGGATCCACGGGGCCACGCGCCACCAGGGGAAGGGACCGCCCGGTCCCCGGCCGCGGGTGCCGGCGGCCGAGGAGCTGACCCGGTTGCGCCGGGAGCTCGAGGCCGCCGTGGCCGCCGAGGCATACGAGCGCGCGGCCAAGGTGCGGGATCGAATCCGCGCGCTGGAGGATCAACCGGCCGTTCAGGCCGCGCCGGCAGGATCGGATGAAACCGAGCGACGTCGTCCATAGCGTCGCCGGCTGGTTGAGCGGGGCCGACGACGAGAAGGGGATCGTCGTCAGTTGCCGGGCCCGACTGGCGCGCAACCTGGCCGGGGTGCCGTTCGGCGCCCGGGCGAGCCACGATGACCGGCGCACCGTGGTGGACCAGGTCCTCCAGGCCGCCCGGTACAGCGAGCGGATGCGCGGCGCCGTGTACTTCGACCTCTCCCTGCTCGACCCGGCGGAGCGGCGGCTGCTGGTCGAGCGGCACCTCATCAGCCCGGCCCTGGCCGAGGCCGAGGGACAGCGCGGGGTGCTGTTCAATCCCGACGAGTCGCTCAGCGTCATGGTCAACGAGGAGGATCACCTGCGGTTGCAGGCCATCCTCCCCGGGCTGCGGGCCGAGGAGGCCTGGGACCAGGTGAGCGCGGTGGACGACGAGCTGGGAGCCGCGCTGGGATTCGCCCACTCGCGGAAGTGGGGATACCTGACCGCCTGCCCGACCAACACCGGCACCGGTCTGCGGGTGTCGGTCCTGATGCACCTGCCGGGACTGGTGCTCACCGAGCAGATCGAGAAGGTGCTGCGCGGCCTGACCCAGATGTCCTGTGCCGTCCGCGGCCTGTACGGAGAGGGCTCCAACGCCCTGGGGAACCTCTTCCAGGTCTCGAACCAGACGACCCTCGGCATCCCGGAGCCCCAGGTGGTGACCGAGCTGCTGCGCGTGGTCCGACTGCTCATCGGCTGTGAGCGCGAGGCCGAGGGGGTGCTGATGTCCGAGGCGCGGTCCCAGGTCGAGGACAAGGTCTGGCGCGCCTTCGGTCTGCTCTCCCACGCCCGCGTGCTCAGCAGCCAGGAGTTCATGAACCTCCTCTCCGCGGTGCGGCTGGGGTACAGCCTTTCCCTGATCGACGAGCTGCCCACGGGATTCATGAACCACCTCATGCTGGTCACCCAGCCTTCCCACCTGCAGATCGAAGCCGGCCGCGAGCTGACCGCCGAGGAGCGCGACGTGCGGCGCGCGGCCCTGGTGCGCCAGCGGATTGCCGGGCTCAAACCAGGTAGCTGACGCCCGCGGAACGGCCCGGCAGACCCGGCTTCGTTACCTTGACAATACCCGACGCGCATGGTAGTTTCTCAACGCCCTCCGAACCTTCGGAAATTCTTGAAAATCACTCGGTAAGGGCATCCCAAACCGGGTCGTCCGGGCCGCTGTCGCGCGGCTTCGGGGACTTGGCTTGTCCAGGTTCTGGCGGGTCCGCCGGGCAGGGGTGGAATGACCTCGGGCGGAGCCCAGGCGAGGAGGAGGTGCGGTTCTGATGAACAACATGTTCACCGACGGCGTGAAGCGGGTGATGGCCCTGGCCCGGGAGGAATCGGCGCGGCTGGGCCACAACTACATCGGCACCGAGCATCTGCTCCTCGGCATCATCAAGGACGGCAAGGGCAAGGCCGTCACCGTGCTGGCCAACCTGGGCCTCAACCTCGAAACGGTGAAGCAGTCGATCGAGGACTACGTGGCCACCTCGGGCGGCACCATGACCATCGGCGACGTCCCCTTCACCCCGCGGGCCAAGCAGATCCTCGAGGTGGCGGCCAGCGAGGCCAAGGAGATGAAGACCCAGTTCGTCGACGTGGAGCACCTGCTCCTGGCCCTGCTCAAGGACAAGGAGGGGGTGGCGGCCCAGATCCTGGCGGCCTTCGGCGTCGACTACAAGAGCGCGTACGAAGAGGCGGTGGCGGTGATCGAGGGGAAGCCCTCGGGCCGCAAGGAGAAGGGGAAGAAGAGCAAGACCCCCTTCCTCGATCACTTCGGCCGCGACCTTACCCAACTCGCGCGCGAGGCCAAGCTGGACCCGGTCATCGGCCGCCAGAAGGAGATCGAGCGGGTCACCCAGATCCTCAGCCGGCGAAAGAAGAACAACCCGATCCTCATCGGCGATCCCGGCGTCGGCAAGACGGCGATCGTCGAGGGGCTGGCGCAGCGGATCATCGAGAAGCGCGTGCCGCAGATCCTCCTCGACAAACGGATCGTCACCCTCGACATGGGCGGCGTGGTGGCCGGCACCAAGTACCGCGGCCAGTTCGAGGAGCGGATCAAGGCGGTGATGAACGAGCTGCAGCAGAACCCCGAGGTCATCATCTTCATCGACGAGCTGCACACCATCGTCGGAGCCGGGAGCGCCGAGGGGACCCTGGACGCCTCCAACATGTTCAAGCCGGCCCTGGCCCGCGGCGAGCTGCAGTGCATCGGCGCCACCACCCTGGACGAGTACCGCAAGCACATCGAGAAGGACGGAGCCCTGGAGCGGCGCTTCCAGACCATCATGGTCGACCCGCCTTCAGCCGAGGACACCGTGGCCATCGTCCGCGGTCTCCGCTCTTCGTACGAGACCCACCACCACGTGCGGTTCTCCGACGAGGTCATCGCCTACGCCGTCCGTCAGGCCGACCGGTACATCAGCGACCGGTACCTGCCCGACAAGGCGATCGACGTGATCGACGAGACCGGCTCACGCGTCCACCTGTCGCGACTCAGCCCACCCGAGGAGATCGGCAAGCTGGAGGGGGAGATCCAGGAGCTGAACCGGCGCAAGAACGAGGCTGCCGAGCAGCAGGACTTCGAGGAGGCGGCCCGTCTGCGCGACGAGGCCCTGAACCTCAACGAGGTGCTGCAGCAGCGGCGGCGGTCGTGGGAGGAGCAGGTGCGGGACGAGGTCGTGGAGGTCACCGACGACGACATCGCCGAGGTGATCTCGAGCATGACCGGGATCCCGATCTCGCGGCTGGCCAAGACCGAGACCGAACGCCTGCTCGACATGGAAGCCGAGCTGCGCAAGAAGGTGATCGGGCAGGAGCAGGCCGTGGCCACCATCTCCCGGGCCATCCGTCGCAGCCGGGCCGGGCTGCAGGACCCCAAGCGCCCGATCGGCTCCTTCATCTTCCTCGGCCCCACCGGCGTCGGCAAGACCTATCTGGCGGCCAAGCTCGCCGAGTTCCTGTTCGACGACGAGGACGCCATGATCACCGTGGACATGTCCGAGTACATGGAGAAGTTCGCGGTCTCGCGCCTGATCGGCGCCCCTCCGGGGTACGTCGGCTTCGACGAAGGGGGGCAACTCACCGAGAAGGTGCGGCGGCGGCCCTATTCGGTGGTCCTCCTCGACGAGATCGAGAAGGCCCACCCCGACGTCTTCAACATCCTGCTGCAGATCCTCGACGAGGGCCGCCTGACCGACAGCACCGGCCGCAAGGTCGACTTCCGCAACACCGTGCTCATCATGACCTCCAACGTGGGCAGCCGCGAGGTGGGCACCGGCGGCGTCCTCGGCTTCCAGAAGTCGGATGCCGAGAGCATGCACGAGCAGATGGAGGCCAAGATCCGCGAGGCGCTCAAGAAGACCTTCAACCCCGAATTTCTCAACCGGGTGGACGACACGGTGATCTTCCACGCCCTGGGCAAGGAGCACATCGCCCAGATCGTCGAGATCTCCCTCGAGGAGTTCCGCCGCCGGCTGGAGAACCAGGACATCAAGGCGCGGGTCACCCCCGGGGCCAAGGCGATGCTGGCCGAGCGGGGGTTCGACCAGGCCTTCGGCGCCAGGTATCTCAAACGGACCATCCAGAAGCTCCTCGAGGATCCGCTGGCCGAGGAGATCCTGCAGGGCCGCTTCGGTCCCGGGAGCCGGATCCGGGTGACCAAGAAGGGCGAGGTGCTGGTCTTCGACGACGAGCGGGAGTCCGGCGAGGCCGTGGAAGAGCGCAAGCGGGAAACCATCCCCTGAGGCGCGACGTCTAGAACAGGTCTCTTTTGAACAGATCCCTCCCGCGGTTCGTCTCCGCGTAGGGATGACGGGCGAGAGCGGACCGAGGCAAGGGTGTCGAGGGGCCGCCTTATCGTCTCGATAAGGCGGCCTTTTTCCGATCAGGCGGTTACCGGGAACGGGTGACCCCTCGGGGAGGTACCATGAGCGGGAAGACAACGCGGGCCGGAGCGGCCGTCACCCTGGGCCTCCTCTGGGCCCTGGCGGTCGCCATCCCGGCGGCAGCGCAGCAGAAGGTCGTCGAGGTCGAGGTTCAGGGGAAGCTCAAGCGGGTCTCCGAATCCCTGGTCCGGACCACCGTCGGCCTGCAGCCGGGGGTCGAGCTTTCCCAGGACATCGTCCAGCAGGCCGTGCGCGACCTGCAGGGACTCAACGTCTTCTCCGACATCCAGATCTACGGCCAGGCGGCGGACGGCGGGGTCAAGGTCATCATCGTGGTCGAGGAATCCCCCTCCCTGGCGGCGATCCGGTTCAAGGGGCATCGGAACCTCAAAGAGAAGGAGATGAAGGACGCCCTGGGCCTGGTCATCGGTCAGGTGGTGGCCCCCAAGGACGTGGTCCGCGGCGAGCAGAAGATCCTGGAGAAGTACCGCGAGAAGGGGTACCTGCGGGCCGAGGTCAAGGGGCAGCTCTTCCCTTCGGACGAGGAGGGGAAGGTCTCCCTCCAATACGAGATCGCCGAGGGGGAAAAGGTCAAGGTCAAGGAGGTGAGGTTGAGTCTGCTGCGGGCCGACGGCCAGGTGATCGATCGGCCCGCCCCGCGGTACAGCGCTCGTCGGCCCGGCAGCCGGCGCCAGGAGGCCACGGCCCTCGAGATCAGCCAGCTCATGGGGCAGATGGCCACCAAGGAGAAGCGCTGGTGGCGCAAGGGCGAGTTCAAGGCCGAGACCTACGAGGAGGACAAGGAGAAGGTGCTCGCCTTCTGTCGGGGCCTGGGGTACCAGCAGGCGACGATCTCCCGGGACACGGTCTATTACGACGACAGCCGCCAAAACCTGTACATCGATCTGGCCATCGAAGAGGGTATTCAGCACAAGCTGGGAGGGGTGACTTGGTCGGGGAACACCCTCTTCCCCGGCGAGGAGCTTTCGCGCCGCCTCAAGCTCCAGCCCGGTGACCTGTGCCGGTTCTCGGGGCAGGAGCTGGCCGACCAGGTCCGCACCGCGTACCTGGAGAAGGGGTACCTCGACACGCGGGTGGTGCCCGAAGAGCAGCTCCGGGCTGACACGGTCGACGTCCGCTTCTCGGTCTACGAGGGGAAGCCCTGGACCATCCGGCGGGTCGAGATCGCCGGGAACACCAAGACCCGCGAGAAGGTCATCCGGCGCGAGCTCGAGCTGCGGCCCGGGGATACCTACCAGCAGAGCCTGCTGCAGGAAAGCCAGCGCCGGATCTACATGCTCAACTTCTTCAAGGACGTCCAGATCCTGCCGCAGTACAGCCCGGTCGAGGAGGAGCGGTACGTCGACCTGACCTTCCAGGTCGACGAGAAGCCGACCGGCCAGGCCTCGATGGGCGCCGGGTACAGCGATCGGGACAAGCTGGTCGGCCAGCTCGGACTGCAGATCCCCAACTTCCGCGGTATGGGCCAGAGCCTCGACTTCAGTTGGGAGTTCGGCACCCAGCGCGAGCAATTCCTGGTCGGCTTCACCGAGCCCTGGCTGTTCGACACGCCGACCAGCCTGTCGGCCCGCGCCTACACCCTCAATCAGGAATACTACGACTACTACGACTACCGGCGAAACGCGATCAACTTCAGCGTAGGCCGGCGGTTGAAGCGGTTGTCGTATTCGCGGCTGTCGCTGGGGTACCGGCTGGAGACCACCCGGTACAGCCACTTCGACAGCAGCTACGTGAGCCTGAAAAACGACAGCCGGTACGCGCCGCGCACCACCAGCTCCTTTGACCTGACCTATACCCGGGACACCCGCGACCTAGCCCAGTTTCCCACCCGGGGTACCCTGTTCACCTATCGCCCGGAGATCGCTACCTCCTTCGTGGCCGGAGATGTCGACTTCCACCGCCACGAGCTGAGCTTCAACTACTACCTCCGAAGCTGGTGGAAGTTCGTCTTCAGCGCCGAGACCAAGGTGGCCGTGGTCGACGGCTTCAGCCAGTACGACGACGACAACATCCCGTGGTACGAACGGTTCACCCCCGGCGGCGTGGACTGGTGGGACGGCCAGGTTCGCGGCTATCCCGACCAGTCGCTCGGTCCCCGGGTCACCGGGGTCCCGGTCGGCGGCAACTCGATGATGGTGATGAACCTCGAGTACCGCGTGCCGCTGGCCGAGCAGCAGGTCTACGGCCTGCTGTTCTTCGACGCCGGCAACTCCTGGGCCAAGATCACCGACCTGAACCCGCTCGAGCTGCGCCGCTCCGCGGGCTTCGGCTTCCGGCTGATCACGCCGATGCTGGGGATGATCGGGTTCGACTTCGGGTACGGCTTCGACCGCCGCAAGGTCGACGGCATGCCGGCGGGCTGGAGCACCCACTTCCAGTTCGGGCCCCGCTTCTATTAAGTGACGCCGGGCAGCCACGCGGCCCGGTCCTCCCGGAGGGACCACGGCCGGGCCGCAGGCTTTCCACAAGGTCCACCGCGCGTTATCTTTGGGGCCGCCTTCGGTGGCTCCTGAGGGTCCTGGAGGTCGGCCCCGGCGTCCCGGAGGGGAGGTCGCGCACCCCGGGCGTTCGGCCATCCATGATTCGGCCCTGCCCCTCACCGTCGCTCTGCGCACGACAACAAGGATCTGGAAGATGAGAAAAGCGGTTCTGCCCGTGCTGGCCGTCAGCCTGCTGGTAGGGGCTGCCTCGGTCGCGGCCGAGCTCAAGCTGGGGTACATCGACTCCGAGGTGCTCAAGGAGCGGCTGCCCGAGTTCAAGGACGCGCAGCGGACATTGGACCAACTCAAGCAGGAGTTCGAGCGGGAGGCCAAGGACCGGGAGGCCAAGCTGCTGAAGCTGCAGGAGGATTTCAAGAAGCAGGAGCTGCTGATGAGCGAGGCCCGCAAGGCCGAGCTGCAGGCGGAGTTCGAGGAGAAGGTCAAGGCCCTTCAGGAGTTCACCCAACAGAAGTTCGGGCAGGACGGCGAGCTGATGAGGAAGAACGTCGAGCTTTCCTCCCCGATCTTCGAGAAGATCAACCAGTCCCTGCAGCAGCTCGCGCGGGACGAGGGGTACGATTTCATCTTCGACGCGGCCGCTCCGGGCACGGGGATCGTCTTTGCCCAGGAAAAGCACAACGTCACCGAGAAGGTGCTCGAGCGTCTGCAGGAGGAGCGGGACAAGGCCGAGAAGGGGCAGCCCGCTGCTGCTCCGGGGCCGCGCTGATACCGACCGCCCTCTCCTGCAGGACTGATCCACATGGAACGGGGATCCGGCTACCGGGTCCCCGTTCCTCGTTCTAGGAGCCTGTCGGAGAACCCCATTCGGGCTGCGGCCGGCCCTGGTGGCCGATGGCGGCGTGTGCCGGATCGGTCTCGATCCGGCCACGTCCCTGTGCCCGCTCAATCGGCGCATTCCGTGGTCAATGCGCCTCACTCGCGCGCCTTGCCCTCGGCCACCATGCCACGGCCTCGCTCACCAAAGCGAGTTCTCCGACAGGCTCCTATCGCGACCGGTGCTCTGGTCTGGCCGCGGTAGACTTCCGGTTCCCGAGTGCAGCCGGCGCCCGAACTGCCGCTCGCTGGCCTGCCGCCTCTCCCGGAAAACTCCTCGCTGGCCCACCCGGCAGATCAGGATCCTGGTGGCCACTACCTACAAGAAGGCGGCGCCCGGATCCTCTCCGAGCGCCGCCCTTCCTGGTGTTCCTGTGGAGGTCTCTCCTTACTTGAGGAGGGTCATCCGCTGGGTCCGGGTGAACTGCGAGGTCTGGAGCCGGTAGAAGTAAACCCCGGTTCCCACGGCCCGACCGACCTGGTCCAGACCATCCCAGGTGGCCGAGTAGAAGCCGGCTGCCTGGACTGGAGACTGGACCAGGGTGCGGACCCTCTGCCCGAGGACGTCGTAGACCGTAAGCTCGACGTTGGTAGCCTCGGCCAGACCGTACTCGATGGTCGTGCTCGGGTTGAACGGATTCGGGAAGTTGGCCCGCAGGTAGAAGGTCTGGGGCCGCAGCACCGTCCCGTTCACCTGCCCGACCCGCCTGACCTCGGTGGCCGAACGGGCTATCAGGGCCTCGACGACCTCGAAGTAGGCGTCGTTGGCTGACCCGATGACCTGGAAGGTCAGTTCGGCGAGGAGCCCGTCACCCGAGACCGGCGTGCCTTCGGTGAGGCCGCTGCCGATCGCGATCTCCCCCGGGCGCTGGGCCAGCACCTGGAACAGGGGTGCCTGCCCGCCCTGACTGGAAAGGAGGGCGCCGGTGCCGGGTTCGGACCGGACCAGCTCGACCGCCTCCGGATTGTAGCGCAGCACCAGGCCAAAGGCCTTGACGGCCTCCACCTCGGCGGCCCGAACCCGGAGAGTGACGCGGCCCTGGTCCGTGGGGCTCCCTCCCGTGGCCTGCAGCGAGACCACGGCCCGCGGATCGACCGCGCTCACCGTGGACCAGCGCTTGCCCGCGGCGGTCTTGCCGAAGTTGTCGACGAAGATGAAGAAGTCGCCGAAGCCGATCGAGGCATCGACGTCCAGGTCGTAGACCGCGTTGGCGCCGGTCGCGGCCTGACCGAAGGCGTCGACGAAGAGGAAGAAGTCGTCGAACTCCACGGCTCCGTTGTTGTCGAAGTCTCCGGGCAGGGCCACGGCCTCGCGGGCCACGTACTGCTGGGTGGCCGAGAACTCGCCGACCTGGGCCCCTTCGACCGCCCGCACCCGCCAGTAGTAGGTCTCCCCCTCGGTCAGGGACCGGGTGATCTGCCAACTGGTCTGGCCGGTGCCGCCGCTGCCCACCTGGGCCAGGCCGGAGACCGACGCGGTGACGTTGCTGAAGTCGGAGACCGAGGAGACCTGGATGGTGTAGGTCAGGGTATTGCCGGCGACGACCGCGCTGGAGTTGGTGAACAGGAAGGTCGGCAGCAGGTGGTCGTCTCCCTGGTCCACCGCCAGCCCGGTAGGTGGCGACGGCGCGGCCGTGGCCGCCGGAACCGCGGTCACGGAGTCGCTCCGGGCGCTCTCGTTGGGCGGGTTCTGGCGGTCGATCGCCGTAACCCGGTAGACATAGGTCGTGCCGTTGGTGACGTTCAGGTCGGCGTAGCTGCTCTGCCGCAAACCGGACGCGACCTTGGTGTAGTCGGCCGTCCCCGACCGGCGATATACGTTGAAGCCGTTGAGGTCGATCTCCGGGACCGAGGTCCAGGAGATCTCCACCTGGCGGTTGCCCGCCACGCGGGTGAGCCCGGTAGGCACGGCCGGCGGCGTGGTGTCCGGTGCACCGAGCGTAATCAGGGAGTCCAGGTCGCTCTCGCCCGGCGGGTTGTTGGCCCGGTCGACCGACCCGGCGCGGAAGTAGTACTTGGTGTTCGGGGTCAGGTTGGTCAGGGTGATCTCGTGCTCCAGCGCGTCCTCGGGATCGCCGATGTTGGCCGCCAGGTTGGTCGAGTCGGTGCCGTATTCCACGTAGCTGTTGGACAGCTCGTCGGTGGTCCAGGTGATGATCGCCGACACGTCGGTGACTGCTACCGAGTCCAAAGCCACCACTGGCGGATCCAGGTCGGCCTGGGCATCGGTGGTGAAAGGATCCATCAGTATCTGGGTGGGACCGTTCCCGCTGAGGTCAGCCGAAGCCACCTGAACGTAGTACTGGGTACCCGCGGTCAGGTTGGTCAGGGTGATCTCGTGCACCTGACCCGTAACCGACGAGGTGCGCACGAACCCCAGGCTGCTGGTGGGGCCATACTCGAGTTCGGTGGTCGCGTCCTCATTCGTGGTCCACCGGATCGTGGCGCTCCGGTCGTTCTGGTAGACCACCTCCGGCCCTTCGGTGATCTGCGGGGCGGTCAGGTCGAGCTCCGGGTTGGTGGTGAAGGCGGCTTCGGAGCTCTCGGTGGCGCCGTTCCCCGAAGCGTCGGTGGAGCCCACCAGGTAGTTGTAGTTGGTTCCGGGCGTAAGGTTGGTCAGCACCAGTCGGTGCTGGGTCTCGTCGTCTCCCGAGGTCGCCTCTTCGTCGGTGCCGCCGATCCCGAAGTTTACCTCGCTGTTCGCCGGCTCGTCGGTGGACCACTCGATGACCGCGGTGTCGTGGGTCTTGGAGGCGATGGACGGCCCGGAAAGGATGACCGGCCACTGGGTGTCCGGGTTCAGGTCGGTCGTGAAGCGGCCGGCCCCGCCCGGCGGCTGAGCCACCCGGGCCAGCTTGGCGCTGGCCGGATTGGCCAGCGGATCAAAGACGATCTTCTGCCCGTTTCCGGCGGTCGATTCAATGCGGTAGCCGTAGGGCGTGCTGCGTGCCAGGGCGGGGATGGTGACCCGGTGAACCTGAGAGAACTGGGGCTTGCCGTCCGGCCCGAGGTCGACGATCTCGTATTCATCCGGCGTCCCCAGGGTGATGTTCCCCGTGAGCCAGGTGCCGAGGAAGACCGTTCCCGTGGTCGGCACGTCGGTCTCCCAGAAGATCGTCGCCGCGGTGGACCGCCAATGCACCTGAGGACCCTTGACGATCACCGGAGGCTGGATATCGGCCAGGCTCGAGGTCTTGAGCCGCAGATCCCGGCTCCACTGCTCGTTCCCGCGCGGGTCGGTGGTGATGTGGTCGGCGGTGTTGACCGGCAGGTCGCCGGTCGGCTGCGGGGCGTTAGCCAGATACGCCGTGACCCGATACCGGTACTCCGTGGCCGGGTCCAGGTTCGACAGGATGATCTCGTGGCCGTCGAGCATCTCGGCGCTGGCCACGCTGCTGCCGTAGGTGGCCGCGGTTCCCGAGACCACCTTGTCGTATTCCACCGTCACCCAGGCGGGCTGGTTCAGCTCGATCTTGAGGCGGACCTCTTCAGGACCGACGCTCCGCCGCGGCGGGCCGACGAACCTCAAGGGCATGGCTACGCGGGTGCGGAAGATGCGGATCAGCTCCTCGGCAACGTCGTCCTCGGTCATCAGGCCGCCCGTCACCAGGGCGTCGCCGTCGGGCATACGCGAGCCGATGGTGGCCCGGTACCTCGTGGCCGGGGTCAGCTCCTCGACCCCCACCAGATGAACCTGGGACCCGTCCTCGTCGGCGGAATACTCGAAGACCGTGTCGAGCACCGCGTCGCCGGTCCCGAGCAGCTCGATCAGCACCTGGGTATCCGCGGGCCGATTGGTGAACCAGCGGATCGCCGCGGCCGTGGGCGACGGCTGGATGTCCAGGGCCGTCCCGACCAGCGGCCGCTGGTCGGGCGCGCGCCGGGTCTGGAAGATCCCCTGAAAGAGCGGGGTTGACTGGTCGTTGAGCGAGGTGGAACGGGCGGTGAACTCGTATTCGGTATCCGCCGTGAGGCCGGTGAGCCCCACGAGGTGCCGCCGCGTCCTCATGGCCTCGTCCAGCAACTGCAGAAGAGTCACTTCCTCCGGCGTCAGGGTGCGCCCGAGGGCCGCGCTGAGCTGGTCGAGGCTGGCGTCGGCGATCGGTATCGCGGCTTCGTTCAGGGTGCGCAGCGCGGCCAGCATGGCCGGCGTGACGCGCGACGCAAGAGGATTGCGGGCGGTCTGCCAAGTGGTCTGGCCCATGGCCCGGTATTGCACGACGTCGTTAAGACCGGGGAAGCGGGTGAACCAGGTGATGGCCGCGGCGTCGTGGCGCCGGACCACGGTCAGGTCGAAGATCCCGTTGGCGAACAACTCGTCGAGGACCAGGTCCAGCTCGCGGTTCTCGGTCAGCCGGACCGGCTCCACGATGCGGGTGACCTTGAGCGCGGTGCTGGTGGGAGGGGGCACCACCGCCACCAGGTAGGTGTCGGGCTCCGCGGTCAGGGTGTAGGCGCCGTCTGCGCCGCTTAACGAGGTAATAGTCTGTTCGTCGATGGCCCCCCGGTTGCGGGTGGCGAGAACCGTGGCGCCGGCGACCGGCTCTCCCGAGGCCTGGGATACGGTCCCCGAGAGGGTGTAGCGGACGGTCTTGGTGACCGACACACCGAACTGGCCAGGCTCATACGACAGGAAGTCCTTGTCGGAGGAGGAGGCTTGGATCTGCACAGTGGTGACGGACAAGTGGGCGCCCGCGGCGGGTACCTCCCCACTTACACTGAACACCATCGTCCCCAGCACCCCCCGTCCAGAACCCGGGTTGCCGAAGAGTTGGGTGCCTCCCCCTTGGATAGTGCTCAGGCCGTCGGTGCCGACCTCGGGGGATCCCGGCAGCGTGATCATCCCTGGCACCAGCGGGCCGGCGTCGAATCGGTCAAAGGTGAAGACGCTGGCATCGTAGCGGACGGTAATGATCCCGCCCTTTGCACGCACGGCGTCTTGTATCTGGATGGTAATCGAGATGCTCTGGCCTACGGTGGGATCCTTGACCTGTCTGGGCGTGGTGATCGACGCGGTGAACCCGGCGTTGGTGCCGGCCTCGGCCGCGGTGATGAGCCCCGCGATCAGCAGGGGGACCATCAGGATCCACCCCCGCCAATGGCTACGTTTCATGGCTGTCTCCCTTCAAGGATGAACGACGTGA
>JBAZUN010000119.1:0-2507 GCA_041661365.1 Candidatus Latescibacterota bacterium
GTGCTGACCTTCCCCAGCCGGGACGAGATAGAGTCGGTAGGCGTGAATGACATGGCCGACCTGCAGAAGGTGGAGAGTCATCTGGGTCATGGAAGGTAGCATCCTGTCGGTTGTGATCCCTGCTTACAACGAGGAGAAGTACATCGGCCCGTTGCTGCAGAAGGTAGCGGCTCTTGATCTCTCACGGTACGCGATCGCCAAAGAGATCATCGTGGTAGATGATGGGTCGTCGGATAGAACGGCAGAGATCGCCGGCAGCTTCGAGGGGATAGTCCTGAAGCGATTGCCCAGGAATCGAGGGAAGGGTGAGGCGGTCAGGACAGGAGTGGAATGTGCCGCCGGAGACTACCTCATGATCCAAGATGCGGATCTCGAGTACGATCCCCGCGACTACATCCCCATGATCGAGGCCATTCTACGCGATGATGTCGATGCAGTCTATGGGAGTCGCTACCTCAAGTATCCCCGTAGAGGTAAGCTCGTGAACCTGCTGACGGGCAAACACCCCCAGCAGTCTTGGTTTGCCTACCTCGGGGGGCAGAGCTTGAGTTTTGTGGCCTGGTTCTACACCGGATTCTACCTTACGGACACCGTGACCGCACTGAAGCTGTTCCGGAGAGGGACACTCGTGAACATGCGGCTAGAGAGTAGCGGCTTTGAGCTGGACCACGAGATCACCGCCAAAATCTCGGCACGGAAGGGCAGGATCAAGGAAGTGCGCGTTAGGTACTACCCCAGAAGCAGGGAAGAGGGCAAGAAGATCGGGTTGAAGGACTGGTTCATCGGGGTTAGGGCATATTCAAGGTATCGCCAAGATCACTAGGCCGTCCCGTTCCTCCTGACCCCGGACTGTCCAACTGGCGCATCTTGGTCGCGGCGAACGCGTACCTTGGGTCCGTGGGAGGGGTGACAGCGAGGAAATCGCTCAGGTACTCCCTGGCTCCACGCGCGTTCCCCAGGAGGGTGGCGTTCCACGCCAACAGCAGCAATATCTCGGTGTTGCTCGGGTCGATCTTGTGTGCCAGGAGGAGATGCGACCGGGCCTCCTCGTGCTGTCCCTTCATCTGGTAGGCTCGCGCCAGTATCATCTGGACCTTCCCCGTATCCCGCAACTGCTCGTCGCTGATCATCAGCTTCACTGAGCCGTCCGGCGAACGGTGGGGCACCGGGTTCAGCACCGTCCGCAGATACGTGATGGCCTGGTCTGGTTCCCCAAGGATTACCGCCAAGACGGCAAGGCTCTTCAAGGCACTCGCGTCGTACGGGATGATCTTCAAGATCCGCTGGTATTGAGCTTCGGCCTCCCGGTAGCGCCCCTGGTGCTTCAGTTCCGCGGCTTCGTGGGTGATGCGAAGAGCCTGCAGGCTGGGCGGCAGTTCGTCGAAGGTGAAGCCGCTGATCCGCGCGACCTTCTGCTCAAACATGGCATCGGCGTTGCGATAGGCCCCGAGCTCGCTCGGGAACAAGGCGGCCAAGGCGGCAATCGGCACCAGCAGCCCCGCACGGAGCATGTCCGATCGCCAGCTCCTTGCCCTGGTACTGATGAAGGTAACGGCCAGGCACCACAGCACCGCCAGGCCAGCCGTCGGGATATACATCCGATGCGCCTCGAAGGGCAGCAGGAGTCCGACGTCCTCGCCGCTGATGGCGCCGATCTTCAGAAGCGGAAGCACCGGCAGAGACAGCAGCAGGAGGCCGAGGAGCAGGTCGGTCCGGTCACGGCGCCAGGCGTACCAGACTACGGCGCCGAAGGCCGACAGGCCCAGCCACGAGGCAAGAACAGTGACATCCGGGAACCCGCTAAGGATCCGGGGGAGCCACAGCCGGTCCACCAAGGTCGGTGCCAGGGGTTCGGTGAGGTAGCTGAAGGCTAACCGGGAGAGGGAGATCAGCAGGGACCACGGTCCCATTGGGGGGAACTCGTTCTGCTTCCCCATGGCGACTTGCAGGATGCCAAAACGGATCACGACGTAAGCGGCGACCACGGCCAGATAGGGCCAGGCCGCGCGGATCGTCATCCAGATGCCATGGGGCCGGTTCCGGTGCCTGGCGAGGTGGTATCCCGCAAAAAAGAGCGGCAAGAACAGTCCGGCTTCCTTACTCAGGAGGGCTAAGAACGAGGCCAAGTACGAGAACCACAAAAACCACCTATTTGCCCGCGCCCCTTGGCGTTCCCAATGTACTAGGCTGACGATGGAGAGCAGGGAGAATAGGCTGCACCACAGGTCGGCGCGAAGGCTCACCAGGCCGACGGGTTTCGCCGCTACAGGGTGGACAAGGAACAGCAGAGACCCGAGTGCGGCCACGTAGTGCGGGGCACCGAGCAGCCGGCACAGGTACGCCACAACCATGCCAGTGCACAGGTGGATGAGGATGCCGGTGAGGTGAAACCGGGCCGGATTGGGTCCCCACAGCGTGTAGTCGGTCAACCAGGAGAGCTTGGTTACGGGTCGCCAGTGGCCGACCGGCGAGAAGATATCGTACGAAAAACCCTCGGTGGTGCGGTC
>JBAZUN010000119.1:2517-14038 GCA_041661365.1 Candidatus Latescibacterota bacterium
GGTCAAACACGTCTGTGCTGACCATCCGCCACCAACTGGAAGGGTCCCGCATATATTGGTTCTCGACGATCAGAATAAGGTCGTCGGAGGCGAATTCGAACCCCAGAGCTGGGCGGAGCAGCACGCACGCCACCACCGCTACCATCAGGTAGGGTGTCACGTCCCTCCATCGCATGATGCAATCCCTCAAGCGCATGGTGCGCCCCCCCCCAGTTGGACGGCATGCAGTCCAGGTGTGGCTGCGTTGGGCCCTCCCCGACGGCGCGGTAAAAAGGCCGGTGGTCGGAGCACTGCGATGCTGGTGGTGGAAGGATGGGTGGCCGAAGGCTAGCGGTCAAGGGGCGCCGGATGAACCCTAGTGGGTGGGGATCCTGGTCCGGGCGGGCGGCGGTTTAGGGGGGATGGGGGGTGCAGGGGCGTGGTCGTGGCTGCTTCACGGGAGTGTTCTGAGTACGTAACTATAACGGGGACAAAGGAAATCGTCCATTCTATCCGCCGTCCTTTTTTAGCTTGAGTACGGGGCCGAAATGATATAGATTGGGGAAGTTGATCAAGCGTCCGGTTCCAGCGGATGGTCCATCCGCCAGGGCCGATGAACCAGGCATGGGGAAGATCGGCCTCGTCCATCGCCGTACCAGGATGGACTGCTGGTTGACCACCCATGGACTTGGTTCTATATTCTGCCTGTGCAGTTTAAAAAAATGTAGTACGACCTCGCAGCGGGTGCCGCGGTAAGGTCGCTGGAGGAGTCTTCGCGATGCGGATGAAAGGAGGTGATGGCTGCGACAGGAAGGGTACTGCGCGAGCAAGAGGCCGCACCGTGGTTCGGGGCAGCGGTGATCTCCGTTCGCGTCAGTGACGACCGTGTTTCTGTTGGTGCCCCAATAAACCTCGAAGGGAGAGGCGAGATGAAGAAGAACCTCATCCTACTGCTGGCTGTGGGTTTTGTGGTCGCCCTCGCGGGCGTCGCCACGGCCCACATCGGCACGACTATTTTCCCGATGTACGAGTTACCGACGTCTGACCTGCCCGACATCCGGGACGGCAGCTTGCAGGACTGGGAGGATGTGCTCCCGGGCGCCTCGATGGATCAGAACTCGTTCGCTCCGCTGGCTGTCGGCGATGGAGCCGGCATCAACCCGGCGGACCTGGCCTATCGGGTCTTCTTCGCCTGGAACAGCGCCGGTCAGCACCTCTACAGCGCCATCGAGCGCGTTGACGACGTCTATGTCAACACCTACGAGGGTGGCGACCTGATCAACCTGTGGCGCTTCGACAGCGTCGAGTTCATGGTCGACGGCGACCACAGCGGCGGTGCCTACAACGGGTTCCCGGCCGATGTCTACAACGAAGAGGAGATCAAGCTCCTGAGCAACTATCAGGCGCAGCAGTACGTCGCCATCGCCGTGGCCCCCGACGGGATCAACGTCGGGTACCAGGGCAACGGCCAGGGCTGGGTCCCCCGTCCGCCGTGGGCGGATGCCGGCGGTTTCGCGATCGGCGAGGCTCCGAGCACCTCGGTCATCGAGATGTACGTGACCCCGTGGGACGAGTGCGACTGGCGCGGCCCGGAGTACAGCAAGCGCTCCCTGATGGCGGCAGGCAGGATCGTCGGCTTCCAGCTTTCGGTGCCTGATTTCGACACCGAGGCCGGCGCCTACCACGGGTTCCACACCCTGTCCGGCCAGGCCAACACTTGGCGTCTGGCCGAAAACTTCGTGGATTGCCAGTTGATCTCCTGCGACACCGGCGACTGCGGCTCGGCGCCAACGGGAGGAACGGCCGTTCAGGAAGATTCCTGGGGCCGGATCAAGGCCACCTTCTAAGGGCGGCTTGCTTCACGCTTCAGTATGATGAATCGGTGGAAAGAGGGGGCTAACCCCCTCTTTCCACCGATTATGTGCGGTTCTCCTCGCCGCGGCAGCGCGGCATGTCACACGGCTTTACCGTCCTGATTCCAGTTGGTGGGAAAGCGGCTTAGGCTCAGGATAGAACGGGGGTGGGGAGTGGCCTGTGCTGTCCTGGACCCAGTTGCCACTGTGGGGGAAGGTTAGGCGATATGAGGCTACCCAAGTCGTGCCTGCTGGTTGCGCTGTTCCTCTGCTCGGGAGCCAGAACCGAGGCCCAGTTCACCCACTTCTCCCTGCCCGGGGACCTGTCCTGGAAGGCGGCGCAGCTAGCCCCGTTCGACACGGTCAACTATTACGAGAGTGTCGCCTTCGGGTTGCGTGCCGACGGCGTCGCTCCGCTGGACACCGTTCTGGTCGTGCCGGTGCCCCTGTTTGCCGACACCGCCACCGTCGCCGGGTTCAGCCGGAACGAGTTGAGGACCTATACCGGGTTCTACCGGAACGTGGCGCGGGACAGCGTCTTCGCGCGCCAGGCCGTGGCGGTCGACGGTCAGACCCTGGTCCAGCAGGGCGAGCTCCTGCTCCCGGCGCTGGCCGACTTCCCCCGTGACCTGGCCCGGATCCGGCTCCTTCGCCAGGCCGGGGTGGACAGCATCCGGGCCATGGTCAACCTCGTGACCTCGGTCCTCTGGCGGCGGAATCCTGAAGAGCGGTTCGTCACCGTGCTGCGGACGCCGACCATCTACGAGCGCCAGCTCAACAACCGCCAGAAGCGCGACCTGCTCGAGGCCCTGATCGACAGCGACCCGACCACCGCGTTCTACCGCATCGACGCGACCAATCGGAACGTCGAGAAGCGGGCGGTGGTGATCCTCATGGACCTGGTCTGGCGCTTCCCGATCGGGCTGATCCGCTTCTACTGCCGGCCGCTGGACAACCCGATCCGCATCAGCGCCTACGGCCTCGAGGCCTTCGACGGGGTCACCTACAAGCGGGGCCAGGACGTCGACCTGGCCACCACGGGCAGCCGGTTGCCCCAGTACGATCAGTTGCTCATGGACCAGGCCAACGTCAAGGACACCGTCTCGGTGGTCTACCCCAAGCCCAAGTACCTCCAGAGCTTCAAGTTCAGGTCCTTGACCGGGCTGGACTTCGACATCGCCGAGTTCGAGGCCTACAACCAGGGGTACCGGCCGTCGGCCACCTTCACCAGCAAGCCGCTCCCCGTGGACAAGAGCGCCATCCCGGTCATGATGGCCTACCTGAACGGCGACCTGACCAAGCGAGCCCAGCTCGACCGGCTCCAGGGCGGCACCCTCGGACGGATCTACTGGGAGGAGGAGAAGCTGGGCGACCCGTCCAAGTCCTCGGCCGAGGTCACGATCCAGACCGGCCGCACCCCCGAGCCGCTCCTCCTCTTCCGCCTCAACCTCAACGGCGACATCGTCGTGTGGCGCCCCAACGCCACCGTGGTCGACCGTCGCGTGGGGAGCAAGACCCTGGATCAGTCGGTCAACCTCGACGATCCGCTGCTGCGCATCGGAGCCCGCGACATCTGGAACGCCCTGTCCGACGCCGAGCGCGCCGCGGCTCAGACTACCTACAGTGAGTTCGTCGACCCCCTCATCGTGCCCCCCATCAACCGCAAGGACCGCAGCAGCGAGCCGCTCCCCAAGCTCCCTGATGCGGTCCTCTGGTCCGGGTTCCAGCCCGTGCGCAACGGCCAACTGATCACCGTTCCGAGTGAGCGCCCCTTCTTCCAGCTCAAGGTGGACTTCAAGAGCGCGGCCCCGGACGCGGCCACCGTTGTCCGCAACCTGTATTTCGAGCAGCTCTTCCCACCCGCCCTCCAGGAGGTGCGCGCCGAGATCGTGCCGGCGGCCGAGGTCGCGGCCGGGGCCGATACGGTCTTCACCTACGCCCTGCGGCCCCGCATGCTGGCCGCGGACGCGGGGTTCAACCGAATCCGCGTCACCACCCCTACGGTGATCGAGCGCCTGGAGAAGGTCGAGTTGGGGTACGGACTGAGCGGACTGGTGCGACGCCAGACCCTCGAGGCCGAGCTCCTCGCCCGCACCGACAGCTTCTTCGTCGTCGGTCTGCCCTCGACCATCAAACCCGCGACGGCGCGGGGGGATTCCCTGGTCGTGCTGGTAGAGTTCCGGGGACGCGTGCTCGACGCCAAGACGACCTTCGCCGGTGCGGTCTTCCTCGATGAAGCCGGACCGCGCGACCGCACGGATTACTCCGGGCTGGTGATCCCCATGACCGACGATCCGCTCACCGGCCGGGTGGACACCCTGGCCCAGATCCTGCCGCAGCAGGTCGTCGAGGGGAACGTGCTCCCCTTCGGCGGAGGGGGCGACCGGAACACCCTGAGCGTCGTCACCAGCGTCGCCGACGACATCCAGCGGGTCGTCGAGCGCCTGGAGGTAAGCCCCAAGGCCTTCACGCCGAACGGCGACGGGATCAACGATCAGGCCGAGATCTCCTTCGATCTCCTGCGCGTGGTGGTCCCCGTGCCGGTATCGGTCGAGGTCTACGACCTGGCCGGTCGTCGCGTCTGGCAAGCGACCCGGGCCGCCAAGATCAGCTCGTACCTGGAGCGCTGGAACGGGATGAACCAGGACGGGACCCTGGTTCCGCCCGGAGTGTACCTCGTCAAGGTCACGGCCGAGACAGACGCCGGCGATATCGTCGCCACGCGATTGGTGGCTGTAGCTTACTGAGGGGGAACGGTGTATGAGAGGCAAAGCCGGAGTCGCAGTCCTGTTCCTGGCCCTGGCGGGTGGGGTGGAGGCACAGGACGCCTACGTGTTCCGCGGCGACCAGGTGCACGTCGACATGGCGTCCCATTGGCGCAACTGGGTCTGCCAAAACAGTATGGTTCGGGACCTGGCCGTCCCGATCGACTCCAGCGGTCTGTACGACATCACCAGCGCCGGCATCAAACCTAAATACTTCCCGCGGCGGAAGAACTACGTCCTGGATCGGGAGGAGTACACCTACATCGACGGCATCCGGTACGAGGGCGTGGTAGTCCGCGGGAACATCGCGGCTCGCTCCAACGACGGTCTGGTCGACCTGGTAGGGGACGGCGACGTCCGCACCTATTGGGAGCCAGCATCGAGCGACATGAGCAACCTCGGCCTCCGCAACTGGACCATGGAGCTCGATCTGGGCCGCGCGGTATGGGCGGACAGCATCGTGGTCCTCTTTCCCCCGGTGGAGGGGCAGGAGGAGGTGGCGGTGCCGGTCATCCCCACCGAGGCGGTTTCGCTCAGTGATCTGACCAACGACCTTCGAGCCACGGTGAGCGCCTTCGCTCGTCGGGCTGCCCTGGACTCCCTCGTGGCCTCGGAGGCCCTGCTCAGCGAGGCAGGGGACACCCTGGTCCGGGAGGGAGACCTCCTGCTGCGGGCCGGCCAGCAGTTGCCCACCAGCCTGGAGAGCATCCGTCGCCTCAACCGGCTGGGTATCACCTCGATCCTCGTCCGGGGACTGGACGAGGCCGGCGACGTGCCCAAGCTGTTCGCCGTCGAGGTCTCGATGGGCAAGCAGGCCGGATCGACCTCGAGCAAGAGCTACCTCTTCACCGTCGTCGGACGAGCCAGCGCCACCGGAGATCGGCGGCGGTTCGTCTTTCCCCTCGAGCCGCTCGACAAGGCCGACTTCGACGGCGACGGTTTCCCGGACATGTCCGGCACCTTCGTCCACTACGTGCGCTTCTCCATCTTCGACAGCGATTTCGACCAGAAGCAGCACATGGGCGACGGGCCGGAAGGCCAGCTTGCCTACGAGCAGTTGTCGTCCGAGCGCCGCGGTCTCAAGGTCTACCAGCGGCTGACCGCCGGCGGCATCCTCAAGAAGATCAACCCTCTGCTCGACGACGCCGGCAAGGTCCTCAAGTCGGACGAGGCGATCTGGCTGGAGCTGCCCGAGGCGGCGCGCGGACCGATCAAGTACTTTATGCGCGAGCTGCCGCGGGTGGCCGACGTCCAGGTCTGGGGCCAGGGGCCCAACGTCGCCTACCGCCCGGAGCGGCGGGCCGGCGGCTCGTACGAGGACGGCGGGAACGGCGCTCCCTGGCTGGCCACCGACGGGGTCTACATCACCAAGTGGCTCGGGCAGGCCTGGGACCGCAAGTACTCCACCGGCTCCGGGGGGCAGGACCAGTACGTCACCGGCACCATGTGGCTCGACCTGGGAGCCAGCTTCTGGGTCGACCAGATCGACTTCGGAGCCATCACCACCTACGAGACCTCCAACGAAGGCGCCCTCTACGGCCTGTCCTTCCTCGGCTCGGACGGTACTGCTCTGAGGCCGTTGAGCATGGCGAACACCACCGACTTCTACCAGACCGAGTTCGGCCTCAATTGGAGCGATCTGGCCAGCGAGAATCACAAGAACAACAGGACCTACTTCAACCGGATCATCGAGGAGACCTTCCCGCTGCGGAAGCTCCGGTTCTTCCAGATCCGCAACGACGATCCCACGGCCGAGGCTTCCGGCGTGTACGGCGCCATGGGCTACTTCAACGAGGTCCAGATGTTCGGCGAGGGGTACCCCGCCGAGGTCAGCGTCACCTCGCCGCCGATCGTGCTGATTCCAGGAGTCACAGTAGCAGAGGCCGCGACCGTCCGGCAGCGCCGCGTCCTGGCCCGGATCCACTGGGAATCCGAGGCGGTGGTCCACTCCACCGACGAGGCGACCGACCAGGATCTCGAGGTGGCCGAACCCCTGGAGCTGCGCCCCGAGGTCACCCTGAGGCTGCGCACCCGCACCAGCGACACCATCGACTCTCTGTTTACCTATTACGAAGTCAGCGGTCTGGGAACCACCAGCATCGTCCGCAAGGAGATCGATGAGGCGGGCTATCTGGGCCTGAATGCCTTGTGGGATGAATACGACACCTGGACCAACATGCCTGCAACGAGGACGCTGACCCTCAAGACCCATCAGACCCGGCGGGATGACGACGGCGACACTCGAATCGACGAAGACCCGATGGACGGCTTGGACAACGACGGGGACAAGCTCATCGACGAGGATGGGCTGACCGGGGATATCGGCGGTCCCAGGAAGGGGACCATCACCCTCAAGCAGCACCAGAACAAGACCGACGACGACGGCGACGGCGCGCTGGACGAGGATCTTGCCGACGGAAAGGACAATGACGGGGACTTCCTTATCGACGAGGACGGCAAGAAGAAGGTTGCGCCGCGCCAGAAAGGCGAAGAGGTCATCACGGCCTACTTCGCCGGCTGGAGCCCCTGGTCCGAGCCCTATACCCCGACCGGACAGGGGAACGTGGCGCCGATCACCTCACCAAGTCCCCGCAAATTCCTCCAGGTACGGGCAGACATAGTTTCCACCGATCCCGCGATAACCGCCCGGCTGAAGCGCCTGCAGATCGACCTGGCGCCGCCGGTGAGCACGGAGTTGGCCGGTGAGCTGGCCGTGGTTGGCGCGGAGAGACAGGGACGTCCTGTCAGTGATCTCGAGATCGCCGCCGCCGATTACAGTCCCCCGGTAGAGATCCCGCCGTTGAAGGAGCAGGCCTTTGCCTACTTCATCCGCGCCGCGGGTCCGGATCCCACGGTGCCTTCCGTGGCCGAGGGGTTCAACGAGCTGCTCTTCATCACCCCGGCATCGGCCCGGCTGACCGGGGTAAGGCTGGGGCAGGCCAAGGTGGACGAATTGACCGGCGTCCGCCGGGCCACCCAGTCGCGCTTCCTCACCTACTTCGAGCGCACCGGGCCGGACAGCCTGTTCCGCGACCCCCAGGGACGCCTGCTTCAGGTCGAGAACCGTGGCGACTCCCTCCTCTTGCGCTTCCCGACCTCCCTCAACAAGGGGTACGGGGAGGAGGAGAACGCCCTCGTGGAGGTGCAGTTCACCACCCAGGCCATGAGGGCCGGGGTCGAGTTCGCGGCCTACATCCGTGACTCGATGGCCGAGGATCTGGGCTTCCAGAGGATCGAGTCCGAGGACCGCGACGCGACCGAACTGGTCGATAGCCGGACGGCGCGGCCGACCATCGAGCAGACCGGCAGGATCCTCGATCAGATCCAGGTTCCTTCGGTATTCACGCCCAACGGAGACGGCGTGAACGACGGTCTTGATATCAGCTTCTCCGTGCTTCGCCTGCGCGAGGACCGTCCGGTCAAGGTCGAGTTCTTCGACCTGGTGGGCAGGCGCGTGGGGCAGGCCGAGTCGACCGGGGGCAGCATCGAGGCGCAAAGCGGCGTCTTGAGCTTCACCTGGGACGGCCGTGACGCCGATGACCGTCTCGTTCCGCCTGGCGTCTACTTGTGTCGGATCACGCTCGCGGCCGATCAGGACGAGATTGCCGTGGGACGGGTAGTCAGTGTGGTCTACTGAGCGGGAGGCCCTGATCGTGGATCGTCCAGGCAGAGGATCGTCCGTATCTAAAGGGAGGGAGAAGGTGCTCAGGAAAATCGGCATGCTCACCGTGCTGTTGGGGCTGACCGTGCCCGGATGGGTTGGTGCGGCGGAGGATTTCGGAACCCGGCTTGGCGTTCGCCGGGGAGGTGAGGTCAATTTCGAGCCCTACGGTCCTGGCGTCCTGTTCGATGCGCTCGATCCTGCGGTCAAGAAATGGTACGTGCCGCAGGAGCTCTACAACGAGTACCAGTGGAACCAGTTCGAATACACGAACTACGCCCGTACCGCCTATCAGCGGTACGTGAACACCTCCATCGAGGGGAATTACTTCTACGACATCTACGGCGGCTTCATCACCAAGGGGTGGCTCGTCTTCGACTGGTCGGTATCCGAGCCCGAGGCCACCGGGAGCCGGTTGCTGAAGACCAGCCAGTACGGGCAGTTCTTCAACCAATTGGTGGTGGCCTCCGACTCCCGCGGCCAGTACTTCGCCAGCGTCACCGTTGGCAACCAGATCCGCACCTCGCTCACCCCCATGACCTTTTCCAAGCCCCTGTTCGACGGCGTGCAGCTCGATCTGGCCACCGACAAGTACCAGAGCACGATCATCATGTCCCGTCCCAGCGGCATGCGCAGCGACGTGACGAACGCCGACGTGCGCTCCAACGTCACCGACCTGACCGGTGGACGGTTCATCGCGCAGGTCGGCGATTTCCTCAAGCTGGGAACCACCTACGTCAACATGTTCAACGCCCGGACCCGCGGCCAGGCGTTCCAGGGAAACCCCTTCAAGGGCTCCCTGACCGAGGCCCAGAACGCCGACGTCACCGAGATCCGGGTCCGGCTGACCGACGATTCGCCGGAAGACCTGCAGGGAGGCGCCGCCCTCTTCCTGGAGGAGATGATCATCTACACCAAGACCGGCAAGAAGCAGAGCAACCGCCGGATCATGACCAACGAGGACGGCACCACGAGCCCCATCCTGGACTACCGCCCGGTGGTCGAGGGCGGGTTCCAGAAGGAGGGGTACCGGACCGCCGACGGGAGCGAGGCCATCCTCCTGCGCTACCAGTTGGACGGGGCGGAGTACAAGGCCGCCTTTGGCCCGACGGCGTCGGAAATACGCAAGATCGACTTCCGCTTCCTGTTGGCCAACGACTACCGCATCGACATCACCTCGAACAACCAGACCAACAGCCTCAACCAGCCGGTCTATCTGTCGCAGGGCATCCCCGAACGGACCGTGCGGGCGCCGGGGAACGTCAAGGACGGATCCAACCAGCGCTTCGTGCTGGTCGAATACGGCCTGCCGACGGCCAACGAGATCTTCGGTTTCACGATGGAGGCCAGCAACGTCGCCGGGTTCGACGTGCAAGGTGAGTGGGACCGCAACCGGCAGCACAAGCGGTATCCCAGCTTCGCCGAGAACGACCCGACCAAGCACGCCCATGCCGTGGAGACGGCCGATGCCTGGATGCTGAACCTTTCCAAGCGGCCGTACCCGCTGTTCTTCTACGGCGAGGCCTACAGCATGGAGCCGAACTACAGCACGGCCTCGTACATGGCCCTGGAGCGCGGCGACACCGGTCCGGTCGACTACGACTCCCAGACCCAGGCGGTCTACGAGCTGGTCGAGGACAACGACGACCAGGACCGCGATCCGGACTGGCAGCGGCGCGGCGTGTCGGCCGCTGACCGGTTCGTCTTCCCCGGCTGGGACGAGAACAACGACTTCGTGGCCGACCTCAACCAGAACCACGTCGAGACGATCCGGCCGAACCTGAAGCCCGACTGGGAAGAGCCGTTCCTCCGCTACAACGTCGACCGGCCGCAGTACCTGTTCGGCGTCGACATGAACAACAACGGGGTGGTGGACCGCTTCGAGAACGACGAGGAGCCGGATTACCCCTACAAGCGGGATCGGCGTGGGTACAACCTGAACGCCGGCTCCTTCGTCGGTCCGTACGCCCGGGTCACCTTCGGACGGCAGGACGAGTGGCAGTTGGCCGACGACCGCAGCAACACCAGCAACTACATGATGCTGACCTACCAGCAGGACTTTGCCCGGTTGGGTGAGGTGCGGGTCTACAACAACTTCCGGCGGGTCAAGGACGACATCAAGGATGACCTGCTGGTCTGGCGCATCTCCGACGGGATCGCCGGCGAGATCAAGTCCCGCGAAGACCCGCTGCCGATGCGGAACGCCTGGGCGAACACCCTCTACCTGCAGTTCGACTTCAAGCGGTTCACCAACCTGTCGGTGGTGAACAAGCTCAAGTATGAGTTCTTCAAGCAGGTGGACTACGACGACTGGCAGGCCAGCGGCACCGTCCTGCCGACCGAGGACATCCGCGAGGTCGCCAGCTTCCTCGGTCTCATCAATAAGGCCAACTACACCTACAGACTGGGCGAGATCATGATTCAGCCCCGCTGGAAGAGCGAGTTCCAGCGGTACGTCCCGTCCCTGAAGGAGGACCAGTACGAGGTTCCGAGCACCGAGCTGCGCGAATCCGCCTTCCTGGTGGTGCGGTACCCGCTGCTGCCCCACACCAATCTCCAGGCAGGCACCGAGTACCTCTGGACCAAGCAGTACCGGGAATCCGCCAAGAACACCCTCGAGGGGTCGCCGAGGTCCGAGCTGGTGGGGGCGTTGCAGATGACGAACCGGTCCGCGTACCAGGGATACGAGCTCTACACCCAGATGGGCATACGCGTCTCCCGCATCGACATCGATTTCTTGGCCAAGGCTCAGACCGAGACCTTCATGTTCCTCACGATGTACGCCGGCTTCGGGGAGTGAGCTGACATGCTAACCCGCTCTCTGATACTCCTTCTTGGGGCGCTGCTCACCGCCTGCGCCTACCGGCCTTGGGCCGGGAACCTGGTCCCGATGGCCGAGGACCAGCAACCATCAGGGCTGGCCGTCGCCGACGACGGGACGGTCACCTTCACCCAAGGGCGCCTCGAGATCCGCATGCGGCCGATGAGCGATGAGGAGCTCAACCGGCAGTACGCCACCTACTCGCAGAGCGGCCCGCGGTCGACCAACCCGTATACCTTCGGCAATAGCACCTACTTCCGGACCGGAGAGACGCCTCGGCGGTTCACGGTGTTCAAGCTCAGCGTGAAGAACTACGAGCACCCCAAGGTGCGGATGGCCGGGGACATGGTTCTCGAAACCAATAATGGTCGCGAGTACCATAAGCTGTCGCTGGAGCAGTTGGACGGGTATTACCGGTCGTATTCCCTCGGGTACCGGGGGA
>JBAZUN010000120.1:0-13957 GCA_041661365.1 Candidatus Latescibacterota bacterium
CCACGGCCACTTCGCCAAGGAGATGACGGAGCCTCGGCGACAACAAATCCGGGGCATCTACAAACGCCTCCACAGGCGACTCATCGGCAAAACCGGCGACAAGTATAGACGACAACTCCCGGAGGGTCAACGGACCTGCGCTTTATCCTTGCCGTGAACGGCTGGTGCGGCGGACGCGGTCGGCCAGGCCGCGTCTCCCGGGTTGCTCCACCGGTTCAGGAGCATTACCGTTCAGCCCAACAGGGTGACCCGCCACGCATACCCCATCGAGGAGAACGGGAATCATGTTCGGAGACATCGCCCGCATCACCAAGGCGCGTACCGGCCGCTGCTCATCCTGGGATACCACCGGGCGCAACGCCGACGCCTGGCGGCTCGAGCCGGGCGAATCCCGGGTCCTGGCCGACCTGAAGGGACCCGGCAAGATCACCCACCTCTGGATGACCCAGGGGCAGCACTACCGCGAATGCCTGGTGCGGATCACCTGGGACAACGCCTCGGCGCCCAGCGTCCTCGTACCGCTGGGGGACTTCTTCGGCCTGGGACACGGGATCGTCAACTCCTACCAGTCGGCCTTGTTCTCGGCGTCCACGCGCAGCAATAATCGCTTCGGCGGCGGCTGCGCGCTCAACTGCTACGTCCCCATGCCGTTCCGCGAGCGCGCCCTGGTCGAGCTGGTCAACGAGAGCGAGGAACCCCACGGTCAGTACTTCTACGTGGACTACGAGACCTACGACCATGACCTGGACGACGATCTGGGGTACTTCCACGCCGAGTTCCGCCGCGCCAATCCCTTCCAGGGTTGGGAGGAGCAGCTTTCCCGCCAGGGACGTCAGCCCAAGACCGGGAACGTGATCAACAAGGAAAGACAGGCCTGGGACGGCAACTACGTCATCCTGGAGACCAAGGGCCGCGGCCACTACCTCGGCTGCAACCTGAGCATCACCAACTTCCACAAGGGTTGGTGGGGCGAGGGGGACGACATGATCTGGGTCGACGGGTACAAGTGGCCGCCGGACCTGCACGGCACCGGCAGCGAGGACTACTTCAACCAGGCGTGGGGGATGCAGGACAACGCCTTCCTGCGCAACGGCAGCTCGATCTTCGAGGGCGGCACGACCCTGTCGTATTCACCGGATCCGTGGAGCGAGGGGGCGTACCAGACCAGCTACGTCTTCCACCTGGAGAACCCGGTGCGCTTCCAGCGCGAGATCAAGGTCACCATCGAGCACGGCCACGCCAACAACCTGAACAACGAGGCGTCCTCGGTGGCCTACTGGTTCGCCGACAGGCCGACCCGCACGGTGAAGCCGCCGCCGGTGGCCAAGCGGCTGCCGGTCAGGCGCGACAACCAGGGCCGCTGGCTCTACGACCGCCGCAACCAGTGCCCGGGCAGGCCGGTGCCGCTGACCGACGAGATGAAGGCCTGAGCGCCGGAGTGCAATCGCGGCTCGAGCGTTTTCTAGACACATTTGCCGCCCGACAGCGGATCAAATCGACGGCCGCATCGGGTCCTGATCGACCCATATCCTCAGGGAGTCGGTGGGATGAGACGCATACTTGTCTGGGACCTACCCGTTCGGGTGTTCCACTGGGTGTTTGCCGCATGCCTCCTTTCGGCCCTGGGCATTGCCCTGCTGGCCGAGGAGGAGAGCTCGATCTTCTCGCTCCACATGCTCGCCGGCCTCTCGGCCGCCTTCATGCTGATCCTCCGGGTGATCATCTCCACCATCGGGGGAGCACACTCCAGGCTCTCCGATCTGTTTTTCCGCCCGGGCGAAACCGTGGATTACCTGGTGGGAGCACTGAAGGGCTCCAGTCAGCGCTACCCTGGCCACAATCCGGGAACGGCCTTGGTCGCCATCGGCATGTTCCTCCTCGTGCTCCTCCTCGTGTGGACCGGGCTCTCCAGGAGTACCGAGTCCATGGAAGAGGTCCATCCGGTGTTGGCCTACCTTCTGCTCGGACTGGTAGGCGCTCACCTTATAGGACTGCTCCTGCACACCATCCACCACCGCGAGAACATCTGGCTGAGCATGCTCACGGGCACGAAAGAAGGACCGGAGGGTGCCGGTCTTGCACACGCCCACGTCCCCGCCGGAGTGGCTACCGTGCTGCTGACGGCGGGCTGGTTCATCGGGTTGTGGTCGTCGTTCGATTCCGCGTCCAGCAGGCTGCACCTCCCGTTCACCGGCCAGACGATAACCCTTGGCGAGAGCGAGTCGGACAAGGGGACCCATGCCGGGGAGGAGCAAGAGGGGGAAGAGAATGATTAGGAACGGGTATCCGTCAGCTCGGCGGTTTCCCGGATGACGGAGCACTGGGGACCATGAGCCATCTCCTGCGCCGCCTCGCCGTGGCCCTGGTCATTGCGGTTCTGGTCACCGCCGGGCTCCTGGTGGTTTCCCGGGTCGGCGTCTTCGCCGACCTGCTGCGCTCCTTCGAGGCGCGTACCCTCGACTACCGGATGGCCCACTACCGCGGGCCCACGGTGCCCCCCGGCACCGTCCTCGACGACGTGGTGATCGTCGACGTCGACGAACGAAGCCTGGCCGAGCTCGGCCAGTTCTTCCGCTGGCCACGCTACTACCACGCCGCCGTGGTGGACACCCTGGCCCGGGCCGGCGCCCGGGTGATCGGCTTTGACCTGCTTTTTTCCGAGCCCGACCGCATGGAGCCCGCGGTGGCCGACCATTATGCGCGCAGCCTGGCCGACTCCGTCGATGGCCTGGCCGACCGCCGGGATTTCCTCCTCAGCCTGAGCGGCGACCCGGCGCTGGTGGCCGCAGCCCAGCGCGCGGGGCGGGTCGTCTTCGGCGCCCAGGCCCGCTTCGCCGAGGAGGACAGCGGTGCCGTCACCTGGGTGCCGCCGGTTCCGGCCCTGGCCGCCGTGGCCCTCGGCCTGGGCCACGTGCAGATCGTGCCGGATCCTGACGGTATCGTGCGCCGTATCCCGGCGGTGGTCGAGGCCGGTGGCCAGGTCTGGCCAGCACTGGGCCTCCGGCTGGCTTTGGAGGCGCTCGGCCGTCCTTCGTCGCCGGTCCGGCTAGATCCTGCCTCAGGGGTAAAAGGCGAGGGGTGGACCCTGCCCACCGATGCCGACGGCGACCTCCTCCTCGACTACGCCGGGCCCCCGGGGACCTTCCTGCGCGTCTCCTACGCCGACGTCCTGCGCGGCCGGACCAGCTCCCTGCTCTTCCGGGACCGGATCGTGTTGATCGGCGCCACGGCCAGCGGCCTGATGGACTACTTCTCGGTGCCGTTCTCGCCGCACTTCCCCGGCGTCGAGATCCACGCCAACCTCGTTCACGACCTCCTGCAGCAGCGGTTCATCCGGCCGGCTGGTCCGATCGGGGAGATTGCCGGTCTCTTCCTGATCGGTCTGGCCGCCGGCCTGCTGGTGCTGTTCCTGCGTCCGGGGCTGGCGGTGGCCGGCTGCACGGTGGTGCTCGCGGCCTACGTGCTCTTCGCCTTCGAGCGATTCGCCGGCAGCGGGGTCTGGATCGGGGTGATCCTGCCGCTGGCGGCTTGGATGGCCGCTGCGGCCAGCGCCAGCGGATACCGCTACTGGGCCGAGGAGCGCTCCAAGCAGGCGATCAAGCGGGCCTTCTCCCGGTACCTGGCACCTCAGGTGGTCGAGCAGATCGCCGGGCACCCCGAGCGCCTCGGGCTCGGCGGCGACGAGCGGGTCCTCACCGTGGGGTTCGTCGATATCCGCGACTTTACCACCCTCTCCGAGGGGATGACCGCCGGTCGACTGACGGCCTTCCTCAATGACTACCTCTCCGAGATGACCGCGACCGTCCTGGCCGAGGAGGGGACGGTCGACAAGTACATCGGCGACGCCATCATGATGCTCTTCGGCGCCCCGAACGCCCTGCCGGACCACGCGGCGCGGGCCTGCCGCACCGCCCTGGCCATGCGCCGGGTCGTCTCGGTCCACCAAGCCCACTGGCAGGCCAGGCACCGGCTGGACGGCGTGCGGATCGGAGTGGGACTCAACACCGGCACGGCGGCCGTGGGCAACATGGGCTCGGCCTTTCGCTTCGACTACACCGCCATGGGGGATTGCGTCAACCTGGCCTCGCGCCTGGAGGGGCTGACCAAGGTCTACGGTACCGACCTCATCGTCGGACCGGAGACCGCCGCGCTGATCGGACCGGAGTTCGCCCTGCGGGAGCTGGACCTGGTGCGGGTCAAGGGCAAGCGGGAAGCGGTGCGCATCTTCGAGGTGCACGGGCTGTCCGCCGAGACCGTCGGCTTCCACCCGTTGGACGCGGCCTTTGCCGAGGGGCTGCGCTGTTTCCGGGCGCGCGACTGGGAAGGCGCCCGGCGGTGCTTCGACGCCTGTCGGCAGCTCCGGCCCGAGGACGGCCCGACACTGTACTACCTGCGCCTGATCGAGGCGCTGGCGGCAACCCCGCCGCCGGCGGACTGGGACGGCGTCTCCGTGATGGAGCACAAGTGATGAAGCGAGGATCGTGGCTGAGCTGCATGGTCGTCCTCTGGCTGGTCGCCGGATCGCTGACCGCCGAGCCCTTGAACCGGGTGACCCCCCTGGCCGGTGAGGTGGAGTTCCAGCTCGGACCCGACGCGGCCTTCACCCGCCTCGACCGCGCCCAGGACCTGCCGGCCGCCGCCACGGTGCGGACTGGGGTGGCCGGCCTGGCTGCCATCGAGTACCCCGACGGGACGCGGATCACCGTCAAGCCGGGCTCGGTCGTGCAGGTGGGCAGTGGTGCCGGCGAGGGGCTCTGGGTCCAGCTCGGAGCGGTGCTGGTACGGGTGCAGCGACTCATGGGGGCCGAGCAGCGGGTCCGGACTCCGGTGGCGGTTGCCGCCGTCCGCGGCACGGAGTTCGGCGTCTTCGTGGCCGATGATGCTGCCACCCGGGTCTACGTCTTCGACGGCACCGTGGCCGTCACCAACGTCCGCCTACTTGACCGGGAGGTGCTGGTGCGCCCGGGCGAGATGACCGTGGTCGAGCCGCTGCGGCCGCCGTCAGCGCCGGCGCCGTTCCAGGCCGACGAGTTCGACCGGCTGGGAGGATTGGGGTCGCTGGAGCGGGCCGAGGACCGCGTGCTGGAGGCCTCGGAGGAGCCGGCGGTGGAGAGCTACCTGGCCTTCGCCGATCCGGACATCGACATGGTGCGCAACCCGGCCCACCTCGGCCAGCGGCGGTATTCTTCCTCGACCTCAGTGCTGGCTGCGCACGGGGCGGCCAGTCATACCTGGCGTGACCTGGGCGCTGGACCGCAGGACGCCGACCGCGTCGCGCAGCGTGGCCTGGTGGCGCAGAACGTCACCCTCCTGCCCCTGCACCAGCGCTACCGCCTGGGCTGGTTCGTCCAGGGGGCCGACAACCACGACGATGTCACCAAGCCGATCTACCCCCCATTCGGGCTGGCCGCGGAGCGTTGGCGACTGGTCACCGACCAGCGCCTCGGCGAGGCCCAGGTCGCCGGCGCGGTCGACCTCGCCCACGCGGTCGCCGGAATCGGCGCCGGCCACCGTTACTCCCGCATCGTAGTCGAAGATACCTCCCTGTCCGCCGGCACGCCCCGCGGTCGCACGGCCACCCGCAGCCACCGTACCCGCCTGCAGGGCGGCCTGCTGTGGCCCGGCGGCGGCCAGCGCAGCCTGGCCGTGGGCCTGACCCACGACCTGTTGGGCAGCACCACCCGGTCGGCGGCGCTGGATAAAGACCTGAGCGGGTACAGCGACCTGGCCGAATTGCTCTTGCGGGACCAGGGCCGCCTGCTGCGCTCAAGCGCGCTCCTGCGCCTCGAGCGGGTGCGCACCACCGAGGACGTGGTCGACACCAGCGGCCCGCTCTACCACGAGCACCTCCACGTCTGGGCGATCAAGGGCGGCGCCGGCATCGGCCTGACGCCGAGCCCGGCCGTGCTGGTCGGGGCTGACCTCCTCGGCGGCTTCAGCCGGGAGCGGGCCACCCAGTATCTGCCGGCGGGCGGCCAGCTCGAGGACGAACGCGACCACCGCTACTCGGCCAGCCTGCACCTGGGTACCCAGGTACGCCCGGTCCACCGCATCGTGCTGTCGCTGGACGTCACCCATGTGGTGGAGCGGACCAGCAAGGATTTCGCGGAGCGGCCAGGTACCCCCCGGACCGAGCGCTGGCAGGAGGTGGAGACCCGCTACAGCACCGACGCCAGCACCGGGCTGGGCTTCGTCCGTCCCGGACTGCTGGTCCAATACTACGTCTCGGCCCAGGCGGCCGGTCGTCCCCTGACGCACCACCTCGTCTGCGTCAAGGACCTTTTCTAGGAACATGTGCGAGAACCCCATTCGGACCGCGCCGCCCGGAGGATTTGGGCTAACAGGTACACCGGGGGTGTTGCGGCTGGGGAGGGACAGGTGCGTAGGTTTTGTTCACGTGGTGCCGGGGACCGGGATCGAACCGGTACGGCCGCTGACGGCCAACGGATTTTAAGTCCGTCGCGTATACCATTTCGCCACCCCGGCACCGCCAGGAAAAAATGGAGGCGACGGCCGGAATCGAACCGGCGATGAGGGCTTTGCAGGCCCCTGCCTTACCACTTGGCTACGTCGCCTCTGGCATCGCTGTCGGACGCGGGAGAAGATACGCCGGGGGTCGGGCACTGTCAACGCCGAGCCGCCTTCCCGCCGCTCCTTCCGACCCGCGGGCAGGTCCGTATATTTAGGCCATCCCTTCCCCCGACCTCGCGCCTCGGAGAGTCCGATCCGATGCAGCAATACCTCGACCTGGTGCGCCACGTCCTCGATCACGGCGAACCCAAACCGGACCGCACCGGCGTGGGAACCCTGGCCGTTTTCGGCTATCAGATGCGCTTTGACCTGGTCGCGGGATTCCCCTGCCTGACCACCAAGAAACTCCACCTCAAATCGATCATCCGGGAGCTGCTCTGGTTCCTCAAGGGGGACACCAACGTCGGGTATCTGCGACGCCACGGGGTCACGATCTGGGACGAGTGGGCCGACGAGGACGGCAACCTGGGCCCGATCTACGGCAAGCAGTGGCGCGCGTGGGAGACCGCCGACGGTCGGGTGGTGGACCAGATGGCCAGGATCATCGAGCGGCTTCGCACCGAGCCCGAGAGCCGGCGTCTGGTGGTCAGCGCCTGGAACGTGGGCGAGCTCGAGCGGATGGCCCTGACCCCCTGTCACTGCCTCATTCAGTTCTTCGTGGCCGGCAACCGACTGTCCTGCCAGCTCTACCAGCGATCCTGCGACGTGGGCCTGGGCCTGCCCTTCAACATCGCCAGCTACAGCCTGCTCACCCGGATGGTGGCCCAGGTGACGGGGCTCCTGCCGGGTCAATTCGTCTGGACCGGAGGGGACGTGCACGTATACGCCAACCACGTGACCCCTTTGAGGCAGCAACTGGAGCGCGTGCCCCGACCCCTGCCGACCATGCGCCTGACCGACCGGGGCCAGGATCTGTTCCACTTCCGCTACGACGATTTCGCCCTGGAGGGGTACGACCCCCACCCGGCGATCCCGATGGAGATCGCGGTTTGAGCGGCCCGCCCACGGTGGCGATCCAGGGCGAGCCCGGCTGCAACAGCGCCCTGGCCGCGCAGCAGTGGTTCGGCGAATCCTGCCTGCTCCCCTGCCCCTCCTTCTCCCTGCTCTTCGCCGCTCTGGTCGAAGGCCGCGCCGACTACGCCATGGCACCGGTGGAGAACTCGCTGGGCGGGATGGTGGCCGAGGTCTGGGACCTGCTGGCGCGCCAGGCACCGCCGATCCACGGGGAGCTGTTCCTCCGCGTGCGCCACTGTCTCATCGCCCACCCGGGGGTCCCGATCCAGCAGCTCCGCTTCATCTACTCCCACGAACAGGCCTTGGCCCAGTGCCAGCGGTATATCCGCCAGCTCGTGTGGATCGATCCCGACCACGTGATCCCGGTCTACGACACGGCGGGGGCGGTGAAGATGGTGAAGGCCCGGGGGAGGCGGGAGGAGGCGGCCATCGCGGCCCCGGGGGCCGCGGCGCTCTACGACATGCAGATCCTGGCCGAGGACATCCAGACCGACCCGCGGAACCACACCCGGTTCCTCGTCCTGGCCGCCCGGCCCGAGGCCCTACCCAAGGTGGACGCGGGGGCGTGGAAGAGCTCGGTGGTATTGGTTCTGGGGGACTGCGCCCGCGGCCTGCCCGAGGTGCTGCGGTGCTTCGAGCGTCGGGGGCTGGCGGTGACCAAGGTGGAGACCCGCAAGCGGATCGGCTTGCCCTGGGAGTACTGGCTGGTCGTGGAGTTCCGGGGCCGGGCTAACGATCCGGCCGGGGCCGCGGCCCTGGAGGAGGTCGCCGCGCTCGCCGTGGAATCCCGCCTCCTCGGGACCTACCCCGAGGCCCCGATTCCCGAGTGAGGTTCAGTCAGGCACGAGCCGCCGCGGCCGCGGCCTTCGCTGGTCCATCGACCAGACGCCGGCCTCCCCGTCGCCGTCGAGATCGGCGCGGACCACGGCGGTGAAGGTGCTGTCGGTGGCCTGGAACTCCCAGCCGTACCGCTCGACCCACGGCCATTCCAGCCCCTCGACCGGATCGGTGGGATCGAGGAAGCGGCCGTGCTCCTCCCGGAAATCCAGCTCGAGACGGTAGACCTGCTCCAACCCGGCCTCGAGCTCGACCTGGGCCTCCTCGCCGGGAGACAGACGCGAGAACCGTGCCACGCCCAGGCCGACGAGGATCAGCACCAGGGCCGCGATCTCGGCCGCCGGGATCCAGCGGTACCGCCGGGGGATCGCGTTCAACGGCATCCCACCTCCACCTCCGCGGCGACGCCGCCCCGCGGCACGGTCACCGCACCGGTCGCGCGGCCGTACGGCTCGGAAGGCGCGAACGGAACCGGCCGGCCTGGCGAACGGACCCCGTCCCGGTCGCGGTCGACGAAGGCATGGACGACGTACTCACCCGGGGGTAAAGGACCCAGGGTAAAGGCACGGTCCAAGGCCGGCGCACAGACCTGTCGGTTGCGCCCCTCGGCGCATACCACGGCCGCTCCCTCCTGGTCACCGACGATCCTGCCCGCGAGCCGTCCCAGGTCGGCCGGGTCGAGGATCTCGGCCGTCACGGTCACCAGGGAATCGGTCAGCGACAGACCGGCCAGGTCGCGCAGGGCCGGGCCGCGGCCGGTCAGGCGATGGCGGCCTGGGGAGAGCACCGTGGGCACGAACCCCAGCCGGGTCGGGCCGGCCCAGGCCCAGGTGCCGGCAGGCGGAGCCGCGGTCGAATCGGTGGCGATCCAGAAATCGGCAGGCACCTCGGGGTACATGGCCTCGCTGAAGGCCAGCCAGAGGGTATCGCCGGCGACCAGCACCCCGCGGTCCGGAGGGGCATCCACCAGGCGAGGCGGGGTCTGATCGGCCCGTCCCGAGCCGTGCACCGGCTCGCGCCACGGCATCGCGGCGCCGGCCAGCTCAAGACGGGTGAAGGTATAGACGCGGCCGTCCTCCTGCGGCCCGGTCCGCAGGTAGAGCCGGGCCGAGTCCTGCGGCGAGGCGTACACCGCCTCGACCGGCAGACCGTCGAGCTCCACCGCCAGCGACCCCGGATCGACCGGGCCCGAGAACTGGAGCAGCAGGCGGCGCGCGTCCGGTGCCTGCACCCGCTGCAGCTTGGGGCCGGGCGGGGACCGACGGTCGAGGGACAGATCGCCCGCCCGGACGGTGTCCCCCTCCTCGACCGTCGGGTCGTTGGCGGGGAGCGCCAACCACTCCGCCGGGTCGTGCCGCCGGTTCCGGTTCTCGTCGATCAAGGCCAGCACCCGGTAGCGACCGCGGGCCAGTCTTGAAAAAGCATACGATCCGTCCTGACCGGTCTGGGTGCGGTACGCCGGTGGGTCGGTGCCCACGGTACCGGTGAATCCGGACAGCTCGTAGGCCCATACCTCCGCGCCGGCGGCCGGCTGGTGCTGACGGTAGACCTTGCCGACGAGGGTGCCGCGGTTCAGCTCGGGGCCGGTGGCAAAGGCCAGGGTGTGGGACTGGGCCAGGCGGTTCCCGCGCCGGTCCCGGGCGCCGGTGCCCACGGTGACGACGTAGGTACGACCGGCCTGCAGGCTCAGGTCCAGGCGCAATCTCCGGCCCTGCCACCGCGGCTCCCAGGGGGTCTCGGGGGCAATGAAGACGGCCTCGGCCACGCGGTCCCGATCCATCTCCTCGCTGAACAGGATCTCGACCGCCGCGTCCAGGGCCACCGAGGTGGCGTCGGCCGACGGGTACTGACCGACGACGGTCGGCGCGGTCTGGTCGACGGGACCGCCGGTCGGCGGGGCGACCCGGGCGCAGCCGAGCGCCAGCCAGACCCAGAGTAGAAGCTCAGCCCGCCGCACCGGGATCAGCCTTCTCGGATTCCTCCGCGTCCCCATCGGCCCGGGGGTGGGCCAGGGCATAGATCTCCCGCAGCCGGTCCAGGGGGATCGGCATCCGGCTCGACACCGAGGCCGGGGTCACCCGCCCCAGCAACCCGGTGACCGAGACCGCATCTGCCCCGGCCTCCAGCAGGTGGATGGTATAGGTATGACGGAGGGTGCGGGGACTGAGCTGGCCGTCGGAGACCACCTGGCTCAGGCGCCGGTGGACCAGCCGCTGGACCGTGCGCCGGTCGAGGCGACGGCCCCGTCCGTTGACGAAGAGGGCCCCGGCGTCGACGCGGGCGATGTCCAGCCCGATGAGCAGTTCGGCGCGCTGCTTGAGGTACTGGCGCATGGCCGCCACTGCCGGTCCGCCGATCGGCACGGCCCGCTCCCTCCGTCCCCGACCGGTCACCCGCACCGTGCCCCGGTCCAGGTCAAGCGCCGTGAGGTTGAGCCCGACCAGCTCCGCCAGACAGATCCCGCCGCCGTAGAGTGCCTCGAGGATCGCCCGGTCGCGCGCCCCGCGGAAGGGGCTGGCAGTCGGCAAGGTCAACGCCTCCTCCACCGCGGCCAGGGATAGCGGCGCCGGGGCTTGACCTCCGGTCCGGACCACCTCCAGGGCGCCGGCGGGATTGGCGCTGGCCACCCCTGACCTGACGAGGTAGCGGAAGCAGGAGCGGATCGCGGAGAGCTTGCGGGCCAGGCTGTCCGGTCGCAGTCCCCGGTGCCGCAACTCCTCCAGAAAGGCGGCGATCAGCTCCGGTCGGATCGCGGCCAGCGGCAGCCGCACGTCGGTCAGGCGCGGGTACAGGAAGCGGGCGAACTGCCGCAGATCGGAACGGTAGGAATCCACGGTGCACGACGAGTACCGTCGCTCCCGCTCCAGGTACTCGAGGAACCGGCGGATCCCCTCCTCGAGGGGTACGGCCGTTGCCGGGTGAGGGGGGATCTGCGCGGCCATCTAGGATCCTCCCGGTACGCGCCCCGGGAACCTGCCCTACGCGCTCTGCAGCTCGGCCGGTGTCGAAGCCGGCTCGTACTGGTGCTCGCAGACCCGGCAGTAGAGGGCGGTCGGGCCGCTGCGACTGGACTTCTCGTAGAGCAGGGGCGCCTCGCAGTGGGTACACGACTGGGCGACCGGCTTGTCCCAACTGGCGAACTTGCAGTTGGGGTACTGATCGCAGCCGTAGAACACCTTGCCCTTGCGCGACTGCTTCTCGACGAGCTGACCCGCGCACCCCTCCTCGGGACAGGAGATCCCCAGGCGGAGCGGCTTGACGCTCTTGCAGGCCGGGTACGAGGAGCAGGCCAGGAAGCGGCCGTATTTGCCGGTCTTCACCACCATGGGGGAGCCGCACTGATCGCAGATCTCGGTGGTCGCGGTCTGCTGCTGCTCCTCGGGAAGCGGCTTGGTGTTGCGGCATTCCGGATATCCGGGACAGGCCAGGAAGCGGCCGTTGCGGCCCCACTTGATGACCATGTTCCGGCCGCAGGCCTCGCAGATCACGTCCGAGACCTCCTGCAGGGCGAGCTTCAACTCGCGCCGCCGGGCATTGGCCTGGTCCAGCTCGTTCTTCCAGGAGGCGTAGAACTGGCGCACCGTCTCCACCCACTCCTCCTCCCCCTCCTCGACGCGGTCCAGGCGCCCCTCCATGCGGGCGGTGAAGTCCACGTTGAAGATGTGGGGGAAGGTCTCCACCAGCAGGCGGTTGACCGTGTGCCCGCGCTCGGTGGCCACGAAGTAGCGGTTGTCGATCTTCTCGACGTACTCGCGGTCCTGGATGGTGGCGATGATCTGGGCATAGGTGCTCGGTCGGCCGATCCCGTCCGCCTCGAGCTCCTTGACCAGGGACGCCTCGGTGAAGCGGGGCGGCGGCTTGGTGAAGTGCTGCTCCGGAACCAGCTCCTGCAGCTCCAGTCGGTCGCCTTGGACGATCGTCGCCGGCAGCACGGCCACGGCCTCCTCCTCCTCCTCCTCCTTCCCCTCGGTGTAGAGCCGGGCGAAGCCGGGGAACTTCACCGTGTTCCCGGTGGCGCGCAGCAGGTAGGGGCCGGCCTCGATGTTGACCGTGGTGATGCTGAGCACCTGGGGCTTCATCTGCGAGGCGACGAAGCGCTTCCAGATCAACTCGTAGACCCTGGCTTGGTCCTGGGTGAGGAGCTGCCGCACCTGGGCCGGCTCGAGGGCCACCGAGGTAGGTCTGACCGCCTCGTGGGCGTCCTGGGCCCCGCTCTTGGCGCGGTACAGGTTCGGCTCCTCGGGGACGTAGTCCACGCCGTACAGGGCGCCGATCTGGGTCCGCACCTCCTCGATCGCCTCGGCCGCCACCCGGACCGAATCGGTTCTCATGTAGGTGATCAGGCCCCGCACCTCGCCGTCGAACTCCATCCCCTCGTAGAGCTGCTGGGCAACGGCCATGGTGCGCTTGACCGAGAACCGCAGGTGCCGGGCGCACTCCTGCTGCAGGGTGCTGGTGGTGAACGGCGGTGCCGGCCGCCGCACCTGCTCCCGGAACTTGACCTCCTTAACCACCAGGTCCCGGCTGGACAGGTCGGCCAGGATGGCCTCGGTCTCCTCGCGGTTGTGGATCTCGAGCTTCTCCTCGCCGCGCTGCAGCAGCCGGGCTCGGAAGGGATCGGAACCGCCGCAGCGGACCAGCCCCTCGATCGACCAGTACTCCTGGGGCTTGAAGGCCTCGATCTCGCGATCGCGCTCGCAGATGAGCCGCAGGGCCACCGACTGTACCCGGCCGGCGGAGAGCCCGGAGTGGATGACCTTCCACAGCAGGGGGCTGATCTCGTACCCCACCAGCCGGTCCACCACCCGCCGGGCCTGCTGGGCGTTGACCTTGTTCATGTCCAGCTCGCCGGCGCGCTCGATCGACTCGCGCACGGCCCGCGGGGTGATCTCGTTGAAGAGGATCCGCTTGACCGGGTAATCCTTGCGGGCGATGGCGTGGGCCACGTGCCAGGCAATGGCCTCGCCCTCGCGGTCGGGGTCGGTGGCCAGGAAGAGGCGGTCGGCGCTCTGGGCCGCCTTGCGCAGCTCGGCCAGCACCTTCCCCTTCCCCCGGATGGTGACGTACCGGGGCTTGAAGTCCGCCTCGACGTCGATCCCCAGCTCCTTGGGCGGGAGGTCGCGCACGTGCCCCATACAGGATTTCACGACGAAATCCTTGCCCAGGATCTTGTTGATCGTCTTGGCCTTGGCTGGTGACTCTACCACCACCAGGGATATCCCCGCTGCCCCCTTCGCCATCTGTCCTGCTCTCAAAAATAGTTGTATTTGTTACATTTACAGAGAAATTATGCCCTTTGGTGGGCGACCGAACCGAATATATGGAAGACCCCTCCGTATTGCAAACGACCGGTCTCGGCGCTACCTTCTCTAAATCTATAATAGACCGCTACTGCACCCTGCTGGAAGCCGGATCCCATGATCCACCGCAAGACCGCGGACGAAATCGAGCTGCTGCATCAGGCCGGTCAGGTGGTGGCCCAGGCCCGTCAGGCGATCGAGGATCGACTCGAGCCAGGCCGCACCACCCACGAGTTGGACCGGCTGGCCGAACAGGTCATCCGCGACCTCGGCGC
>JBAZUN010000121.1:0-13717 GCA_041661365.1 Candidatus Latescibacterota bacterium
TGCGGGGGCTGGGCCGGCGGCTCGGCCGCGGCAGCAGCCTGGTTCGCCGCGGCCTGGGCCGTCTCGGTCGCGGCATTGCCGTTCAGCTTCAGGTCCTCGGGCGCGAAGAGCCTGAGCTTCCTGCCGCTGAGCCGCTCGATGGTGGCGATCAGGATCTCGATCTTGGCGCGGTCAGGGGAGGTGATCGCCGGGTCCAGGGAGGTGCTCCCCTCCACCGGGGCCAGGTTGGCCGGCGCCGCGAGCTGGAGCACCGATTCGAGATCGTCCAGCGCGGCCGAGGTCAGGGCCTTGTACGAGGCACGAGCGCGGGCCTGGCCCTGCGCGGTCAGCTCCTCCAGCGACTTCCCCGTCCGCCGCCGATCGAGGAGCGAGGAACCCTCGGCGAACCCCTGCTCGCCGGTTTGGTCCCGGGTGAGGATCACCTCGTCGGCCAGGGCCCCGGGCTCCCAGGCCCCTCCCTGCGTCACCCCTTCGACCAGGGATTCCTTGCGCGTGTGACGCTCGACCAGGGAGTGCTGACTGGACAGGGCAAGGTCCGCCCCCGTGACCTTCATGGGAAGCTCCTTTGGCAGTCCGCTGAAAAACCGCTTGGTACGGCGAAATCTGGGGATGGCGGGACCTGGCCTGGCACGCGAGGGATGCTGCTGCCGGACTCCGCCTACCTCCTATATCGGCAGTCGGACTCCAGCCTCTACCGGAATCCCGCGGCTCAGCTAGAAGTGTCGGCCACGGTGGCATAGAGCCGCATGGCCGCGATCCGTCCCAGGTCGGTGGCCGCGGTCGACTGCAGACGGAACTCCCCCTCCACGACCCGGACCTCGGTCGGGGCCAGTCGCACCGGTTGTCCGAACGGGATGAAGGCGTCGACGAGGAACTCGTCCCGGTCGTAGAAGCGCAGGTCGTAGCGGATCTGCACCGGCCGCGATGCCAGGCTGGTGAAGCGGGCGCGGAAGACCCCTTCCAGCTCGACGGCCGTGCTGACCTCGCCGAGGGGAACCAGGGCTGGCAGCCAAGACAGGCTGTCGATCCGCACCGTCCCTTCGAGCCCCGACTCGAACAGGACCACGGCCTCGGAGCGGGGCAGGTCGCCCCTGTCCCCGGTGCCGGTCCCGCTCAGACCGCAGGCCCAGAGCCCCGAGAGCAGAACCACCAGGGCCATTCCCCGCAAGCCCATCACGACCGCGACGACCCGCGAGCCAGTCCTGTTGCTCCGGGCGATACCGACCCGGTAAGCCGCCCGGTCGGTGCCGTTGACCTCTCCCCTCTCCGGGTTGCCCGGCCCGGAGGGCGGTCCTATCTTGCCGCGGACGAGGCTCGACGTCGGAAAGGACCCCATGGAGAGTAACGCGCTCTGGCTCATCCCGTTGATCCTGTTGCCCGGAGTGGGGCTGCTGGTCATGTCCACCTCCAGTCGCTGTGCCCAGGTGCAGGCCGAGTCCGCCGGGATCGCGCGGGATCCCGCCGGCAGCCGGATCGAGTCCGAGCTCCTCCGGCGGCGCTCCGGCCTCTGCCGCGACATCCTCATCAGCCTCTACGTCGGCGTGGGCCTGCTGGCCTGCGCCGTGCTGGTCGGTGGTCTGGCCAGCCAATGGCTGCAGCCGTACGCCTGGTTGGCCGTGGTGCTCACCGGTGCCGCCGTGGCCAGCCTGGTCTACGCGGTCTTCCTGCTCATCCGCGAATCCCTGCTGGCCATGGACCTGGTCGAGGAGCGGCACCGCAGGCCGGAAGCGTCCGGCCCTGAATCCGGAGAACCCTGACCGACTAGGGCCGACGCGAGCGCCGGTGACCAGCCGGACGGGGGTCTCCGGTCCGTTCCTCGACCGTGCTCGTCACCTTGCGCAGCCGGCAGACGAAGAAGGCCTCGAACCGTCCATCGGGCAGGATCCGGCCGGCCTGACTCAGGCTTGGGTCCACCGGGTGTCCCTCCCAGGAGCACAGGCCGGGCTGCACCCCCGGGATCGGCAGGGGCAGCGGCTCGATCCGGAGCCTATCAGGGAAGCGGTGCAGGAGCTGATCGACCACCAGCTCGTTCTCCTCCGGCGCCAGGGTGCAGGTGGAGTAGACCAGGACCCCCCCGGGCTTCAGGCTCTGGACCGCCGAGTAGAGCAGGCGCGCCTGCCGCCGGCTCACCTCGCGGATCCGCCGTTCGCTCCAACCGGCGTAGGTCTCCGGGACCGCGGCGTCGAACAACCCTTCGGCCGAGCAGGGGGCGTCTAGCAATACCCGGTCGAACTCCTCCGGGCAGTGCCGCCAGACGCCGGTGCCGTCGCGCAGGTAAGTCCGCACCGCCGCGGCCCCGCCGCTGGCCAGGTTCCGCTTCAGGCGGAAGAAGCGGGCGCGAACCGCCTCGACCGCCGCGATCCCCTCCGGCTCGCCGGTCAGGGCCGCCAGGTGCAGGGTCTTGCCGCCGGGCGCCGCGCACAGATCGAGGATCCGGTCTCCCGGTCGCGGCTCGAGGACCAGGGGCGGCACCAGGCTGGACGGATTCTGGATGTAGAGTCGGCCTTCGTTGCAGGCGATGCACTCGGTCAAGGCCCGCCGCTCGGACGGCGGGACCGTGCAGGCCTCGGGCAACCACGGGATCGGCTCCGGGTGCAGGCCCGCGGCGCGCAGCTCGGCGAGCAGGGGATCGGCTTCACCAAGAAGCCGGTTGACCCGAAAGGCGGTACCTCGGGGGCGATGGAAGGTAGCCCAGCACGCCTCGAACCGGTCGGCCGGAAGAAGGGCCTCCAGCCGCTCGCGGAACCGGGCGGGCAGTTCGGCTGCTGCGTCTGCATTACCGGCCGGTTCGGGTGCCGGGTCCGACCGGACAGGACCGCGTGGCCGGCGGGGATTCGGGCTGTTCCGCTTCACTCGTTCACCTCGGCCGATCGGGGACGACCGCTCGCAACCGGCAGGCAGTCCGCGGTCGGGGTTTCGGTCCGCCGGGATCGACACCGAGTCGGGTGAGCCCACTCAACCGTGAGGATCATGGTCGCCGCTCCTGTTGCCGCTGAGACGGGGAATCGCTGGGTCCGCTGGTATCGCCGCCACGAGAAGTGGGCCGCCCTGGCCTTCTTCGTCGGCGGCGTGGGGTACGACTTCCTGACCCTAACCCGCATCGACCGACTGCTCGACAACCTCGTCCTGTTCGCGTACCTGCTCCTGTTGGGAGCCCTGGTCGTGGCGGCCGGCCGCCTGCGCCTGGGTCGGCCGGTGCCGGCGATAGTGGCGCGCCACCGCTCCCTGGTACCGCTGGCCGTCCAGTTCCTCCTGGGCAGCCTCTTCAGCGCCTACACGGTCTACTACCTCGCCAGCGCCTCGCTGACCCGGACCGCGGTCTTCTTCGTCCTGCTGGTCTTCCTGCTGATCGCCAACGAGCGGCTGGCGGGGAGGCTGGAGAATCCCTCCCTGCTCATGGGAATGTTCTGCTTCGCCTCCTTCTCCTTCTTCGCCTTCTTCGTGCCGGTGCTCCTCGGCGCGGTCAACCGCTGGACCTTCGCCTTGAGCACGGTCGCCAGCGCGACCCTGTGCGCCGCGGTCCTGCTCGGGGTGCACGGCTTCCGCCCGTCCGCGACCCGGGCCGAGCTGGGCCGAGGTGCGGCGCCGGCCGCCGGTCTGCTGGGACTGCTGGTCCTCCTGTATGCGGCGAACTGGATCCCACCGGTTCCCCTGGCCCTGCGCTTCGGCGGGATCTACCACGAGGTGCGCAAGGAGGGGGCTGCCTACCACCTGACCTATGCCCGGCCTCCCTGGTACCGCTGGTACGCGCGCTCGGAAGACCCCTTCCTGCTCAGACCGGGGGACCGGGTCTACTGCTTTGCCTCGGTCTTCGCGCCGACCCGGATGCGCGCCACCATCTACCACCGCTGGCAGCGGTACGACGAGCGGCAGGGCCGATGGGAGGACGCCGGCCGCATGGGGTACGGCGTGGCCGGCGGCCGGGACGGTGGGTACCGGGGGTTCACCTACAAGCAGGCCGTGGCCCCGGGCCGCTGGCGGGTGGACGTGGAGACCGAGGACGGCCAGCTCCTGGGCCGGGTGCGGTTCCGCATCGCGAAGGCCGGTGAGGAGCCGCTCGACCTGGCCGTCTTCGTCCACCGGTAATCCACCGGTAATCAGAAACGCGTCGCCAAGGTCTTGAAGGCGTCCTCCATCACCCCCAGCACCACAGCGAGATCCTCCTCGGTGTGGGCCGCGCTGAAGCCGTGGTGACAGGGTCCGCCGCCGTAGTCGTGGAAGTAGACCCCGCCGCGCACAACCTGGCGGACGAACTCGAGCATCAGCTCCGGGCGGTGTCGCAGGGCATCCCGATAGTCCACCGGCGGTCGGTCCAGACCGAGCATCAGGCCGAAGCGGGCTCCGTGCCGCGGCACCTGCACCGGGATCCCCAGCCGCTGCACCATCCGGTCGACCTCCCCGTAGAACCGGTCGGCGCGACCGAGCAGCTCCGGGTAGAACCCCGGCCGGGTGATCTCGCCGACAAAGGCCAGGCCGCCGAGGATGCTGGGCAGGGGGGCGTTGAAGGTACCGCTGTGCTGCACCTCGCCGACCGGCTTGAACCGATCCATCAGCTCGGCCCCGCCGCAGATCGCCGAGAGGGGCAGCCCCCCGCCGAGGGCCTTGCCGATGGTGCACAGGTCGGGAACCACGCCGAAGTCCTGCTGCGCGCCGCCGGGGCTCTTCTTGAAGCTCGACTGGATCTCGTCGAAGAACAGCAGCACCCCGTACCGTCGGGTCAGGTCGCGCAGCCCTTGGAGGTACCCCGGTTGCGGCGGGATGCCGCCGCTGTTGAAGTCGACCGGCTCGAGGATCACCGCGGCGACCTCCGCGGCCCGCTGAGCGAGCGTCTGCTCCACGGCCGCCAAGTCGTTGAAGGGGAGGGCGATGACGAACTGGGTCATCGGCTCCGGGATCCCCGCCGACTCGCGATAGAGACCGGCCCGGTCGAGCTGGTCCGCCGGCGGGTGGCCACCGATGTAGGTGTACTCGTGGTACCCGTGGAAGTGACCGGTGAAGCGGATGATCCGGTCGCGGCCGGTCGCGGCCCGGCAGAGCCGGAGGGCGTGCAGGGTGGCCTCGGTGCCGGAGTTGGTGAAGCGCACCCGCTCGGCGCAGGGGATCAGGCGGCAGAGGTGCTCGGCCAGCTCCACGTGGTGCTCGGTGTCGGAGGAGCAGCAGATCCCCAGCTCCGCGGCCCGGACCAGGGCCTGCTTGACGGCGGGATGGCCGTGTCCGAGCAGGGCCGCGCCGTGGCCGCAGCACATGTCGAGGAAGGCCCGGCCGGTCACGTCGTAGAGCCGCGACCCCTCGGCGCGGCTCGCGTAGATCGGGTGACCGAGGGCCCGGTTCAGCCGGGTCGAGGCGCAGACCCCGCCGGGCAGGACCCGACGGCCGCGCTCGTACAGCTCAAGGTTGTCCATCGCAGTGTCGCGTCCGGGAAATAGGTTGTGTCACCGAGCGGGCCGAAGCGCCCGGCCAGCTAGGCGCGCGAACGCCCTGTATCGACCAGAAGATACAGGACGTGAGCGAGCACAGGGATGTGGCCGGATCGAGAACGATCCGGCACACGACGCTGGCCGGGATGGATCGGCCCGCAAATGCCAAGGTATTTCCCGGACGCGACACTATGACTCCGTGTTCATCAGCTCTCCGGCCCACCGCGCCTCGTGCATGGACGCCGGATCGTCGAAGGGGAACAGGGGCCGGCTCACCGACCGGAAGGCCAGGTCGGCGAGAAAGGGGGAGGCGCAGCCGGGCGCGGCGCAGTAAAGGATCCCCGCGGCAAACGACTCGTAGTCCCGGCGGAACCCCTCCGGGCTCTTGGCCGCCACCACCTTGAAGGTCTGCGGCTCGGCCCCGGCCACGCGGTAGAGCTCGGGCGTACTCCCCGGACCGGTCTTCTCCACCAGCACCACCACCGTGTCGCGGACCCGGACCCGGGCCATCCGGCCCATGTCCACCGGCAGGTTGTGACCGCCGTGGCCGCTGAGCCGGAACCGCACCTCGCCGAGATCCTCGATCCGGGCCCGCACCGGCAGCGGCCGCGAGTATGGGTCGCATCGCCCGCCGATCTCCAGGTCCAGCTCGCGACCGGCCCCGGACTGCCAGCAGTGCCCTACGGCTTGCGGGTCGACGCAGAAGCCCAGGCCACCACCCTCGCCGATCTCCTCGCGGATGAAGGCCGCCAGCAGCAGGGTGCTGTCGCCGGGCGCGCCGCTGTTGGTGGCGTCGTGGCTCTCGGAGACGACCACCGGCCCGCCGGCGATCCGCCGGGCCGCGGCCACCACCTCGCCGGGAGGGAGGTAGTCGATCTCGCGGTGGCGCCGGGTCTCCCAGCAGGTGGCCGCGGTCGCAGCCGGGGAGAGCGGCGGGTGCTCCCCCTCGAAGGCCTGGTATAAGGTCCAGCCGAGCCCCGGCACGTCGAACCACGGTTGCACCATGTATAGACCGATTGACCAGACCGGCGCCTCCTCCTCGGCCGCGACGATCCGGGACCAGAGCGCGGCCTGGATGCCGCGATCCGTGGACCTCCCCTCGGTGCCGACGACCATGGGGATCTTCCGGGCGCTGATCCGCGGTCGGAGCCCATCGGTCAGCCGCCGTGCCAGACCTCGAGCGGCCCGCCGGCCGCAGTGGTACTGGTCCACGTGGGGGAAGGTGTGATACCCCACCAGCAGATCGGCGCTGTGCGCCATGCGCGCCGTGATGTTGGCGTGGAGGTCGAGGGTGGCGACCACGGGGATCTCTGGACCGACGCGCCGGCGCACCGCCGCCAGCACGGCACCGGCCAGGTCCGGCTCGTCCGCCGCGGCCTGGGCCCCGTGCAGGGAGAGGAGGACCCCGTCGACCGACGCCGCCGTGAGATTCTGCAGCAGCTCCTGCTCGAGCCGCGCCCGGGCCTCGATCGACAGGGGGCCGCCGGACCAGGCGACCGCCCGCGCCAGCCCCACCCACTCGACCGGCTCCCCCAGCAGGTCAGGCAGGTCGACGAACCCGGCCAGCTCGCCGACGCCGCCGTACTCCTCCATGACCGCCGGCCCGCGGACCAAGCCCCAGGCCTCGAAGTCGGAGAAGCCGGTGGCCACCGGATTGAGGCTATTGGTCTCCTGCAGCAGTTGTCCGACCGCGATCCGTTTCACCCGTCGCTTCCTCCCGTGAGAGCCGACCGGCCCGTCGTCGGGCATTGGTGGTCCCGCAGTGAGATAGGGAACCCGCGAGACGCGGGCAACCCCGTCCCCGGTCGCCCGGTCCGTCCGGTCCTTGCGCACCCTCCCCGGGGTGCGTTACATTAACGCTTCGCGTTTTTTGCGTTTTGCCGCTCCGTCCCGGCGTCCTTGCCGGCGCCGGGGACGTGCCCATGGGCCGGTGCCCATAGCTCAGGTGGATAGAGCATCTGCCTTCTAAGCAGAGGGTCGCAGGTTCGAGTCCTGCTGGGCACGCCAGTTTCACCGGCCTCCGCGGAGCAACCCAGCCTCGTCGTTCGGTGGTGAGTGTAGCTCAGTTGGTTAGAGCACCAGGCTGTGGCCCTGGTGGGCGCGGGTTCGAATCCCGTCACTCACCCCAGCTCATCCGGCCTGCCGCGGAGGGCGATCTTCCCGCGGCAGGCCTCGCCCTCTGATGGCCGCCCCACCGTCCCGCGCCAAGATCGTCTCCCGTCCCGTGCTCCTCGCCCTGCGCCTGCGCCTCCGCCGGGAGGGTCGGATCGTGGTCTTCACCAACGGCTGCTTCGACCTGGTGCACCGGGCCCACGTCGAGTACCTGCGCGAGGCCCGCCGGCTCGGGGATCTGCTCGTCGTGGGGCTCAACGACGACGACGCGGTCCGCGCCCTCAAGGGACCGGGCCGGCCGCTCATGACCGCGGCCGATCGGGCCGTCATCCTGGCCGAGCTGGAGTCGGTGGACTACGTCTGCGTCTTCCCCGAGGTGAGCGTCCGGGGCCTGGTGGCCGACCTCCTCCCCGACGTCCTGGTCAAGGGGGGGGACTACCGGCCGGAGGAGATCGTCGGCCGCGAGGAGGTGGAGCGGACCGGCGGGGTGGTCCGGGCGGTCTCCCACTGGCCGGGATGCTCGACCTCTAGCCTGATCGAGCGGGTGAGGTCGCTCCCCGCATGACCGAGCCTGCCGAGGACCAGGACGAGGTCCGGACTCGGGCCGAGGCCCTCTTCCGCCCGGGGACCGACGGCCGGGTCTGGCTGGTGCTCCACGCCCGGCCCCGGCGCGAGAAGAAGGCCGTCGGGCTGTGCGCCGACCTAGAGGTCCCGCACTACCTGCCGCTGCGGCGGAAGACCCACCCGCGGCGCAAGGGGCAGCGGCAGTACTCCTTCGACGTTCCCCTCTTCCCGGGGTACCTGTTCGTCTGCTGCGGCCGCGAGGAGCGGTTCAGGCTCCTGCAGTCCGACCTGCTCGTCCGCACCATGGAGGTGGTCGATCAGGCCCAACTGCTCGAGGAGCTGCTCAACATCTACCTGGCGGCGTCTCAACCGGTCGACCTGACCCTGTACCCCCAGCTCAAGCGGGGCCGGCGGGTCAGGGTGACGGCCGGACCGCTCCGGGGGATCGTAGGGCGGATCTCCGAGCGCCGCCAGGGCCTCCGCCTGGTACTCAACGTCACCATGCTGGGAACCGCGGTCGCCACCGAGATCGACATGGACAGCGTCGCCTTGTTGACCTCCTGATCACGCGACCATAGGGCTCTTGCGCCGGGGACGCGCCGATCCGGCCGGAGAAGCCCGCCGCCTTGGAGAAACCCATGCGCCGTGCTATCTTACCGGGCGATCGGGTCCCTGGTTTTTCTCGGGTACAACCGCTCTCTTCCCCTGACGACCTCATGCTCAGACAACTGCGCTCGATCCTGCCCGGGCTTCTGGCCGTGGCCCTGCTGTGCGATCCGGCTTCGGTCCGAGCCCAGGGCCTGACCGACTCGGGCCAGGAACTGCCCGGGGTGTGGGCCGGTGGAGCCTCCTGGGCCGACCGCGACAACGACGGTGACCTCGACCTGGCGATCCACGGTGAGACCGTGGACGCCGCCGGCCGGCCCGCGCGGATCGCCCGGCTCTTCGACAACGACGCCGGCCTGCTGACGGAGGCGGTTGCCGCGGGGGCGCAACTCGTCGGCGTCGGGTACGGCGACGCGGCCTGGGCCGACTACGACGGCGACGGCGACCTCGACCTGGCCGTGGCCGGCTGGGACAGCACCGGACAGGAGAGCCTGCGGCTCTACGCCAACGAGGGAGGGGTGCTGGCGCTGGACCTGAACCAGGACGGCGACCAACTGCGCGGCGTGCGGTACGCCGCCCTGGCCTGGGCCGACTACGACGGCGACGGCGACCTTGACCTGCTCGTCACCGGGATGGGGGCGAACGGCACCTCCCTGACCGTCCTCTACCGCAACACGGAGGGGATGCTCCAGGCGGACCAGACCAACAGCGAGTCGCTGGTCAGCCTGCACAACGGGGATCTCGCCTGGGCCGACTACGACGGCGACGGCGATCTCGATCTGGCGGTCAGCGGCGAGAACGTGACCACCAGCGGCGGGCTGCGCTCGGTCACCGAGCTCTACCGCAACGACCCGGTGGGCACCCTGACCCTCGACGGTACGGTCAGCTTCTCCCTCAAGGTGCACGACGGCGGCCTGGCCTGGGCCGATTACGACGGGGACGGGAACCTCGACCTGGCCGTGTCCGGGATCGACGACGGCTGGAGCACCTCGACCCTGCTCTACCGCAACCGGCCGGCGGGCTTCCTCAGCCCCGTCTCCCTGGGACTCATCCCCTCCTGGCGCCTTGCCGGGGATCTGGCCTGGATCGACTTCGACGCGGACGGGGACGCGGACCTGGCCCTGTCCGGCCGCACCTCCACCTCGGTCTACCACGCCGCGGTGCTGGCCAACACCCGCGGGGCCTTCTCCGTGGCCTGGTCCGACAGCCTAGAGGCAGCCCTGGCCGGCGGTCGGGCCGCCTGGGGCGATTACGACGAGGACGGCCGACCCGACCTGGTGCTCACCGGCGTCGACGCCGCGGGGATCCGGCGGACCCGGCTCCTGCAGAACGCCGGCGGAGCGGTCAACGACCGGCCAGCGCCTCCGGTCAGCCTGAACCCGGCCTCGGTTACCAGTCGTCACGTCCTGTTCAGTTGGCCCCCCGGGACCGACGCCCAAGGCGCCAACCTCACCTATAACCTTCGGGTGGGGGCCCGCCCCGGCGGCGGGGACATCCTCTCCGGAGCCGGGGCTCCTGGTCCCGGGAACGCCGGCTTCAAGAACGCCAAGGTGCTCGAACGGTCCCTGCCGCGGGACACCTACTACTGGAGCGTGCAGACCGTGGACGCGGCCCACGCCCGTTCCGAATGGTCGCAGGAGGACGTGCTCAACGTCGAGCAGTTCGCCTCCTCTGATCAGCGGCTGCGCGACCTGAGCGAAGCGGCCATGGCCTGGGGCGACTACGACGGGGACGGCGATCCGGACCTGGTTCTCTCGGGCCAGAACCGCAGCGGCGAGGCCCAATCCCTGCTCTACACCAACGAAGGCGGCATGTTGCGCGTGGTTCCAGATGCTGGCCTGGCCCCACTGCGCTACGGGGACGTAGCCTGGGGAGATTACGACGGCGACGGCGACCTGGATCTGATGATGACCGGCGAGGACACCTTCGGGCAGCGGCGGTCGCTGCTATACCGGGCTGTGCCGCTCGCAAACGGCAAAGGCCTCGAGCTGGTGGCTCAACCCCGGGGGTTGGGGCTCAGTGCGGCGGAATGGGGAGACTTCGATAACGACGGTGACCTGGATCTAGTGCTGATGGGGCTGAGTGACGAGGTCGCCGGCGGAGTGCAGCAGTCGTACACCGTGCTGCTCGCCAACGGCGGCGACGGGTCGTTCACCGATACCCGACAGGAGCTACCGGGCCTGCGCGACGGTGACCTGGCGGCCGCCGACTGCGACCTCGATGGGGATCTGGACTTGGCTGCCACCGGAGCCTCAGCCTCTGGCGACTGCCGGCTGGCGATATACCTCAACAACGGGGGACGTCTGGCTGACGCCGGCCTGGAGCTGCAGGGGCTGCGGTTCAGCGACGTCGCCTGGGGTGATTACGACGGGGACGGGGATCCTGATCTGGTGGCCGCGGGCACCCCGACGACCGATATCGGTGACGCCGTCACCGTGCTCTACGCCAACCAGGGCGCCGGCCGCCTGGCGGCGGCGCCGGAAGTGATTCTGCCCGGGGTCGTGGCCGGGGCCTTGGCCTGGGGCGACTACGACAACGACCGCGACCTGGACCTGGTCGTCGCCGGCGACAGCGTCCGCACGCCCATCCTCAGGCTCTTCCGCAACACCAGCGGCAACCTGATCGAGGACCACGTCCGGTCGTTGACCGGGATCGGGCTGTGCGATATCGCTCTTGTCGACATCGAGGGTGACGGCGACTTGGATCTGGTCTCGGCGGGCCAGGACGGGGCGGATCAGTCTCGCACTGCGGTGAACGAGAATCTCGAGGCCCAGTTCAACCCGAACCGGCCTCCCGAGGCACCGGCCGGGCTGGCGGCCGCCGATACCGCGGACGCCGTGACCCTGAGCTGGCAGCCGGCGGCGGACGACGGGGAGGACTCGCCCGCCAGCCTGAGCTACAACCTGCGCGTCGGTACGACCTTGGGCGGCAACGAGGTTCTCTCCGGGAACACCGCCCTCGGGCAGGGTAACGCCGGCTCGCGGCTGTCGCACCTACTCAGAAACCTGACGAGCGGCACCTACTACTGGTCGACCCAGACCGTGGACGATGGGTTGGCCCGGTCCGCCTGGAGCCCCGACAAGCAGTTCGTCATCGACACCGTACCGCCGCGGGTCTCTGGGGTCACGCTCAACCAGGAAGGCCTGGGGATCGGCCAGACCCTGACCGCGGCCCTGACCTTGCTCGACGAGCATTCGGGGATCGATCCACGGGTTCAGCCGCAGGTCGTCGCCCGGCTCGGCGGCCAGGAATACCCCCTGGCGCCTCTGCAGTTCACCGGGGCCACCTGGAGCGGGGCCCTGGTGATCGCGGCCAGCCTGCCCTCGGGGATCGCCGATCTGATCGTGCGGGGGGCCGTCGACGCCAAGGGAAACCCGCTCGAGCCCTTCACACGGACCGCGGCCTTTCTCGTGGACACGGCCCTGCCGGCGGTGGCGGGGAGCGCCCCGGCCAATGGCCAGACCGAGGTTCCGGTAGACCTCGACGAGATCGCGATCACCTTTTCCGAGCCGCTGGATCCCGGAGGGGTCAGCGGCCGCACCTTCGAGCTGGAGCTGGGCAGCCAGATCCTCAGCCAGGTGCCCGAACCCCAGTACGACGCGGCTACGAACACCGTGCGCTTCCGGCCCATCGCCGGTATGCTGCAGTCCGGCTCCGAATACAAGGTCGTGATCTCCGCCTCGATCCAGGACCTAGCCGGGAACCGGCCGGAGAATGCCATCACCCTGTCCTTTGCCACCCGCGTGCCCCGTCTCCTCTCGACCTGGCCGACGGATGGCGATTCCCTGGTGGCAGGTTCTCAGCCGCTGACGGCCACCTTTGACGCGCTGCTGCTGGCCAGCGCCCTCGACGACGAGGGAGTGGTGCGCCTCACCCGGGATGGCCGGCCGGTGACGCTGCGCGGTCCGCCGGCCTATGACGCGCAAGCCCATGGGCTGACCTTCGAGCCGGCCGAGGGGCTGAAGCCCGGCTCGCGGTACGAGGTGGTCCTGTCCGGAGCGTTGACCGGCCCGCTGGGAGCCCAGAGAACCGGAGACCTGTCGTGGAGCTTCATCACGGCCACACCCGAGCTGGCAAGCTGGGAGCCGGCCGACACGACGGTCGTCGACGCGGATCAGTTCCGGGCGGTCTTCACCGGTCCGATCGACGTCGACCTGCTCAGTACCGCCACGGTGCAGGTTACCCGTGAAGGCGAAGCGCAGACCGTCAGCGGCCTGCTCTTCGATTCCCAGGCCAGGACCCTGACCTTCGAGGTAGCCGAGGGCCTCCGGCCCGGCTCGCGGTACCGCGTGCTTCTGTCTGGGCTGCTGGGCGGTCCCGTGCGCGTGGCCCGCGGGGGGAACTATGGCTGGGAGTTCCAAACCCCGATTCCCCAGGTGGTCGACCTCCAGCCCGCGGCCGACAGCGAGGAGATCAACCCGGCCACGGCCGCGATCTCGGCCACCTTTAGCCAGCCGTTGGACGGCCCGGCCCTGCAGGCGACCGGTGCGGCCACGGTGCTGGCCGGAGGGACCGAGCTCGATCTAGCCGGGGTGGAATACAACCCGGAGACGCGCACCGTGCGCCTGGAGGTGGCCGCCGGCCTGCGGACCGGTACGGCCTACGAGGTGCGCCTGGCCGCCGCCGCCGGAGGCCCCTTGCGGCAGGCCGACTATCTCTGGCGTTTCCGGACGGCCGTGCCTCGTCTGGTCAGCGTCATACCGGCCGCGGACGCCACCGACGTGGCCGTGGAGCTGCCCGAGGCGCTCCTCCAGTTCACGGTACCGGTCGACGAGGACCAGGCCGTGCCGGCCAACTTTGTAGTGCTGCGGGAAGGCCAATCCGAGTCCCTGCGCAACGGCGATCCCGATCATCGGGGGAGCGGTCAGTACGCCCTGGCGCCGGCCGCGGGATGGCAGGTCGGCAGCCGGTACACCGTTCAGATCTCGTCGGCCGTGGCTGGTCCCCTCGGCGCCGGACAGCCCCTGAGTTGGACCTTTTCCACCGCGGTGCCCGAAACCCTGGCCGTGACCCCGGCC
>JBAZUN010000122.1:0-5071 GCA_041661365.1 Candidatus Latescibacterota bacterium
GACGCGGCCGCGATGGCCCTGGCCGACGTCGGCGTGGCCGTCCACGGCGGTGCCGGCGCCTCGATCTTGGCCGCCGACGTGGTCCTCACCCGCGAGGGACTGTCGCCGCTCCTCGACCTGCTGGCCGGCTCCCGCCGGGTCCTGGCCGTGGTCTGGCGCAACCTGGGTTTCTCCCTGGCCTATAACCTCATCGGCGCCGGCCTGGCCCTCGCTGGTCTGGTCGGGCCGCTGCTGGCCGCGGTCCTCATGCCGATCTCGTCCCTCACCGTCATCCTCTCCTCGGCCCTCTCCCGGACCTTCCCGTCCCGGCGCGGTCCTGGCTCGAGAAGGCTCGATGGGGCATCATCACGGGGGCCTGCTCAAAGGGGGGTAGAATGAACGCGATCTTCGTCCTGCTCCCCCTGGCCCTGCTGATCGCCGGGATCGCCGTGGCCCTGTTCATCTGGGCCGTTCGCTCCGGTCAGTTCGACGACCTCGACACCCCTCCGGTGCGGATCCTCTTCGACGACGAAACCCCGACCGGCGACCGGCGCCGCGATCCCGAATCGACGGCCGCCGCGCCCGGAAGGAGCCAGACCCGATGAAGCGCGTCAGCAGGCCGGTTCGCGTGCTCGTCCTGATCGCGGTCCTGGGCGGGGTGGGATCCCTGGCCTGGGTCCTGAGCAACGTCCGCCAGGGGTACGAACCGCGACAGCCGATCTACTACAGGCACAGCCGCATGGCAGGGGACCCGAAGTGGACGGTCACCGACCGGGGCGACTCGGTCAACGTCGGCGGCTTCAGCATCCCCTGCGTCTACTGCCACACCATGCCGTACAAGGGCCGCCACTCGACGGTTCCCTCCACCGCCGTCTGCATGAACTGCCACTCCGTGGTCGGGCAGAACCGCGAGTGGGTCCTCAAGCTCAAGGAGTACTGGAACCGGGGCGAGCCGATCCCCTGGGTCAAGGTCCACGACCTGCCGGACTTCGTCTACTACGACCACTCGGCCCACCTCAACGCGCGCGACGCCCAGGGGAAGCTCAAGCTGCCGCTGGCCTGCGAGACCTGCCACGGTCGGGTCCAGGACATGGACATCGTGCGGGTCCAGACCCCGTTCAACATGGGGTGGTGTCTGGATTGCCACCGCAAGCCCGAGATGGCCGCGCCGACCGACTGCTCCGTCTGCCACCGTTAGGAGCCCGTTGCAGGAGAGGATGATGAGCGATCAGATCAGCCGCCGCGAGTTCCTCAGGGTCGGGGGAGCGCTGGCCGCGGGGACGGCCCTGGCCGGAGCGGGGTGCAAGCCGCCGATGGAAGCCACGGTGCCTTTCCACGACATGCCGGAGAACCTGGCCGCCGGGCTGGGAAAGGCGCGCTTCTACACCACCGTGCTCAACGGCAGACCGGTGCTGGTGCGGACCCGGGAGGGGCGCCCGCTCCTGGTGACCCCCAATCCCGCCGATCCGGGCGGCGCGATCCCGACCCTGCGCGAGCAGGCCGCCCTGATGGACCTCTACGACCCTGACCGCGCCGTCGGTCCGCTCTCCGTGCGCCGCGGACAAGGAGCGCCGGTCGCCGCCGGTTGGGCCGCGGTCGGCGCCGAGGTCGTCCGTCGCCTGAAGTCCGGTCCAGGGGAGACCGTGCTCCTCACCGAGCCCGATCCAGGGCCGTCGCTGCGGGCCGCCATCGCCGAACTGGCCGCGGCCACCGGACTGCGCCACCTCGGCTATGCACCGATCCAGGCCGATGCTGTTGCGACCGCCTGGATCCAGGCCTACGGCACGGCCTCGGTGCCTCGGCCGCGCCTCGACCGCGCCGGGCTGATCCTCGGCTTCGGCGCCGAGTTCATCGACCGACCCGAGCATGGGCTGGAGGCCGACTTCGCCGCGCGGCGGGCCCCGGACCGGAGCGACCGGCCGATGAGCCGCTTCGTCCAGCTCGAGGGGCGCCTTACCCTGACCGGCGCCAACGCCGACCAACGCCTGCGGGTGCGCGACTCGCAACTGGCCGCGGTGGCCGCGGCCGTGGCTCACCAGCTCATCGTCGTCCACCGGCACGGTCCGCTGGCCGGGGACGCCGGGGTGGTGCAGGCCCTGAGCCCGTTCGAGGCGGCTGCGGTGGCAGGGCCGGCCGGCCTGGACCCCGGGGTGATCCCCGAGCTGGCCCGGCACCTGCTGGCCGCCGGTGATCGGGCCATCGTCCTGGCCGGTGGCAGCGCCTCAGACTCGGCCTCGGGCGTGGCCCTGGAGACGGCGGTCCTTCTGATCAACCACACCCTCAACCGGTACGGGGCGCCGGTCTTCGACGAGGCCGTGACCTTGCCGCTGAGCCACGGCGGGAGCGCCGCTTTAGCCTCGCTGGCCGCGGAGATCCGGTCCGGCCAGGTGGGGACCCTGCTGATCGCCGGCCCGAATCCCGGATACGATGCCCCCCCTGGTCTGGCCTTCGCCGCCGCCCTCGAGCGGGTCGATCTCGTCGTCTCGCTCAACGACCGCCTGGACGAAACGGCGAGGCACGCCGACTACCTGGTCCCGGCGAGCCAACCGTTCGAGTGCTGGGCCGACGCGTCCCTCCCCGGCGGACGGTTCGCGGTGCAGCAGCCGGTGATCCGCCCCTTGTACGAGACCCACGGGCTGCTCGACGTGCTGGTGGCCTGGGGCGCGGCAGCCGGGGCTGGGGGACGCCTGGCGGTAGCCGCCGGCCGCGCCCGCGCCGCCGGGGCTACAACCGTGGCCGGCCTCAACCCGAGCGGCGCGTACCACTACGTCCGCGCCTGGTGGGCCGAGCACCTGCTCGGTCAGGCGGTGGATTCGCCGGCCTTCGAGGCGGTCTGGAACGAGTCCCTGCGCGTCGGGTTCCGACAGGGAGAATCCCCGCCGGTCCCGCCCCGCACCCTGGCGGCCACGGCAGTCGCGGCCCTTGGAACGCCCGCGTCTCCTCCCTCCGAGCTGGAGCTGCAGCTCCACCCGGGATGTGCTCTGGGCGACGGCCGCAACGCCAACAACGGCTGGCTCCAGGAACTGCCCGATCCGGTCAGCCGGATCAGTTGGGGGAACGCCGTGGCCATCGCTCCCCGCCGCTTCGACGCCATGGGGCTGAGGAACGGGGATCGGGTCGAGATCAAGACCGCGGCCGGAGTCCTGGTGCTCCCGGCCTACCGCCACGCCGGGATGCACCACGACCAGCTCGCCGTGGCCCTGGGGTACGGCCGGACCGCCTGCGGGGCGATCGGCGGGGAGGTCGGTGGGAACGCCTTCATCCTGCGGTCGATCGCCGAGGACGGCCGGACCCTGGCCGCCGGGCTGCCGGTCACCCTGCGCCGGGCCGACGGCCACGAGGAGTTGGCCCTGGCCCAGGGCTCGGACGTGATCGACCGCGACCGCCGCCCGCTGGTACCGGTGACCACCCTGACCGCCTTCGAGCGGGATCCCCGGGCAGGCACCGAGCAGCAGGCCGGCGGGCCGTCGGCCTGGGCCGACCATCCCTACCCCGGACCCCGCTGGGGCATGGCCATCGACCTCAGCCGGTGCAACGGGTGCGGCCGGTGCGTCCTGGGCTGCCAGGCCGAGAACAACGTGCCGGTGGTCGGTCGCGAGGCGATCATCGCCGGCCGCGAGATGTCCTGGCTGCGGATCGACCGGTACTACGACGCGCCGGCCCGGGACGGCCGCTGGGGCGCCGAGGTTTGGGACGGTCCCCTCGAGGTCGTCGAGGAGCCGGTGACCCTCTTCGAGCCGATGCTCTGCCAGCACTGCGAGAACGCGCCCTGCGAGACGGTCTGTCCCTTCACGGCCACGATGCACAGCGAGGACGGTCTCAACCAGCAGGTCTACAACCGCTGCGTCGGCACCCGCTACTGCGCCAACAACTGCCCCTTCAAGGTTCGGCGGTTCAACTGGTACGAATACTCGTGGCCGAAGGGCAGCGGGCTCTTAGCCCGCATCGTGCCCCAGCTCAAGCGGCACGCCGAGCTGAACAGCCGCGGCCGGATGCAGATGAAGAACAACCCCGAGGTCACGGTCCGCAGCCGCGGGGTGATGGAGAAGTGCTCCTTCTGCCTGCAGCGGGTCCGCGAGGCCCGTGCCGAGGCCATCCGGGCCGGCCGGCCCAAGGACCGGCTCCCGGACGGCGCCGTGGTGCCGGCCTGCATGGAGGCCTGTCCCACGGGGGCCATCGTCTTCGGCGACCTCAATAACCCCGAGTCCGAGGTCAGCGCCCTCTCCCGCAATCCGCGCGCCATGAAGCTGCTGGAGGCGCTCGGGGTCAAGCCGTCCATCTCGTATCTGAGCAAGGTGCGCCATGACCGGGCCTAGCCGCAGTCCCTACGCCACGATCATGGACGACGGCCAGCTTACCGGCCGGCCGATCGTCCTCGAGGAGGGCGGCCCGTACGGCGGGGCGCGGGAGATCCCCGAGCCGCTGGTGACCGGGGCCCGCACCTGGGCCGACGTCGACCAGGACATCTGCGCCCATACCGAGCAGTTCCCCACCCGCCGGTGGTGGATCGCCATCGCCGTCTCCGGGTCCCTCGTCGGTCTGCTCGGCTTCTCCCTCCTCGTCCTGTTCTACGCCGGCATGGGCATCCTCGGGGTCAACAGCCCGGTGGGGTGGGGCTCCTTCATCGTCAACTTCGTCTTCTGGATCGGCATCGGCCACGCCGGCACCCTGATCTCGGCGGTCCTCTTCCTGCTCCGGCAGCGGTGGCGGACCGGGATCAACCGGGCCGCCGAGGCCATGACCCTGTTCGCCGTGGCCTGCGCCGGGATGTTCCCGGTGCTCCACCTGGGCCGCGCCTGGTTCGCCTACTGGCTGATCCCGTACCCCAACGGCCGGGGTCCCCTCTGGGTCAACTTCAACTCGGCCCTGGCCTGGGACATCTTCGCCATCTCGACCTACGGCCTGGTCTCGCTGGTGTTCTGGTACCTGGGACTGCTCCCCGACCTGGCCACCGTCCGCGACCGGGCCACCCATCCCTGGCGCCGGAAGCTGTACAACGCCATGAGCTTCGGCTGGAACGGCTCGGCCCGGGCCTGGCGGCACTACGAGTCGGCCTACCTGATCCTCGCCGCCTTGGCCACGCCCCTGGTCT
>JBAZUN010000122.1:5086-13672 GCA_041661365.1 Candidatus Latescibacterota bacterium
CCTCAACCACATGGAGCTGATGGCCAAGGTCCTGCTGTTCACCGGCATGATCGTCGGCTTTGCCTACTCCACCGAGTTCTTCATGGCCTGGTACTCCGGGAGCGAGTGGGAGGGGTTCGTCTTCCGCAACCGCGCCTTCGGCCCGTACGGCTGGTCCTACTTCATCATGTTCACCTGCAACGCCTTCGTGCCGCAGCTCTTCTGGTTCCGCCAACTGCGGCGGAATCCCGCGGTCCTCTTCGTTGTCTCCATCCTGGTCAACGTCGGCATGTGGTTCGAGCGGTACGTGATCGTGGTCACCTCCCTGCACCGCGACTTCCTGCCCTCGAGCTGGGGGATGTACAGCCTGACCTTCTTCGACTGGTCGATCCTGCTCGGTTCCTTCGGCCTGTTCTTCACCCTGTTCCTGCTCTTTGTCCGCGTCCTGCCCGTGGTGGCCATGTCCGAGGTCAAGGGGGTGATGGATCCGGCGGTGGCGCGCGGCGCCCCGCCGTCATCGCCGGTCGGACCGCTGGCCGCGGGAGACGCGCGCGTGGAGGTAAGCCGATGACGCGCATCTCGAAGCAAGGGGTCCTCGGGTACTTCCTCGATCCCGAGGCCGCGCTCGAGGCGGCGGCGAAGGTGCGGGAGTCGGAGTGGACCCACTTCGATTTCCTCACCCCGTTCCCCGTCCACGGGATGGAGGAGGCCATGGGTCAGAAGCGCTCCTGGATCCCCTACGCCACCGCGGCCCTGGCGGCCTTCGGGGTGCTGGCGGCGCAAGCCCTGCAGAACTGGGTCATGGTCCTCGACTGGCCGATGAACTTCGGCGGCAAGCCGTTCTTCTCGTGGCCGGCCTTCGTGCCGATCACCTTCGAGGCGATGGTCTTCTTCGGGGCGATCGGCAGCGCCGTCATCGCCATCCTCGCGGGGAAGCGGGACACCGTGCCGCAGCCGCCGCCGATGGCCATCCGGACCGGCGCCACGGTCGACCGCTTCGTGCTGTGGATCTCGGCCACCGATCCGCGGTACGACGCGGCCCGCGCCCTGGAGTTCGCCCGCTCGCTCGGGGCTCACGAGGTGCGGGTGGTCGATGCCACCGGAGGGGACGATGACTGACGTGAAGGCCCTCGCCCTGACCGTCCTGCTGGCCGGCCTTCTGCCCGGGTGCGACACCGGCCTTCCCGCCGGCCGCACCCCCCATCGGGAGTTCAACTTCCTCGATATGGCCGACCAGCCCAAGCAGAAGCCGCAACGGGCCGACCTGTTCGGCGCCTGGCCGACCGGCCTGCTCGAGCCCCCCCTCGGCGCCGTCGCCGTCGACGAGCATCCCTACCCCTTTACCCAGGCCCAGGGAGACGCGGCCGGCGCCGCCTTGACCAACCCGCTCCCCGCGAGCCCCGAGATACTCGCCCACGGCCGCTTCGTCTTCGAGAACGTCTGCATCGTCTGCCACGGCCCGCGGGCCGCCGGCGACGGGCCCCTGACCAAGCTCTTCCCCAAGCCCCCGAGCCTGATGACCCGCCGGGTCCGCGACTGGCCCGACGGGAGCATCTTCCACCGCCCGATGCGAGGCCAGGGTTCCATGCCCAGCTACGCCCGCCAGCTTTCGCAGTACGATATCTGGTCGGTCGTGCACCACCTTCGGCAGATGCAGGCCGAACTCCCGGTCGCTCCCCCGGCGGCAGTCCCGGCGACCTCCGTGGCAGCAGCAAGCGCGACCAGAAAGGAGGGCGGACAGCCATGAGCCACTCGCACTACACCCCGCCCGTCCCTCCGGAGTGCGTGGAGCTGCCGGCCGGGGCCCGGATCGCCGCCGTCGCGGCCGCGCTGGCCGGCGGGGCCGTCCTGGCCTGGGCCTTCGGCACCGGTCGCGCGGAGCTGGCCTGGAGCTCGTACCTGATCGGCGCCTTCTACGTTCTCGGTCTCGGGGTCTTCGGCGCGCTCTGGATCTCGATCCTTTACCTCTGCCGCGGCATCTGGTCGGTGACCATGCGGCGGATCCCCGAGGCCATGACCGGCTGGCTGCTGCCCGGGAGCGTGCTGGCCCTCCTGGTCGCCCTGGGAGGCCACACCCTGTACCACTGGACCGACGTCGAGGCGGTCGCCGGGGATCCGCTGCTAAGCCACAAGGCCCCCTTCCTCAACCTGCCGATGTTCTATCTCCTGGTGGGGCTCAGCCTGGCCCTGTGGATCGTCCTGGCCTTCCTCCTGGTGCGGAACTCACGGCAGCAGGACCGCGAGGGCGGGGTGCGGCTCAGCCGGCGCAACGGGGCCTTGGCCGCGGTCTTCGTCGTGGTCTTCGCCGTGACCGTCAGCGTGGTCGGCTTCTACCTGCTCATGTCGCTCGAGGCCCACTGGTACTCGACCATGTTCGCGGTCCTGCTGTTCACCGACGTCATGCAGACCGGCACCGCCTTCGTGGCCCTGGTGGCGGGGTACCTCGTGACGCGGGGCGGGCTCAACGGCTTCATCAACGAGAACCACCTGCACAGCCTGGGCAAGATGGTCTTCGCCACCACCGGCTTTTGGGCTTACATCGCCTTCTGCCAGTTCATGCTGATCTGGTACGCCAACATCCCCGAGGAGACGGTCTACTTCGTCAAGCGGTGGGAGAACGGCTGGCTGCCGTACCTCCTCCTCCTGCCGGTGCTGAAGTTCGTCGTGCCGTTCATCGCCATGGTGCCGCGCGACCACAAGCGCGTGCCCCGGCCGGTGATGATCATCGCCGCCTGGGTCCTGGCGGCCCAGGTGTGGGAGCTGTTCCTCATGGTCGGGCCGGCGGTCGGCCACGGCGAGCAGGCTGCCCACGGGCACCTGCCGATCCTCGAGGGGGTCGTGGCCGCCGGGTTCCTCGGCCTGTTCTACCTGGTCTTCGAGTTCGGCCTGCGGCGTCACGGCCCGGTGCCGCTCAAGGATCCATCCCTCCAGGAGTGCCTGGAGTATCACCCGGGCTGAGGGATTCCCGGACAGCCCATCCGGACAGGGGAGGCAGAGATGGGACGACGCGAGCTGATCCTGGGCGTGCCGCTGGTCGTGGTCATCGCCGCCGGGGTGTACTGGGCGAGCCATCGCGGGGCTTCCGAGATTTTGGCGGGGGGAGCCGGTTCGACTCTGGCCGGCTCCGCGATCGACCTGCCCGACCTCAGCCGGGGCGACGCCCGACTGGAAGTCGACGGGCTGATCGTAAGGGTGGAGGGGACGCGGCCGATCCGGGCCTTCGAGCAGAACCGTCTCCTCTTCCGCTTCGAAGGACCGGACGGGTCAGACCGGCCCGTGGCGGAGGCCGTGGTCTCCTTCACCATGACGATGGAGATGGGCAAGCATCGCTACTCCCTGGTTCCCGCGGCCCGGGAGGGATGGCTGCAGGCCGAGCTCGTGCTCCCCGCCTGCCCGAGCGGCAACCGGCGCTGGTACGGCGACCTGACCTTCACCTCGGCCGGCCGGCCAGGGGCGACGCGGTTCCAGTTCGATCTGGAGCCGCGGCCCGACTGATGCTGCAGACCCTCGACCTGCTCGGGTTTTTCACCGTCGGACTCCTCGGCGGGTTCGGGCACTGCGTCGGCATGTGCACGCCCTTCGTCCTCTTCGTCGGTCGTCGTTTCGGCGGCTCCGAGGGACGGAGGATGCAGGCCCTGGGCGCTCAACTCCTCTACGCCGCCGGCCGGATCACCACCTACGCCGTCCTGGGGATGGTGGCCGGTGCCCTGGGGAGTGCGATCGAGCTGGCCGGGGCCATGGTGGGATTCCAGCGGGCCGCCTCGGTGGTGGCCGGCGTTGTGCTGGTGCTCTATGCCGGGGCCTCCCTCCTCGAGCTGACCCCGGGTCTGTCCGGCGGCGGCTCGCTCTTCGGACGGGTGGCCCGACTCCTGCAGGGACGCGCCTCGAATAATCCCCTGACCATCGGCCTGCTCCTCGGTCTGCTGCCGTGCGGGCTGGTCTACTCCGCCGTGATCGCCGCCGCCGCGCTGGGCGATCCCCTGCGGGGCGGGGCCGGTCTGGCCCTCTTCGGGCTCGGTACCGTGCCTGCCATGCTCGGGATCTCCCTCGCCGACGAGCTCCTGGTGCGCCACCGCGACCTGGTCAACCGGCTGTCGCAAGTCGCCATCCTGGTCATGGGCCTCTGGTTCACCTGGAAGGGGATCGCGGGCTTGTAGGAAAGCGCTCAAGCCGGTTGACAGCGCCTTGATCCGTCCGCAGACTTCCGTCCTCACCAGGTAGAGATCCCCTAATCCCCCGAGGAGGCTTCCCGTGCGTTACGACAACCGCGAGGACATCATCCAGTTGACCCCCAAGTGGCAGGGCGACCGCTTCGACAACGGCCGTCCCCGGGTATCGGACGACGTCATCCACCGCCTCCAGAAGATCTCCCTCGAAGAGGCCTGGGGGGTCTGCTGGGGGAACGACTACAAGTACCAGTTCCAGGGCGACTGGAAGGTCATCAACGGCAGCCGCACCCTGGTCGGCCGGGCCGTCACCGGGGTCATGGTACCGCGTCGCCCTGACCTGCACGACTCCCTGCTCGAGTACGGCCACCAGCAGGAAGGCCGCGTCGGCTTCTTCAACTCCTGGGTCATCGAGACCCTGGTTGCCGACGACGTCATGGTCATCGACATGTTCGACAAGATCTTCCAGGGGACCTACTCGGGAGGGAACCTGTCCAACGCCATCAAGTCGCGGGGCGGTCGCGGTCAGGTTCTGTGGTGCGGTATCCGGGACGTCCAGCAGGTCATGGACGTCGAAGGACTGACCACCTTCTACCGCGGGAACGACCCCACCGGGATCGGTGACGTCACCCTGATCGGGATCAACACCCCGTGCCGGGTCGGCAACGCCATCTGCATGCCCGGCGACGTGGTCCTGGGCGACGCGGCCGGGATCCTCTTCATCCCGCCGCACCTGGCCGAGGAGTGCTGCGAGCGGTCCGAGCGCACCCAACTGCGCGAGATCTTCCAGTTCCAGCGGATCCGCGAGGGGGTGTATAACTCCCACCAGATGGACTCGGCCTGGTCCCCGGAGATCGAGGCCGACTTCCGCGACTGGCGCCGGACCAGCACCCCGCCGGACTACCGTCACCTCGAATGGGAGGAGGACAAGCAGGCGGACCAGGTCACCTCAGAGGGATCGCAGACCCTGCTATAGGAGCTTTGCCGCAGCGCGAACGCCCTCCGGAAGCCGGCGTCTCCGTCGGCCTTCGGTGCAGACGCCAAGGAGCGACGACCATGCCCACCCCTGTCCAGATCGGCAGCCGGCGCGAGGTCTTCTGGGACGAGTACCTGATCGACGCCGAGCGGACCACGGCGGCACCGACCCTGCACCGTCCCCGGGCCGAGGAGGTCGTCCTCGTCCACGACGAGCCGTGGGAGGGGGACGGGTGCGACTACCACTGTATCCTCAGGGACGACGGGCTCTACCGCCTCTACTACCTGGGCTACGACTTCCGCGATATAGGCTCGATTCCTCCCCAGCCAACCATGCCGATCAACGTCTGCTACGCCGAGAGCCGGGACGGACTGCACTGGGAAAAGCCGCGGCTGGGGCTGTGCGAATTCGGCGGGAGCCGCGACAACAACATCATCCTCGACCAGACCACGGCCCAGTTCGACAACTTCTCGGTCTCCAAGGATCCTCGTCCCGAGTGCCCGGTCGAGGAGCGGTACAAGGGGGTCGGCAGCGACGGGCGGGACGGGTACCTGTGGTGCTTCACCAGCAGCGACGGCATCCGGTTCAAGAAGGCCTGGCGGATGACCAACCAGGGCAAGTTCGACACCCTCAACATCGCCTTCTGGGACCGGCACGCCGGCCAGTTCCAAGGCTACATCCGCGACTTCCACGAGGTGCCGGGCGACGACCTGAACGCCGGTATCCGGGACATCCGCTCGATGGTCTCCGACGACTTCAAATCCTGGTCGACGCCCGTCCAGCTCGATTTCGGGGACAGCCCGGACTACCCGCTCTACACCAACGTGGTCCAGCCCTACTACCGCGCCGACCACCTCCTCGTCGGCTTCCCCTCGCGCTACGTTGAACGCAAGACCTGGACCCCCAACTACGACCAGCTCCCCGGAGCCGAGCGGCGCCAACGGCGGATGAAGGCCAGTCCCCGGTACGGGCTGACCGTCACCGACTGCGTCTTCATGTCCTCGCGCGACGGCCGGCGCTGGAAGCGCTGGGACGAGGCCTTCATGACCCCGGGGCCGGAACGGATCCGCAACTGGGTCTACGGCGACTGCTACCCCTCCGTGGGCCTGATCGAGACCCCCTCGGCCTTGGTCGACGCGCCCCCGGAGATGTCGCTCTACGCCTTCGATAACCACTGGAGCGGCACGCCGTCCGAGTTCAGGCGGTACTCCCTGCGGCTGGACGGGTTCGTTTCCCGCCGGGCCACCTATCGGCCCTGCACCGTCACCACGAGGCCGTTCATCTTTTCGGGGCAACGGCTGTCGCTCAACCTGGCGACCTCGGCGGCAGGATCGATCAGGGTCAAGCTGACCGGTCCGGACCAGGAGCTGCACTCGATCGAGCTCTTCGGGGACAGCCTCGACCGCACCGTGGCCTTCGAGGACGGGGAGGTGTCGACCCTGACCGGTAAGCCGGTGACGATGGAATTCACCATGAGCGACGCCGACCTCTTTTCATTTCAGTTCGTTTAGCCGGCTCGTCTAGCCAGGTCGTCGTCGGCAACGGATTGGGAGAAGGATCATCCCGAGCAAGGATCGGCCCATGTTCATCGACATCCACTGCCACGCCTACCGCAAGTGCCCGCCGATCTACTCCTTCTCCACCCCGGAGCAGGTCCTCGCGCGCTTCGACTCCCTCGGGATCGAGAAGGCCGGACTGCTGCCGATCGTCAGCCCGGAGATCTACCTGCCCCAGGCCAACGAGGACATCCTCGAGATGGTCGAGGAGTACCCCGACCGGTTCTTCGCCTACTGCAACATCGACCCGCGGGCCCTGACCAACTCGGCCGACGCGCCGCTGGGCGACCTCCTGCGGTACTACCGGGACAAGGGGTGCAAGGGGGTGGGCGAGGTCATGCCCAACCTGCCGTTGATGGACCCGATGGTCCAGAACCTCTTCCGCTGCTGCGAGGAGGTCGGGCTGCCGGTGATCTACGACGGCTCGGACCAACTGACCGGGGACTTCGGCCTGTACGACGACCCCGGCCTGCCCCAGCTCGAGCACACCCTGCAGCGCTTCCCTGACCTGATCGTCTTCGGACATGGGCCGCTCTTCTGGACCGAGATCGCCCGCCTGGAGACCCCGGGCGAGCGGGGGTACGTCTTCCGTCACGACGGCGGCCAGGTCGGGCGCCAGCCCAAGGGGCCGATCCGCGAGGAGGGGGTGGTCCCCAAGCTCATGCGCCTCTACCCGAACCTCTACGGCGACCTCTCCGACGACTCCCCGCGCAACGCCCTGGCGCGCGACCCGGAATACGGGCCGCGGTTCCTCACCGAGTTCCAGGATCGCCTCTTCTTCGGTACTGACCTGTGCTTCCCGGACATGCCGATCCACCTCGTCGATCTGCTCCTCGATTGGCGGCAGACGGGGAGGATCAGCGAGCAGGTCTTCCAGAAGGTCGCTCGGGAGAACGCGATCCGGTTCTTCGGGCTGACCTGATTTCACCGCGCGATCGTCGCCGTCCTTCGGGAACCGCATGAAGGTCCTGCTGATCTCGACCAATCGCCTGCACGGCGGGATGCCGCCGTTCCCGCTGGGGGTCGCCTGCGTGGCCGCCGGCCTGACCTCGGCCGGTCACCAGGTGGAGATCTGGGACGCCATGTTCGAGGCCGACTGGTCGCAGGCCCTCACCGCCCGCCTTGCCGCCTTCTCCCCCGAGGCGATCGGGTTCTCGATCCGCAACGTCGACGACCAGAACCCTCGCGCCCCGGTCTTCTTCCTCGACGAGATCCGCGGGATGGTTGCCCTCTGTCGCGAGCGATCATCGGCCGTGCTGGTCGGTGGCGGCGCCGGGTTCAGCATCTTCCCCGAGGCGATCCTGGAGTACCTGGATCTGGACTACGGCGTGGCCGGCGAGGGGGAACAAGCCTTCCCGGCCCTCCTCGAGGCCCTGGCCGAGGGACGGTCGCCGGCCGGGGTACCGGGCGCGGTCTGGCGGGATCACGGCCGCGTGACCATGGCCTTGCCGGACTGGTCGGTCCCCCTCGACGCCCTGCCTCCGGTGCATCGGCAGAACCTCGACCTGGCACGGTACTACGGGGCCACGGGGAGCGCCGACCGGCCCAACCCGATCACCGTGCAGAGCAAGCGAGGCTGCCCGCTCCGCTGCGCCTACTGCTCGACCTTCGCGGTGGAGGGGTGCCGGATCCGCTGCCGCGAGCCGCGACAAGTGGTCGACGAGCTCGAGTGGCTGCAGGGCCAAGGATATGAGCGCCTGCACTTCGTCGACAGCGTCTTCACCAACCCGGCCTGGCACGCCCGGGCCATCTGCGACGAGCTGCTGCGCCGGCGGCTGGAGGTGCGCTGGAGCGCCACGGTCAGCCCCGGGCAGGTCGAGCCCGATCTGCTGCGGCTGATGCGACGGGCCGGGTGCGTCCTCCTGCTGCTGGGGAACGAGCACACCGAGGCCCGCATGCTGCAAACCCC
>JBAZUN010000123.1:0-13658 GCA_041661365.1 Candidatus Latescibacterota bacterium
GAGTGGGGCCGCATGCTCGGCATGACCGTGGTCTCCCTGCTCCTGCTGAGCGCCCTGTTCAGCCTTGGTCTGCTGGTCTCCTGCCGCTGCCACCAGTCGGCCAACGCCCTGGTCCTTCTCCTCTTCCTCTGGGTATTCCTCACCCTGGTGATCCCCAGCGCCAGTCCCCACCTGGCCGCCGTGGCCGCTCCCACCCCGGCCGCCGAGGAGATCTCCTACAAGGTGGTAGGATTGCTGCTGCAGCTCGATCCCCCGGGTCGGCAGGAACCGACGCTGGATAGGAAGGGATTCCAGGAGAGGCTCATTCAACTCGAGACGGAGGCCCAGCAGCGGGTGGAGGCCCAGGCCCGGCTCACCCAGGTGCTCTCCTGTCTGTCGCCGGTGGCCACCGGCGCCCACCTGATGGCCGACTTGGCCGGCACCGGAATGCTGGCTCGTTCTGCCGCGGTTCGGGCCATACGGAAGTTCCAGCAAGAGTACGTCGCCGTCCTCCCCCAACTGCGGGATCCCGTGCGGCTCGAGGCCCTGCCCCGACTCCGAGTGCCCGAGCCCGATCTCCGCGAGACCCTGACCGGTCTACGCCCCGGACTCACCGTGCTCCTCCTCTACAACGTGGTGCTCTTCCTGGGCGCCCACCTGGCCTTCCTGCGCCAGGATCTCACCGCCTGAGGGTATGTCCCATGGCCTTGCTCTGGACCCTCACCCGCAAGGAGCTCCTTCACGGCCTGCTGACCTTCCGCTTTGCCGCGGCCCTGCTGGTCATGATGCTGCTGTGGGGGGTCAGTCTGTGGACCTTCGGTAATGATCTGCTGGATCGGAAGAGTGCGCACGAGCACGGCCGATCGATGCAGGAGCAGGAACGGCGGCAGATGCCGCACGCCTGGGCGGCGCGGGGTTTCGGGATGAGCTACCGCATTCCTCCCCAGCCGCTCTCCCTCTTCGCCCGCGGGCTGGAGGAGGAGATGACCGGCACCTGGAGGTTCACCGGCGAGGTGGCGAGCGTGCCGTATCGCGGGGTGACCCGGGTCGGCGCCGGTCCGTTCTACGAGAACCCGGCCCGCGCCCTCTTCGCCGTGCCCGACCCCCAGACCATACTCCGTCTCGTCGGCAGCCTGCTGGCCCTGCTCTTCACCACCGATGCCCTGACCCGGGAACGGGAACAGGGGACCCTGGCCCTCTGTCTTGCCCAACCCGTACCCCGAGATCTCCTGTTGTTGGGCAAGCTGGTCGGAACCTGGGTTCTGCTGATCCTGGCCTCCCTGGTGGCCGGTGCTGGAGCCCTGGCCGCGATGGTACCGGTGGTCGGGATACAACTCACCGGCGGGGAATGGCTGCGCCTGGCCGCGCTGGCCGGGATCGGGGCCCTGTACCTGCTCTGTTTCTGCGCCGTCGGCTTGGCCCTGTCGGCCTGGCTGCGGGAGACCGGTACCAGCCTGCTGGCCGGTCTGGCCGTGTGGGTGCTGCTGGTGATGGTGGGTGCCGGTCTGGCCCGGGCCGTTGGCGAGCAGGCCCGGTCAATGGAGTCGCCGGCCCAGCTCGAGGGCCGCAAGATCGCCCTGGTCGTGAGCGCTGATCGACGGATCAGCACGGAGTTCCGGTTCCACGTCAACGGTACCTGGGATCCCAAGGAGTATGAGATCCACTACCGGCGGCGGCAGGCTGCTCGGGAGCAGGCCGAGTCCGAGCTCGCCGCGCAGTTCTCCCGGTTCGATCAGGACTACCTGCCGGCGCTGGAGGACCAGGAGGGTCTGGTGCGGCAGCTGGCGCGCTGGTCCCCCTCGTCCTGCTTCCTGCACCTGGCCCAGGGCCTGGCCGGTACCGGCGGGAGCGATGCCCAGCGGCTGCGCCGGGTCCTGCGCCGCCACCTGCAGCGCATGGACGAGTACTGGCGCGAGAAGGCGGCCCGATTGGGCTGGGAAGGACCGGTCGAGGCCTCGGGGTGGGAGGACGCGCCCAGGTTGGTCCTGCCGGCGTGGACCTGGACCCAGTGGCTGGCCGACGGCCTGGTCGATCTGGTCCTGCTGGCGCTCTGGACCGTGACGGCCTTCCTGGCCGCGTTCCGGGGGTTCCGTCGGATGTCGCTTGTCGCGGAGTGAGTTACCTTCATATCAGGAGGAGAGGCCATGAGCAGAGCACGTGTATACGTCCTGGCCACGGTGGGGATCGTGGCCCTGGCCAGCTTCAGTCTGTGGCTGGTGCCGAATGCCGTACGCTCGGCTGACCCAGAGTCTCGCGACGACGGCTTGCCCCTGCACATGAGCTTCAAGCAGGCCGTGGCCCAGGTCGACTCGGCGGTTCAGGCCTACGGCCAAGGGATCGCCACCGGCGACGTGGCCTTGGCCCGGAGCGTCTGCGACACCAGTGACACGCCCTGGCTGGCCGAGCAACAACGGATCGTCGCGGACGTGAACGCCCGGCTGGCCGGGCATCCTGCCCGGATCGTCTTTCCCAGGACCGCCTCCTACTCAATCGTCCATTGGGGCAGGCCGGACAGCGTGGCCTCATCCATCCACGGCAACGCCTTGGTGATACAAGACAGCCTCACCGGCCAAGTCGTGTACGAGGCACCGTACCGTGCCTTGGCCCGATACGGCCGGTTCCGGCTGGTCCGGCCGCCTGAGGACGAGGAGGCCCAGGTGGGCTACCGACTGGACCTCGGCCGTTTGTATGACCGTGAAATGGGCAAACCCGACCACGCTCTGGAGATTTGGCGGCAGATCCTGGTGGACTTCCCCCAGGCTGAGGCGGAACAGCGATTGCGGGTGCATGATGCCATAGCCGAGTTGCTGGAGAAGCAGAAGGACTTCGCCGGTGCGGCCACGGCCTGGGAACAGGCCCTGGGCCTGGACACGACACCTCACTCCTACAGCTCGATCCAGCTCGATGGCAAGTGGGTCCGGGTCACCCAGGCCGAGCGGCTGAAGCTCGGCTTGGCGCGGTGCACCCTGGCCGCCGGGCAGAAGGAGCGGGCCCGGCCGTTGTTCCAGGAGCTGGCCGGCTCAGAGACATCCGAGCTGGCCGCGGCAGCCAAGGCCGCCCTGGCCGGGATGTAGCACGCGCGGATGGCAGACACGGGGATCGAGGCTGGTCTGATCCAGCGCTGCGTCCAGGGGGACGAGACCGCTTGGCGCTGGCTGATCGGGCAGTACCGAGAGCGGCTCTTCCGGGTGGCCATGGGACTGCTGGGACATCCGTCCGAGGCCGAGGAGGCCACGCAAGAGACCTTCGTGCAGGTCTTCCGTCATCTGGCCGGCTTCCAGGGCGGCTCCTCCCTGTACACCTGGGCCTGCCGGATCTGCATCAACCTCTGCCTGCGGCGCCGCGAGCGGGTGCGACGGACGCAACAGCGCGAAGTCTCCCTGGACAGCGACGAAGGGATCAAACGGGCAGCCGTCGTGCCCGGCACGCCCACCCCGGAGGACGCGCTGCTCGAGGAGGAGTTGTCGAGCCACCTGCACCAGGCCCTGCGGCGGCTGCCGATCGAGTTCCAGGCCGCCTTGGTCCTCCGCGAGATCGACGGCCTGTCCTACGAGGAGATTGCCCAAGCCCTCGGCGTCTCCCTGGGCACGGTGAAGTCCCGGGTGCACCGGGGCCGCCTCATCCTCAAGGAGCGGGTGAAGGAATACCTGGAGGGAGCGGCGTATGCGTCATGAGCGCGCACAGCGATGGTTCTCGCGGGCCGTGGACCAGGAGCTGTCCCAGCGCCAGCAACGGCGATTCGCGGCTCACCTGGTGGCCTGCCCGGAGTGCCGGCGGGAGTACGAGCTGTTCGTCCTGGCCCACCGGACCCTGGCCCGTCCTGAGACGGGATCCCTCTCCGCGGGGTTCACCGAGGAGCTGGTCGCTCGGCTGCGGCAGGAACGCGAGCAGAGCCGGAGCACGGCCGCGGCCGTAGGTGCCGGCCGGCTGCGCCTGGTCGCGGGGATCGCGGCCCTGGTCCTCCTCTTCCTGTGGGGCGACCGGGCCCACCTACTCCCCGAGCTGCGGAGCGAGCGCCCGACCAGCAGCGAGATCGAGATGAGGATGATGCCATGGAATCTTTAAACTGGGAATCCCTGGACTGGGAGGATCTCCAGGGCCGACTCCGGGGCATGCTCTCCAGCGCCCTGGCCCTCGGGCTGGCCGGCCTGGCCGCGGGAGCGTTGATCTACGGCCTCGACCTGCGCCAGGCGTACCGCTATGGCCCGCGGTATTACCGCGCCTTCGGTGACCCTGGCATCCTGGCCGACGGGCTGCGCCAACTCGTCACCTGGCTCTACGACGGCTCGTCGTGGATCATCGGCCTTGTCTTCCTCCTGTGGGCAGCAGGTGCGCTGTGGGTCTACTTGCTACCAGAGGTGCCCCGCGGTCGTCGCCTGCGCGGCCTGGCCGGGGCACTTGGCGGTCTGCTCCTGGCCTTTGGGATCGACAAGGTCGCGGGGAGGTGGGGCGAGTGGGACCTGTGGGTGCGGTTCGGGGTTCTGCTGGGCAGCGGGACCTTCCTCGGGCTGGGGCTGGTGCTCCGCGAGCGGGGGCGGGTCCTGCTGGGCCGGATGATCCGCGGCGGGATCTCCGGCGGGTACATCAGCCTGGTCTACGCCTTCGGCGCCGAGATCGGGCTGCTGGGGTACGCCGCCGGCTTCTCCCCGGCAGTCCGTACCATGGTACCGCCAGCGGTCTGCGGCCTGGTGATCGGGCTGACCCTGCGCGGGGGTGAGCTGCTGCTGAGCGGCCCGGTGTTTCAGCAGTGGCGGCGGTACTGGCCCCTGATCCTCCTCGCCCTGGTGGTGCTGGTCAACGCGGTCGGGCCGGTGCTGCTGGTGCAGTACTGGTACCTGGCGGGCCGGCTGTGAGGCGCGTCTTGGCGCCAGGGACCCGTCGGGACATCTCAAGAATCGGGGGCTGAGACCGGCTCGGCGTTGCCGGCTTTCCGGCCCTGCCGGGACGCGGCCAGCTCCTCGATGCGGTGGTCCGCGGCGACCAGCTTCTGGCGCAGCAGGATCATCACGTTGCGGTAGAGTCGCGTGGCCAGCGACGGATCGTTCTGCATCAACTGCAGCAGGGACCGGCGCCGGATCATCAGGGCCTGTACCGCGGTCTCGGTCCAGACCGAGGCAGCGCGAGGCTCGCCGGTCAACAGGCCGGCCTCGCCGATGGTGGTGATCGCGGTCTCGCGCACCAGCAGCACCCGCCTGGGGGTGTAGACCGCGACCGTCCCGGCCAGCAGGATGAACATCCGATCGCTCTTCGCGCCGGCCTTGCACAGGCAGGCGCCCTGCCCGTATTCCTCCTGCTGGCACAGGCGGAAGACACGGGTGAGCTGCGTCGGCGACAGATCCTGGAACACGGGTAGCTTCTGCAGGATGTCCAAGGGAACCGAGAGGAGCATGGGCGATCCTCCAGAAGTCCTGACCGCATGGTCGCGGAGCGCTCTCGGAAAGATATCCTTCCGGAAGCAGCCCTGCCAGCGGTCGACAACTTGACAGCCGGCCGGACAGGGATCAAGGTAAATGACCGGGCGCCGGGTGCATCCGGCCGCCCGGCAGCCAACGGTGAACTACCAGGCGATCATGCCATGACCCGTACCAGCCGCAAGCTGGTCCTCCTCTTCCTCCTCCTGATCCTCCTGCCGGTCGCCCTGCTGACCTGGCGGAGCGTGGAGTCGCTGCGCGACGAGCGGGAGAGCGTGCAGGCCGAGGAACGACTCCTGGCCGGTCCCCTGCAGGATGCCCTGGAGCGGTCCCTCAACAGCCTGACCCAGGGGATCGCCTACGCCGATCCGCGGAGCCTGGACCTGGCCGTGTACGAGTCGTTTGCCGAGGTCGAGCAGGCCTTTCGCGTCGATGCGGCCGGCCGGCTCACCTACCCCCTCTTCGCGCCCCTGACCCTGGGCCAGCGGCGCCCGGCGTTCGACGCGATCATGACCCAGGCCGAGGAGCTGGAGCTGCGCGAACACAGTTACCCCGCGGCCCGCGACGCGTACCGACAGGCCTGGAAGAATGCGGCCTCCGGAGCGGAGGAGGCCGAGGCCCTCAACGCCCTCGGCCGGGCCGCCCTCGCCGCCGGCGATCTCGGCACCGCGGCCGAGGCGCACCGCCGGCTGACCCTGTACGGTCTGACCTTCGACGCGGATGGAGCCCACCCGGCGACCCTGAGCCACCTGCGCCTGGCCGAGTACCTCGGCGCCAGCCAGGGACAGGCGGTCCTGGCCGACTGGGCGCGGGCCCTGCTCGAGGGGAGGTACCCGCTCTATCCCGGGGTGCGGCAGGCCCTGGCCTCGGCGCGCGGTCTGATCGCCGCCTGGCCGTCCGAGGACGCGGGCGACCGCGCCTTGTTGGCCGACCTCGACCGGGCCGAACGGCGCCTGGCCTTTGCCGAACGGTTCGTCGACCTGCTGCGAGAGCGACTCCCCCGGCAGACCGGGTACGTCTCCGGCCTGCGACCGAACGGCGCCTCCTTCTTGCTCTATGCCCGGCAGTTGGCCGACGGCGAGACGATCGGCCTTTCCTTCGATCTGGAGCAGTTGCAGCAGGCCCTGGTGCGATCTACCGCCGGGGAACGACTGGCCCAGCGAGGGTTTGACCTGGCCCTCTTCGCCCGCGAGGGCCGGGGCGCGTTCGCCGGGAGCCACCGGGCCACCATCTACCGCATGGTGCCGGCCGGTGAGTGGCTGGCCGGGCTGCAACTGGGGATCTTCGCCACCGATGCCGCCTCGGTCGTCTCCTATTACCGCAAGCGCAACCTGGCGGTCCTCTCGGGGATCTTCCTGCTCGTGGGGTTCGTGGCCCTGGGTGGGTACGTGATGCTGCGCGACACCCACCGGGAGGTGCGGCTGGCCCGGCTCCGCTCGGAGTTCGTCGCCAACGTCTCGCACGAGCTGCGCACCCCGCTGGCCGCCATCCGGATGAACGCCGAAACCCTGCTGGCCGGCCGGTACCGCACCCCGGAGAAACGCGACGAGTTCCTGCGCTCGGTCATCCGCGAGAGCGACCGCCTCACGCGGTTGGTCGACAACATCCTGGCCTTTGCCCAGCTCGACAGCGGCCGTCAGACCTACGACCTCCAGCCGTGCGACCTGGCCGGGGTGGTGCGCGCGGCCCTGGAGCCGCTGGAGCCGCAACTGCAGCGACGAGGATTCACCCTGGAGGTGGAGATCGCCGACGACCTGCCGCCGCTGCGGGGAGACCGCGGTGCCCTGATCATTGCCGCGACCAACCTGCTGGCCAACGCCGCCAAGTACTCGGTCGAGCGACTGGAGCTGCGCGTGACGGTGGCCGCCCAAGGAGAGGATCAGGTGCTCGAGGTCGCCGACCGCGGCATCGGGGTGCCGCCGGCGGAACGGGAGCGGATCTTCGAGAAGTTCTACCGGGCCAGCAACGCCACGGCCTGCATCGCCACCGGGGCCGGGGTCGGGCTCGCCCTGACGCGGAGCATCGCCGAGGCCCACGGCGGCCGCGTCGAACTGGAGGCCCGTCCGGGGGGGGGCAGCCTGTTCCGGCTGGTGTTGCCGGCGGAGAAGAGCTGAGATGACCACGATCCTGGTGGTGGAGGACGAGGAGGCGATCGCGGCCCCGCTGCAGGAGAACCTCGAGTTCGAGGGGTACCGGGTGCTGGCCGCCGTCGACGGCCAGCAGGGCCTGGAGCTGGCCCTGACCGGCAAGCCGGACCTGATCCTGCTCGACGTGATGCTCCCCGGCCTCAACGGGTACGAGCTCTGCCGGCGGCTGCGTCAGCAGGACGTCAACACCCCGGTGATCTTCCTGACCGCGCGGGGCGAGGAGGCCGACAAGGTGCGTGGTCTCGACCTGGGAGGGGACGACTACCTGACCAAGCCGGTGGGGATCCTCGAGCTGCTGGCGCGGATCAAGGCCGTGCTGCGGCGGGCCCAGCCCCAGGCCGCGGCGAGCGAGCCCGAACCGCTGGTCTTCGGCCGGGTGCGGGTCGATTTCGCCCGTCGCGAGACCACGGTGGCCGGGGAGCCGGTGCATCTCTCACCCAAGGAATACGGCATCCTCCAGCTCCTGGCCGAGCGGGACGGCCGGGCCGTGTCACGGGCCGAGCTGCTGCACTCGGTGTGGGGGTACGACGTGTACCCCACCACCCGCACCATCGACACCCACGTCCTCGAGCTGCGCGCCAAGCTGGAGGAGGATCCGGCCCATCCGCGCCACCTGCTCACCGTGCACGGTACCGGGTACCGCCTGGTGCGCTAACGATCTCCGCAGGCGCGGAACCGGATCGAAGGCTTACACGATCCTTGCACGGTTCTGGCCTGTTCCTGACATCCTCCTGACAACTCCGACCTGGAGCTCCCTTACCTTTTAACGGAACTCCTCCAGGAGCCTCTCCCGGGGGCCCGGTCCGTCGGACATCGCACGATGGGTCCGGGCCCCTCCCTTCGGTTGCTCCTGCCGGGGAGGGTGCGCTGCAAGGAGAAGATCTGCATGTCCCTCGCCTTCGGGCACGGTCTGCGAACCGCCCTGGCGGTCTACCTGCTCACGGCTCCGCTCGGCGCTGCCACCATTGCCGAGCTGTATCAGGCCGCGGTTACCGCCGAAAAGGGGCAGGGCGACCTCGAGAAGGCGATCGCGCTCTACGACAAGGTGGTGGCCGGCCACGGTACCAGCGACGCCGACCAGATCCTGGCGGCGCGAGCCCAGATCCGCATCGGCGTCTGCCGCGAGAAACTGGGGCTGAAGGCTGCCCGGGAGGCCTACCAGCAGGTCGCCGAGCGCTTCGCCGATCAGCCCCAGGCCGCGGTGGCCGCTGCCGAGTTGCTGGTGTCCTTGAAACGACGCGAGGCCCTGCTGGCCGCCGACGGAGCCGGCTCAGCGGATACCGGACAGTACAGTGCTTTGAATGCGCGTCGACTGCTGCCCGACCAGTCCGACTCCCTGGGACTCCTCCTGCGGCAGAACGAGGCGGCCCGAACCCGGACTGCGGGCTGGTCCGGCGAATACCTGCGGCAAGCCCAGGTGAGCGCCTTGCGGGCCCGAGCCCAGGCCCTGCGCGAGGCAGCCCCCGAGGTGGCCCGCGAGCTGCTGGCCTGGGCCGAGCAGGTGGCCTCCCTCCCCGCCGAGCTCCTCCATCAGACCGACCTGCCCCAGTACGGCGAGTACGCCCTGTCGCCGCCGGTGGTGCCCTACGCGCATCGCCCGGTGGCCGAACTGCCGCGCGAGTGGCGCTTCCAGGTGGTCATGGGCTCACGGGCCGACCCGCAGGATCAAGGCCGCGAATACTCCGGGCCCGCCTTCGACGACAGCCACTGGTCGCGGATCCAGATCGGCAGGGCCTGGGAGGATCAGGGGTACCAGGGGTACGATCAGGGGGCATGGTACCGGACCCGGTTCCAGGTGGAAGCCGACGACCGGCGGCCGGTCTACATGGCCTTCGGCGGGGTCGACCTGCACGGGTACGTGTACCTCAACGGTCAGTACGTCGGCGAGCACCACGAATGGGACCTGCCCTTCATCCTCGACGTCTCCGCCGCGGTCCAGCGCCACGGCGAGAACACCGTGGCCATCTACGTCTACGACGGGATGGGGATGGGGGGGTTCTACGGGCTGATCGGGGTCCATCAGCCCACCGGCACCGAGGACGGCAGCCGCTTCGTCGGCAGTCAGGCGCCCAGCGTCCGGCGCCAGCCCCGCCGGTTCTGGCGCGGGATGACCCTGCCCAGCGGCGAGGGGGCCGAGGTGCAGAGCCTGTACGCAATCTACGCCCAGACCCAGCCGCTGATCCCCTATCCCCACCGGACCGCGGCCAAGGTGCCGCTCAAGTGGCGCTTCGCCCTCGATCCGGAACCGTTCTTCCGCGCCGAGAAGGGCCGGCAGTACTCGCAGCTCGACTACGCCGATGACTCCTGGGCCCTGGTCGAGATCGGCCGCGCCTGGGAGGACCAGGGATACCCGGACTACGACGGCGGCGCCTGGTATCGCACCACCATCGAGGTGGACGCCGCGGCCGGCGGCGCTCCGGTCTGCATGGCCTTCGGCGGGATCGACGAGGACGCCTACGTCTGCGTCAACGGCAAGCTGGTCGGCGAGTTCCACCAGTGGGACGAGCCGTTCCTCCTCGACCTGAGCGAGGCGGTCGACCGGCACGGCCCCAACGCGGTGGCGATCTACGTGTACGGAGGCTTCGGCATGGGCGGGATCTACGGCCGGATCGACGTCCACCAGCCCACCGGGGAGGAGGATCTCGACCGCCTGGTGGCGAACCGGGGCGGACGGGTTCTGGTGGCGGCCGGGTCGGGCCTGCTGCGCCGCTGGCTGAGCTTCGGCCTGGGCGAGCGCGAGGACTACAGCGGCTACGCCCTGACCCGACCGAGCATCCCCTACCCAGCCCAGTCGGTCGCCGTGGTGCCGCTGCGGTGGCGCTTCTCCACCGCCCACGAGCGCGTGGCAGCGCCGTCCCTGCGGGATTTCGACGACTCTGACTGGCCCTGGCTCGAGATCGGCCGCGCCTGGGAGGACCAGGGGTACGCCGGGTACGACAAGGGCGCCTGGTACCGGGCAAGGATCGAGGTGAACACCCGCGACGACCGGCAGCCGGTCTACATGGCCTTCGGCGGGGTCGACCGGGACGCCTGGATCTACGTCAACGGCCAGCTCGTGGGCGAACACCACGAGTGGAACCAACCGTTCATCATCGACATCACCCAAGCCGTGGTCCGCCACGGCCCGAACGTCGTCGCCATCTACGTCTACGACGGTTTCCGCATGGGCGGAATCTACGGCGATATCGACATCCATCAGCGACTGGACCAACCCTGACAGCGAGGGAGGAGATCGTGGACAAGGGGATCACCCGCGAGCAGGTCGAGCGCGTCGCCCGTATCTACAACAGCAACGAGGACGCCGGCCGTGCCCTGGGCATCCAGATGCGTTCCTTCAGCCGCCTGTGCCGGACCTATCAGATCGAAACCCCGTACGCCCGCCGGCGGCGCAAACGGCAGAACGCCCGGCCGATGTTCCGCGACGAGGACTGAGCCGCCCCGACCGACGCGCGTCAGCCCTGGTACTCGGACAGGCTCTATTCGCGCGTCGGCACCTCCCGCTCGACCAGGACCGGCTCATTGATGCCGCCGAGGGAGGCGGCGTTCTGGATCCGCTCGAGGAAGCTCGGGGAGATCCGGCTTCCCGCGGCCACGATGACCTGGCCGTCGATGCCGACCACGTTGGCGGCCAGCTTCTGGCCGAGGCGGAGCTGACTCAGCGGCACGGCCAAGGCGTCCCCGACCACCCCGGGCGGGGTGAAGAGGGGATGCACCTGGTCCAGCAGTTCGAGGTCGTACCAGCCGACGCGCTCGCGCATCAGGCGCAGGACCCGGTACCGGGCCTTCTCGCTGGCCGAGAGGGCGGCCAGGTCGGTGAGGATCTTGATCAGGCGGGCGCCGATCGGGATCTCGGCCCCGCGCACCGCGTCCTCGGGGAACCCCGTGCCGTCGTAGCGCTTCTCCTGGTAGAGCACGATCCGCGCCACCGGCTCCAGGCGCGGGATGTTCCTGAGCAGGCGGTACCCGATCTCGGGAACCCGGGCCACCAGCTCGGCCTCCTCGGACAGCAGCCGGCGGCGGTCGCGCACCTTGGCGATCACCTCCGGCGGCAGGGTGATGACCCCGATCCGGGCCAGCATCGCCCCGACCGTCACCTCCCAGGCGTTGGGGATCTGGATGGTCTCGGTGATGGTCCGCACCGACTCCCGCAGCCAGAGGGCCTGGCCGAACCCGGTCGGGTCGCCCATGGCCAGCAGTTCCACCAGCAGCCGGGTGCTGCCCCCCAGGGTCTTGGTCAGCAGTTCCCGTTCGGCGGTAACCAGGCGGTGCTGCTCGATCCCGGCCTCCACCGCGGCCAGCAGGGCGTCCGCGGCGCAGGGCTTGGTGAGGAAGCGGAAGACGTTCCCGGCGTTGACCGCGGCGATGGCGGTCTCCAGGTCGGCGTTCCCGGTGAGCATCACCCGCACCGTGTCGGGAGCCATCGCCCGCACCCGGGTGAGGAAGGTGATCCCGTCCATCACCGGCATCCGCATGTCGGCGACCACCACGTCGGGAGGGTCCTGACCGATCAGCTCCAGGCCCTCGCGGCCGCTCCGCGCGAACTGCAGTTGCCAGCGCCGGCGCTGCGAGAAGAGCATCACCTCGATCCCTTCCAGCACGGCCGGATCGTCGTCGACGAACAACACGCGCTCATTCACCTGTCGCTGCTCCCGGGTGCCGACCCGTGCCGTCCGTCCACCGGCAGGCGGAGGACAAAGGTGGTGCCGACCCCCTCCTCGCTCTCGAAGAACAGCTCGCCCCGGTGTTTGGTCACCACGACGTCGTGGGCCATCGCCAATCCCTGACCGGTGCCCTTGCCCACCTCCTTGGTGGTGAAGAAGAGATCGAAGACGTGCGGCTGCACCTCGGCGGGGATCCCGGTGCCGGTGTCGCGCAGCCGCACCTCCACCTGATCGCCGTGGCAACGGGTGGCGATGGCGATCGTCCCCTTGACTTCCGGTCCGGGCCCGAGGGCGTCGCCGATGGCGTGCGCCGCGTTGACGATGAGGTTGAGCAGGACCTGGCTCAGCTCGCCGGGCAGCCCCTGGACCAGCGGCAGCTCCGGGTCCAGCTCGAGCCGCGTGTCGGCCACGTACTTCCACTCGTGGTGCGACAGGACCAGGGCGTGCTCGATGGTGCGGTTGAGGTCCACCGGCACCAGCTCCTTGGTCCCCGGATGGGAGAGCTCGCGCATCGCCCGCACCAACTGGCTGACGCGGTCGACCCCCTCGCGGGAGCGCTGCAGGGCCTGGGGCACACGGGTCTCCAGGAAGTCCAGCCCAACCGCCTCCCGGGTCGCCGCCAGCTCGGTGACCGCCTCCGGAGGCAGGACGCCCGCTTCCTGGCCGCTCGCCAGCAGCCGCGTCTGCAGCTCCTGCAGCCGCATGAGCCCGGCAAAGGCATCCTGCAGGAAGAGGGTGTTGTCCCCGATGAACTGCATCGGGGTGTTGATCTCGTGGCCGATCCCGGCCGCCAGGCGACCGATCGACTCCAGCCGGGTGGCCTGGGCCAGCCGCATCTCGGCCTGCTTCCGCTCGGTGACGTCCTGCAGGTTGGCGACGATCCCGGCCACGGCCTGATCGGCCAACTGGTTGTTGAGCACCACCTGGACCAGCCGCCACCCGCCGTTGGCGTGGCGCAGGCGGAATTCGCAGGACACCGGCTCGCTCGGCTCCTGCCTGGCCCGGCCGTGCGCCGCCTCCAGGCGGCCGGCGTCGTCCGGGTGCACGTGCTTGAGGTACCCGGCGCCCAGTAGATCCTCGGGGGCGTGGCCGAGGACCCGGGTCACCGAGGGACTGACGTACCGGGTCACGCCGTCGCCGTCCACCACCGTGACCACGTCCGAGGCGTTCTCGATGAGCGAACGGAAGTACCGCTCGCTCCGCCGCATCCGTTCCTCGGCCTGCAGCCGTTCCGCCACCTCGCGCCGCAGGGCCTCGGTCCGCTCGTCGATCTGGGCCACCATGAGGTTGAAGGAGCGGGACAACTGGCCCAGCTCGTCCCGGGAACCGACCTCCACGGCCGCCGCCCGCTGGCCGGCCCCGAACCGTTCGGCCGCGGCCCCCAGCAGCCGGATCGGTCGGCTGACGCGGGCCGCCAGCCACAGGCTCAGCGCCACCGCGAGCACCGCGCTCACCCCGCC
>JBAZUN010000124.1:0-12474 GCA_041661365.1 Candidatus Latescibacterota bacterium
AACGCAGTCAGCGGCTGCCAGGTCCGGCCGCAGCCCGAATGGGCTTCTTCAACGGGCTGCTAAGTGTCCCAGGCCATGGAGCGGGCTTCTGACGCCGAGAGGATCAGGTCGACCTCAGCTTGTTCCTGTTCCTCCTGCCAGCGGCGCAGCAGGGGGATCAGCTCGGCCAGGGTGGCGGTGGTCAGGATCTGCCGCCGCAGCTCATCTCCCCGCGGCAGGTCGCGGAAGTAGAGGGCCAGGTGCTTGCGGGTCTGCAGCACCCCGCTCCGCTCCCCCTTGAAGGTCGCCATCCGCTGGAGCTGCTCGATCGCCAGGTCGATCCGCTCGCGGCGGGAGGCGCCGGCCCGGCCGGCGAAGATCCAGGGGTTGGCCATCGCCGCTCGCCCTACCATCACCGCGTCGCAGCCGGTCTGTGCGGCCATCCGGCAAGCGTCCTCGGCCGAGCGCACGTCGCCGTTGCCGATGACCGGGATGGTCGCCACCTCACGGGCCCGGGCGATCCAGCTCCAGTCGGCCGGACCGTCGTACCGCTGGCAGACCGTGCGGGCGTGCACGGCGATCGCCCGGGCTCCGGCGTCCTGGGCCCGTTGCACCACCTCGCCGACGTTGATCGAATCCTGGTCCCAGCCGACCCGCGTCTTGACGGTCACCGGCACCCTGACCGCCTCGACGGTGAGCCGCACGGCCAGGTAGAGCCGGTCCAGGTCGCGCAGGTACGCCGCCCCTGACCCCTTCCGCATGACCCGGGGAACCGAGCAGCCGAAGTTGATGTCGACGACCTGGGCTCCCAGCGCTTCTAGTCGCGCCGCGCCGGCCGCCACCAGGGCCGGCTCGTTCCCGTAGATCTGGGCGGCCAGCACGGCCTGGCCGCTGGCCCGATAGACCTCGGCGTCGGAGAAGTCGACGGCCAGGGCCGTGCGTCGCGAGCCGTCGTTCAGGTTTCGGGCGTTGACGAACTCGACCCCGAGCACCCGAGCCCCCAACCGGGCGCAGAGCAGGCGGAAGACGCAGTTCCCCACCCCGGCCATCGGGGCCAGGGTCATCACCGGCAGCTCGGGCGAGACGCTGGAGAGGGCGTACGGCCCCAGGTGGAGGGTGCTCACGGTGAGGGGGACGGCTGAAGTGGGGAGCGCGTCGAGGTACCGAGTTGGGCGATCACGGTGCCGAGGAGCATCAGGCCGCACCCGCCCAGGGCCCGGGGGGTGAGTCCTTCGTCCAGGATGAGCCAGCCGCCCAAGGCCGCGAAGACCGTCTCCAGGCTGAGCAGGATGGCGGCGTGGGCCGGCGGGGTGTGGCGCTGGGCCGCCACCTGCAGGGTGTAGGCCACCCCCACCGAGAGGACGCCACCGTAGAACACGGCCCCGGCCGCGTCTTTCAGCCCCGCGGCTTGGAACGGCTCGGTCAGCAGGGCCACGGCCAGGCTCAGGACCGCGCAGACCGCGAACTGGCCGCAGGCCAGCGCGGCCCAGTCCAGGCGGGTCACGAGGCGGTCGATCACCAGCACGTGGGCCGTCCAGAAGAAGGCCCCGACCAGGACCAGGGCGTCGCCGGGACCGATGGTGAAATCGGGCTCGACGCTGAGCAGGTACAGCCCGACCGCCGCGGTTCCCGCGCCCAGCCAGGTGCTCGGCGCGGAGCGGCGGCCGAGGAGCGGCCCGCACAGCGGCACCAGGACCACGTAGAGCCCGGTGATGAACCCGGCCTTGCCGGCCGTGGTGGAGATGATCCCCACCTGCTGGAGCGAGGCCCCGCCGAAGAGGATCGCTCCGGCCGCCAGGCTTCCCCGGACGATCGCGCCGCAGGCCGGGATCGGGACGCGGCGCCACCGGATCACCGGCACCAGCACCAGGCTGCCCAAGGCGAATCGCACCGCGTTGAAGAGGAACGGCCCCACGTGCTGCATGCCGATCCGCTGGGCCACGAAGGCGAACCCCCAGATCCCCGCGGCCAGCAGCAGCAGACCCTCGGCAACGAGTCGTCGGCGCTCCACGGTCCCCGATCTCAGGGCCGGGCCGCGGCGGTCAGGAGGAAGGCGTACTGATAGGCGGCCTCCCGGTACTGCCGGTACCGACCCGAGACGCCGTCGTGCCCCGCCTCCATCCGGGTCTTGAGGAGGATCCGCCCGTTCCCGGTCTGGCGCGCCCGCAGCCGCGCGGCCCACTTGGCCGGCTCCCAGTACTGCACCTGGGAGTCGTGCAGCCCGGCGGTGATCAGCAGGTCGGGGTACGGACCGGGCCGGAGGTTGTCGTACGGAGAGTAGGACAGGATGTAGTCGTAGGCCTCCCGCTCGTGCGGGTTCCCCCATTCGTCGTACTCGGCGGTGGTCAGCGGGATCTCCTCGTCGAGCATGGTGGTCACCACGTCGACGAACGGCACCTCGGCCACCACCCCGCGGAACAGCTCGGGCCGCATGGTCACGGCCGCGCCGACCAGCAGCCCGCCGGCGCTCCCGCCCCGGGCGAAGAGCCGCTCCCGGTCGGCGTACCCGGCCCCGGCCAGGTACTCGGCACAGGCGATGAAGTCGGTGAAGGTGTTCCGCTTGCGAGTCTGGCGACCGGCCTCGTACCACGGGCGGCCCAGCTCCTGGCCGCCGCGGACGTGGGCCACCGCGTAGGCGAACCCCCGGTCGAGCAGGGAGAGCCGCTCGGCGCGGAAGACCGGCTCGCTGCTGATGCCGTAGGCGCCGTAGCCGTACAGGAGCAGGGGATTGCGGCCGTCGCGGCGGAACCGGTCGACCCGATAGACCAGGGAGATCGGCACCTGGGCCCCATCGGCCGCCGTGGCCCAGAGCCGCTCGGTCCTGTATGCCGCCGGGTCGAACCCGCCGAGTACCTCATCCTGCTTGACCAACACCCGGGTACGCCGGTCCAGGTCGTAGTCGTAGACCGAGCGGGGCGTGGTCAGCGAGGTGTAGGCGTAGCGCAGGGACGGGGCGTCGAACTCCCGGTTGTCGACCGGGTAGACCAGGTAGGCCGGCTCCTCGAACCCCAGGTAGTGCTCCTCGCCGTTCCCCAGGTCGCGGACCCGCAGCCGCACCAGGCCCTGGCGTCGCTCCTGGACCACCAAGAAGCCGCGGAAGAGGAGGTGGTCCTCGAGCAGAACCTCGTCGCGCGAGGGGATGACCTCCTCCCAGTGAGGCCGACTCGGGGTGGCCACCGGCGCCCGCATCAGGCGGAAGTTGGTCGCCTGGTCGTTGGTCCGCAGGTAGAAGAAGCCGCTGCCGTGGTCGACGTAGTACTCGTGGCCCCGCCGGCGGGGCTCGATCACCCGGAACTCCCCCTCGGGCCGATCGGCCTCGAGGAAGCGGTACTCGGTCGCCAGGGTCTGCCAACTGGCGATGAGCAGGTACCGTCGCGAGCGGGTCTTCTCCACCGAGCATTCGTAGGTGCTGTCCGGCTCCCGATAGACCAGCGGGTCCTCGGCCGGGTCGGTTCCCAGCCGGTGGCGGTAGACCCGGTCCCAGCGCAGGGTGACCGAGTCCTGCCGGGTGTAGAACAGGGTCCGGTCGTCCTCGGCCCAGACCAGGTTGTCGGTGACCCCGGTGAGCCGGTCGGGAAGGATCCGGCCGGTCCTCAGGTCGCGGAAGTGGACCGTGTACTGACGGCGCCCCTGGCCGTCCACGGCATAGGCCAGGACGTCCTGCCCGGAGCTTACCTGCACCTCGCCGACCTCGCAGTATTCCTGCTCCGCGGCGAGGAGATTGACGTCGAGGAGGACCTCCTCGTCGCCGGGGGGATCGATCCGACGGCGGCAGTAGACCGGGTATTCGGCGCCGGCCGCGAGCCGGTGGTAGTAGCGGTAGTCGCCGAGCCGATACGGCGCCGAGGTGTCGGCCTGCCCGATCCGTCCGGCGATCTCCTGATAGAGGGTCTCCTGAAGGGCGGCAGTGGGCGCCATCACCGAGTCGGCATAGGCGTTCTCGGCGGCCAGGTAGGCCAGCACCTCGGGGTCGTCCCGCTGGCGCAGCCAGTAGTACTCGTCGAGGCGCACCTGACCGTGGGCCACCAGGGACTCGGGCCGGGCCGTTGCCATGGGCGGGGTCGGCCGGTCAGCGCCATAGGCGCGCGAGCCGGTGGTGCCGAGTACGAGCAGGAGCGCCAGGAGCCGGAGTCCTCTAATGGAACTGGGGGATCTGGCCAAGAATACCTCCGCGGCTGAGCCACCTTGTCCCGCGTGGCGTGATCACCATCTTCGAGGTTAGCATAGCGGCCGGCAGGGCCGGACGCAACGTCCCGCGCCGCCGGCCGACGGCCTCTGCGGGCTTGACCGGCTTCGGGGAACCCCGTACCTCTTTCTGGTCTTTCCTTCCGTCCGACCCGTTGCCGGCCTTCCGGTTCCAGACCGCGCCGGGCCGCGGTGAGGGGCGCTCGACCACTGGCAGGCCGTCGGTTCCGGACGGCAGAGGAGCAGGATATGCGCAAGGAGTCCCGGGCCTTTCTCGAGGCCCTGATGGCCGCCCCGAGTCCCTCCGGGTACGAGGGTCCGGTGCGCGAGGTGTGGACCGCCGAGGTCGGCCGGCACGCCGACCACGTCCGCGTCGACGTGCACGGCAACGCCATCGGGGTGCTCAACGACCAGGGCCGGCCGCGGGTCATGCTCGCCGGCCACATCGACGAGCTGGGGCTGCAGATCGCCCATATCACCGACACCGGGTATCTCCACTTCAACACCATCGGCGGCTTCGACCGGATCACGATCCCCGGTCGGACGGTGCGGATCCACACCAGCCGGGGCCCGATCCTCGGGGTCACCGGCCGGAAGGCGATCCACCTGATGACCGAGGAGGACCGGCGCAAGGTCCCCGAGATCCACGAGCTGTGGATCGACGTCGGCGCCAAGGACGGGGAGCAGGCCCGCAAGCTGGTGGCCATCGGCGACCCGGTGACCTACGATCCCAACTTCGAGGTGCTGCGCGGGGACCTGGCCGTGTCGCGCGGGTTCGACGACAAGATGGGCGCCTTCATCGCGGCCGAGACCCTGCGCCGCGTGGCCCAGTCGAAGAAGAAGCCGGCGGCGGCCCTGTTCGCCGTGGCCACGGTGCAGGAGGAGATCGGCCTGCGCGGGGCCCGGACCAGCGCCTTCGGGATCGATCCACTGGTGGGGATCGCCATCGACGTCACCCATGCCTCGGATTATCCCGACGTCGACAAGCGCAAGGTCGGCGAGGTCAAGCTGGGCGGCGGACCGGTGATCTCCCGGGGGGCCAACATCAGCCCGGTGGTCTTCCAGCTCCTGGTCGACCTGGCCGAGCGACAGCGGATCCCGTATCAGGTCAGCGCCTCGCCCGGAGGGACCGGCACCGACGCCAACGCCATCCAGCTCAACCGGGCCGGCGTGGCCACTGGTCTGGTCAGCGTGGCCCTGCGGTACATGCACACCCCGGTCGAGGTATTGTCCCTGGCCGACCTGGAGCACACCGCCGATCTGCTGGCCGCCTTCGTGCTCGCGGTCGACGGCAAGACCGGCTTCGTTCCCTGAAAGGCACCGAGATGAAGATCAAGGCCGTGAGCATCTGGACCGTGGTGGTGCCGACCATCCCCGGGCGGGTCCACAGCCCCGAATGGGTGCCGGAGACCGGCTGGGATCAGGTACCCAAGCACCTGATCCGGATCGAGACCGACGCCGGCCTGCACGGGATCGGCGAGACCGGTCGCGGGGTGGCGCTGGAGGAGGTACGCAGCGGCGCGACCCGACTCCTGGGCCGGAACCCCGAGCGGTTGACCCCGCAGAACCTCCTGGCGGACCGGACCGACGGTGGGGAGGAATGGCTGGAGGTCGGTACCGGCCCGGCGTACCACGCCTTTGAGATGGCCCTCTTCGACCTGATCGGCCGGGCCCGCGAACTGCCGGTGCACGCCCTGGTGGGCGGCGCCGTCCGCGACCGGGTCCGGGCCGACTACTGGATGGGGCACCAAACCCCCGAGGACGGGAAGCGGAGCGTCGAGCGGGCCCTGCGCCTCGGCTTCAAGGGGATCAAGATCAAGTGCCGCGTTGAGGAGCCGATGTACGAGCGGCTCAAGGCGATGCGCGAGGTGGCCGGCCCCGGGTTCAAGGTGACGGTCGATCCGAACGAGCGGTTCCACACCGCGGCCCAGGCGATCGAGCTGGCGCGCCAGCTCGAACCGCTGGGGAACGTCGAGGTCTTCGAGGATCCGATCCCCAAGTCCGACCTCGAGGGGTACACCCGCATCCACGAGGAGATCAACCTGCCGGTGGCCATGCACCTGGGGGACGGGCCGGGGATCATCCGAGCCGTCAAGGCCGGGGTGGTCGACTGCGTCAACCTGGGCGGCGATCTCTTCGGCTTCCTCCGCAACGCCGCGGTCGCCGCCGCCGCCGGGCTGCGCTGCTGGCACGGCTCGGGGAACGACCTGGGGATCATCGACACCTGTTACGTGCACGCGGCCTCGTTGGCGCCGAACTGCACCATGGCCTCGGACTTCGTGGGGAGCTGGACCCGCGAGGACGACCTGATCCTCGAGCCGATACCGTTTATCGACGGGTACGTGCCGACGCCGATGGCCCCGGGCCTGGGGTGCGAGCTGGACCTGAAAGCCCTCGAGAAGTACACCCGGGCCCACGAGGTGGTGGGCTGAGCCGGCGACCGCCAACCCGGAGGGAGAACGACGATGAAGGGGTATTACCGCACCGCGACCACCTCCGTGTTGGGATGGGCGCTGGCCTTGACGCTGGGGCTCAGCGGCTGCCTCGGCGATTCCTCTGAGGAGCCCGAGGACACCGGCACGGGACCGATCTCCTCGGACCTCACCGCCGTGGCCGAGCTGCTGATGGCCAGCATGCAGCAGGCGTTCATCGCCTCCCTGTACACCGATCCGACGAGCGTGACCGGCGCGCGCGGCGTGCTCGAGATCGCCGGGGATACCTGGACTTTCCGCGACTACTCGCCGGACGGCTCGCTCCTGATGAACGGGAACCTGACCGTGGAGAAGAGCAAGTATCCCACGATCCCGGTCCGAGGCACGCTGGTCCTGACCGGGTCTCGGGAAGGGAACCTGGTCATCGACATGACCGTGACCGTCCAGGGGGTCGAGCTGGCGACCACCGGCACGATCACCCTGGGCGATCAGGTCTGGGACATGTCGGCCCTCAACCAGCAGGGAAACGGCTGACGCTCCTCGGGGAGGAGGTCGTTTCCTCCCCAAGGAGCCATCCGGTCCGCGTCCATGACGAGTCCGGCCACGCAGGTACTCCGCGCGTGGCCGGACTCATCTGTAGTGGGGCGTGTCCTTCAGGTGATACTCCAACAGATGGCCGCGGGCGCCCAGGTAGAAGACCCCGGGCCGGCCCTCGACGATCTGGTACAGGTCGGGGATCGGCGGCGGATCGAGGTAGATGATCCGGTCAATGCTCGGGTCTAGCTTGAACAGGTCGTACCGGGTGATTCCGTAGATGGCGTCGTCGCTCCCGGCAATGAGGTGGATGATCCCATAGGTCTCGGGCACCCCCATCAGCGGGGTCCCGGGGGAGCGCAGCTTCCAGGTGCGCACCACCTGGCGCTGGCGCGGATCGAAGGCGAAGAGGTGGCTGGTGTCGGTGGTGCCGTAGACCAGCCCTGACCGCGATTCCACGGCCAGGGAGGTCACGGCGATCGCCTCGGTCACCGGCACGCACTCGTAGACCCGGGCCTCGGCGGCCGGGTCGAAGAGGAAGAGCCGGCCCTGGGTCGAGGCGTTGATGCAGCCGCGCCCTCCCTCGATGCTGGTCCCCCCGTACACGTACCGGTCGTCGGCGGCCACCGACTGGACGCTCTGCAGCGGGTCGCGAAAGACCCGCTTCTCGCCGGTGCGCGGATCGAACCGGGCCAGGCCGCCGCCGGGGTATCCGTAGTTGGCGCGGCAGGCGATGTAGATCCGGTCGTCCGGTCCGATTGCGTATTCAAACGGACGGTTGGTGTCCTCGCCGAGTTGGCCCAGACTGCGCGGGTTGGCCTCGACGGCTTCGCCCTGGCTCTCTGGAGATGGGTTCCACGGTCGGGCCGGGTCATAGACCCCCCAGTACGCGCCGGTGTAGCTCCCCATGTACAACCGGTCGCCGTGGGCGATCACGTCGTAGACCTCGCCGCCGGGCCAGCCGACCCGTCCCAGGTCCTCGAGCGACCGGCTCTCCGGGTCGAAGCGGAACAGGTGCATGGAGATGATCGTGCTCCCGTAGATCCGGCCGTCCGGTCCCTTGTTCAAGCCGCAGATGTCGGTGGCGACCGTAGGGCGGTACTCGCCTTCGCGCGGTTGGCCGTCGACCGTGTAGTAGACCCCCTGGCGGAACGAGACCTGGACCTGGCGCAGCGGCGGCTCGGTCGGCTCGGCCGGCAGGGATTCGGTCAGCACCCGGGTCTGGCCGGTGATCGGATTCCAGGCGATCTGGCATCCCCCCGGATTGCGGACGATGCCGCAGACGATCTCGTTGGCCGCGGTCGCCTGCTGGGGCCGGCACCAGATCTGCTGACCGGGGACCCGCGGCTCCGGGGCCTGGGGACCGTGGTCGCGCCAGCACCCGTCGGCCGGATCGAAGCTGACCAGGTGCGCCCCCGGATGGGTGCCCAGGTAGACCCGACCATCCCGGCCCAGCACGGCGCCGACGAACCGCTCCCCGGTGAGCAGGGGGAACCCGTGCGAGGTCAGGGTGCGGGTGTGCGGGTCCCACGACAGGAGCAGGTGGCCCGGCTGGTCGAGCCCGTGGTAGGTGAAGACCCAGAGTCGGCTGGTGGCCGGATCGGGGAGGGCGAAGAACTCGCGGCAGCCGAGCGGGTGGCGCTCGACGATCCGGCCGCTGTCCAGGTCGACGGCAAAGAGGATTGAGCCCTCCTGACCGAACTCGCCGCCCCACAGCAGGTCGCGCTGACTCACCGGATCCCGCAGGACCCAGCCGCCGCCCATCCAACCGCCGATCACTGGACGGCCCAGATCGTAGTACACGCCCATTCCCTCGACTCCTTTGCGTTGCGCGGCTCCGTGATCGGCGGCTCATCCGCCGGCTCTTCCCTCTGCTGTCGATGCGGTAAGAAATGGACCGGCCGGCCAGGGGGCAAGGAGCGGGGTTCACAGGCGGCCGGCCAACCGTTATATTTCGCCGCCCAGCCGACCGGTCTCCGGTTCTGTGGTGATATCGCGGCTCAGCGACGGCACGACCGGGCAGGTCGTGGGCCGCACCATCGAGGAGCAGACCCGGTTCGCCTGATCGAAAGGACAAAGCCGATGGGGATCCTGGAGCGGTTCTCGCTGGCCGGCCGCGTGGCCCTGGTCTCTGGAGGGGCGGGCCCGCTGTTCGGCAGCAGCATCACCGAGGGGCTGGCCGAGGCCGGGGCCACGGTGATCGCCGCCTCGCGGACGCGCGCCCGCACCGAGGAGTACGCCGAGGAGCTGCGGCGGCGGGGGTACGACGCGCACGGGCTGGAGCTGGACATCACCGATCCGGTCTCGATCACCGCGATCCGCGACCAGGTGCTGTCGCGATTCGGCCGCCTCGACGTGCTGGTCAACAGCGCGGTGGTGGCACGCGGGGGCGGGTTCGACGAGCAGACCCCGGACTACTGGGTCACCAGTGCCCAGGGGAACATGGTCGGCCTCTTCGCCATGTGCAAGGCCTTTGTGCCGGGGATGGCGGACCGGGGACGCGGCTCGATCATCAACGTCTCCAGCATCTACGGCGTGGTCGCCAACGATCCCAGCCTGTACGAGGGGACGGAGATGAAGCAGCCGCCCGACTATACCTTCGTCAAGGCCGGGATGATCAACTTCACCCGGTACCTGGCCAACTACTTCGGCAAGCGGGGGGTGCGGGCCAACTCCATCTGCCCGGGCGGGTTCTTCAACGATCAACCCGGGCCGTTCCTGGAGAGCTACAACCGGCGGTGTCCCCTGGGCCGGATGATGGACCACGAGGACCTCAAGGGCGCGGTGGTCTTCCTGGCCTCGGACGCCTCGGCCTACGTCACCGGGGCCTGCCTGATGGTGGACGGCGGCTGGACCTCCCTGTGAGCCGCCGGAGTCGATGAGGAGGGAAGATGCTCGAGGCCTATGCCGAGCAGTACCGCGAGGACCTGACCGAGCGGGTCATCCCGTTCTGGCTGGACCACAGCCTCGACCGCGAATGCGGCGGGTACTTCACCTGCCTGGAGCGCGACGGGGCGATCTACGACACCAAGAAGTATATCTGGCTGCAGGGCCGCCAGGTCTGGACCTTCTCGCGGCTCTACAACGAGTTCGAGGCCCGTGAGGAGTACCTCGAGGCGGCCGGGCTGGGACTGCGCTTCATCCGGACCCACGCCCGCGATCCCCAGGGGCGGCTCTACTTCAGCCTGACCCGGGACGGCCGACCCTACTTCTACCAGCGCAAGCCGTACGCCGCGGTCTTCTACATGCTCGGGCTGCTGGAGTACGGCCGGGCCACCAACGACCGGGGATGCCTCGCCGAGGCCGAGGAGGTCTTCTGGCGGGTGGTGGAGTGGATCGAGCGTCCCGCGCTGTTGGACCGGCCGATCCTGGCCGGCCAGCCGGCGGTCAGCTCCCTGGCCAACGTCATGGTCCTCGCCAGCATGGCCATCGAGCTGCAGCGGGTCCGACCCGACCCCCGGTACCTGGAGGTGATGGCCAAGGCCGTGGCCGGGGCCAGGCGCCACTATGACCCCGAGCGCCGGCTGCTGATGGAGCATGCTTTGTTGGGCGAGGGAAGCCTGGCCGAGTGGCCCGAGGGCCGGTTCTTCAACCCCGGTCACTCGATCGAGGTCGGCTGGTTCCTCCTCCATCTCCTCGAGTTCGTCGACGCGCCCGGTTGCCGTCAGCTCGCCCTCGACGCCATCGAGGGTTCGCTCGAGTTCGGCTGGGACAAGGAATACGGTGGCCTCTTCTACTTTATGGACGTCGAGGGGAAGCCGACCCTGCAGCTCGAGTCCTCGATGAAGCTGTGGTGGCCCCACACCGAGGCGCTCTACGCCGTCATCCTGGCCTACGACCTGACGCGGGAGCCGTGCTGGCTCGAATGGCTGGAGCGGCTCGACGCCTACGCCTGCAGCCACTTCGTCGACCGGGAGTACGGCGAGTGGTTCGGGTACTGCGATCGGCGCGGCGAGCTGACCCACACCTGCAAGGGCGGGAGCTACAAGGGGTGCTTCCACGTGCCGCGCTTCCTGCTGATGAGCCTCCAGCGGCTGGAGGCGATGAAACCCTGCGGCTGAGATGACGGCCGACCGAGGGAACGGTCGCCGGAACGAGGGAAGATGGACGCGAATCCGGAGAGTGCGGTGACCGGGGAGGATATCCTCCGGGGCGTGCGGGCCCTGGGGATCGTTGCCGGGGACCTGGTCTTCTGCCACTCCTCCCTGCGCTCCTTCGGGTACGTCGACGGCGGCGCCCCCACCGTGGTCCAGGCCCTCCTCGAGGCCGTGGGCAGCGAGGGGACCCTGGTGGCGCCGATCTTCCGCCGCTTCTTCTGGGAGGGACCCCAGCAGGTCTGGGACCGGGAGCGCTCCCCCTCGCTGATGGGGGCGATCTCCGAGGCGGTGCGGACCTGGCCCGGGGTCCGGCGCAGCCGCCACGCGCCGCATCCGGTGGCCGCGGTGGGACCGCTGGCCGAGGAGCTGACCGGGCGCCGCCACCGGACCGACTTCGCCCTCGACAGCCCCTTCGCCCGCCTGCTCGAGCTGGATGCCTGGGTCCTGCTGCTGGGCGTCGACTACGGGGTCTGCACCCTGATCCACCTCCTCGAGGAACGGCTCGAGGTGCCGTACCGGCACTGGGTGGAGCTGACCGGCACGGTGATCGAGGACGGGGTGGCCCGCCGTCAGTCCTTCCCCTTTCTCGCCCGGTACGAGGGGGTGTTCAACGACTTCGCGCCGCTGGGGGAACGGCTCGAGGCAGAGGGGCTGGTGCGCACCACCACCGTGGGCTCCAGCCTGCTACGGGCCTTCCGGGCCCGGAGCCTTCACGATCTCGGGTTGCGACTCCTGCGGCAGGATCCCCTCTTCCTCCTCAGCGCCGACTCCCGGTCCCTGGCCGCGCGATACCTGCCGGACCACGGGGCATGGTTGGCCGGGCTGGGCCACTCGCCCGGGACCGTGCGGCCGGTCTCTGGCCCGCCGGTGGCAGCCAAGCTGGCCGAGCTGCTGCACCTGCGCCGGCCCGAGCGTCCTTTGGAGATCGAGGTGCGGGATCGATGGGAATCGACCGACGGGCTGGTGCTCGAGGATCTGCACCTGCGGGGCGGGCCGAGCCCGGCGAGCCCGGTGAGCCCGGTGGTGCCGGCGATCCTGGCGCGACCGGTCCACGCCGCGACGCCGCTCCCGGCGGTGATCTGCCTGCACGGCACCGGCGGCAGCCGCGAGCGGATGATGGAGGGCCGTTTCCGGCCCCAGGGGAGCCACCTCCTCGGCTGGGGCCGCGAGCTGGCCCGCCGGGGGTTTGCCGTCCTGGCCGTGACCCAGCTCTCGCACCCGCCCCGGCCCGAGCCGTGGACCTGGGA
>JBAZUN010000124.1:12484-13552 GCA_041661365.1 Candidatus Latescibacterota bacterium
GCCCAAGCTGCTGCAACTCTACGGCCAGACCGCCATGGGCCTGCTGGTGGCCGACGCGGTCTGCTGCGTCGACTACCTGAGCGGCCGGCCCGAGATCGATCCGGAGCGGATCGGGGTGGCCGGGTTCTCCCTGGGTGGGATCGCCGCCTTTTACGCCCAGGTCGTGGATCCGCGGCTGGCCGGGGCCGCGATCTTCTGCGGCGGGGTGGGCTCCCTGGCGCATCTGGTGAGGGCCGGGCAGGACCAGTTCCACAGCGTCTACTTCTATCCTCCGGGCCTCCTGGCCGCCGGGCTCGACCATCCCTCCCTGGTGCCGGCCCTGGCCCCGCGACCGCTGCTGGTCGCCGCGGCCTGTCAGGACGAGGGGATGCCGCTGTCCGGGGTCGAGGCCTTCGCCGTTGCGGCGCGGGCCGCGTACCCGGAGCAGGGAGAGCGGTTCCGCCTGCTGGTCGAGCCGGGGCCTCATGCCATGACCCTGACCGCCTTCGAGGGCGCGGCAGGATGGATGCAGGCGCAGTGGGGTAACGCGGCACAAGGATGACTCCGGAGACCTACCGACGGCCCAATCTTCTGCGGTGGATCGGTCGCTCGTGCTAGGGTATTTCCACGCCCCTCCGGGCACCGTACCTTCCCTCGGCCCGAACGGCTTCCCCCATGGGCGACGCAGCTCAAGGAGCAGTGCAGACCAAGGAGTGAGGAGATGAGGATCGGCATCGTCGACGTGGACACCTCCCATCCGCAGAACTGGATCCCGATCGAGCGGGACCTCGGCGACCAGGTCGTGGGGATCTGGGACGGCGGCGCGGTCCATCCCCCCGAGTACGTGCGGAAGTTCGCCGCTGACCACCAGGTCCCCAAGGTCTTCGACCGGCTCGAGGAGATGGTGCCCGAGGTCGACTGCGCCATCGTCCACGGGTGCGACTGGGACACCCATCTGGCCAAGGCCCGGCCGTTCGTCGAGGCCGGCAAGGGAGTCCTCCTGGACAAGCCGATGGTCGGCAATCCCAAGGACGTGCAGCAACTGCTCGACTGGGGCGCGAAGGGCGCCCGGGTGACCGGCGGCTCCAG
>JBAZUN010000125.1:0-13531 GCA_041661365.1 Candidatus Latescibacterota bacterium
CCTCGGTGCAGTCGATACGAGCCACCAGGCGACCTGGCACGACGGATGCGGCGGGCATGGCAGGGACCTCGAAGCGACCTTGAGTGCAGAGGGAACGGATCACCCGGCCGGCAGCGGACGGGGGCGGATCGGCGCGAATGCGGCTCAGAGGATCTCGGGCAGCTTCTCCATGAAGTAGCAGTAGTTGGCGTACGACACGTCCGGCGGCAGGGAGTGGTCGGGGAAGGGCACGTATCCCCCTTCGCGGACCAGCGGCGCGACCCGGGCCAGCTCGGCGTCGATGGCTGCCGGACCCCAGGCCAGGACGCGCTTGTCGATCCCGCCCCAGATCCGCAGGTCGCGGCCGAACTGCCGTCGCACCTCGTTCACGTCCATCCCGGCCTGGGGCTCGAACGGGTAGAGCACGTTGATCCCGGCCTCGAGCCAGATCGGGATCAGCGAGGTCACCTGGCCGTCGCTGTCCAGGCTGATGAACTCGACCCCGCGCGAGCGCAGGAAGTCGACCACCTTCCGGTACCGCGGCAGCATGTAGCGGCGGGCCAGGGCCGGGCTGAGGAGCGGACCGGTCTTGTACCCCATGTCCTCCCAGAAGCCGAAGGTATCGACGTCGGTGCAGTCCAGGATCTGGTCCATCACGGCGATGATGAACTCCGCGTCCGCATCCATCATCTCCTCGACCAGGGCCGGATCGTCGTAGAACAGGGTGCAGAGCCGCTCGACCCCTAGCATGTTCCGCAGCGGGCCGAAGAAGCCGCCCCAGCGGTCGGCGATGACGATGAGCGGGAAGTCGCGGTCGCGGAAGCCGGCCAGGTACTCCTTCCAGCCGGTGCCCAGCCGCGAGGCCAGGTCGGGCTGCATCCGCTCCTTCCAGAAGCGGCGGAAGTCGTCGCGGGTCTCGACCGGGAAGCGCACGAACTGAGGCATGGAGGAGTGCTGGTAGTCCTTGCGCTCCCGCATCAGGATCCCCTCGTGGTTGACGTAGAGGACCGTGCGCTCGTCCTCCTCGACGACCTCGCGGCGGAAAGGCGGATTTGGGAAGAACCACCCGCCCTGCCAGTCCCACCGGTCGAGATGGTACCCGGGGGCGTTCGAGTCGTACCCCTCGCGCTGCCAGCGCTCCACGGTCTCGGGCCAGCCGCCGCCGAAGATGCGGTACGGGGCGCGGTCGACCGGCTGGTACCGCAAGGTCGCCAGGAACCGCTCGCGATCGTTCATCGTCATCGACGTCCTCTCTGGCACGAGTCGGCGCCGGGCCGACCGCAGAAGGGGGGAGGGATCACAGGGCGTGCCCGGTGCGGGCGATGATCTCCTCCTGCAGGTCCTCCCACAGCGAGGTGAACGGCGCGCTGTACCCGGCCACCCGGACCATCAGGTCCCCGTGCTGCTCGGGACAGCGCCGGGCCTCGAGCAGCATCTGGCGATCGACCAGGTTGAACTGGCACTGCTGGCCGCCGGAGCGGAAATGCCCTTCGATGAGCGCGGCGATCCGGTCGATCCCGGACTCGTCGGCCAGCAGGCCCGGGTCGAGCTTCACGTTGAGCGTGGTGGCCGTGGGCAGCAGGCCGTGGGGCAGGCCAGCCACCGAGTTGAGCAGGGCCGTGACCCCGTGGCGGTCGCGCCCCTGGGCCGCGCCCAGGCTGTCGGCCAGGGTCTCGCCGGCCCGTCGGCCGTCGGGGGTCGCGCCGGTGACGCGGCCGAACTCGACGTGCATGTTCTCGCCGCCGGCCGTGGTCCCCAGGATGTATTCGCCGCCGCGGAACGGCAGGCGTTGCTTGAGCAGTTCCGAGAAGGTGGTGATGAGGCGGGCTGCCAGTCGGTCGGTGGTCTCCAGGTCATTGCCGAAGTGCGGCACCCGGTTCAGCGCCAGGCGCCGCAGGGATTCCTGCCCTTCCCAGTTGTCCCGCAGGACCGCCACCAGCTCGGTCAGGGTGAGCCGCTGCTCGGCGAAGACCAGTTGGTGGATGGCCGCGAGCGAATCGGCCAGGTTGGCCACGCCGATCACGTCCCAGTTGCAGAAGTTGTACCGCGCCCCGCCCTGGGTGTAGCCGCGCACCTTCTCGATGCAGTCGCCGACGACCAGCGAGGCGGCCAGGTTGCCGCCGGGCTCCTGGGCGGCCCGTTCGTCGCGGGCCAGCGAGGCCTGGTGGGCAGCCTCGGCCACCTGGTCCATGGCCGTTACCAGGGCCTGCCAGAGCGCCTCCTCACCGTCGATCGCGGCCAACTCCGCGCCCGGCCCGATCTCGGGTTCCAGCCCCAGGGCCAGCCGCAGGATCTTCGGCAGGTTGACGAACCCCTCGACCGAGCCCATCTGGGCCTTGCCGGTGACGATCACCTCGTGGCACCCGGACAGGGAGAAGTCCCGGGCATCCTCCGGCGCCACGCCGATCCGCACCAGGGCCGGGACGATCTGCTCGTCGTTGCAGAAGTCGGGGTTGCCGGCGTGGGTGCGCAGGACCCGGACGGCCCGCCGCAGCAACTCAGGCGGGGTCTGGACGTGGCAGCGCAGCCCTACCTGCGGCCGGTGCAGCCGCAGCTCCTCGGTCACGTCCAGACAGAGCCAGGTCAGCTCGTTGCTGGCGTCGCTGCCGTCGGGATGGACCCCGCCCAGGGTGAGGTGCTGGTGGGCGCTGACGCCGGCCCCGGCCCCGGCGAACTCGTAGTACCGGATCCACAGGCAGGCGAGGAGCTCGCGGGCCTGGTCCGGGTTGATCGTCCCCTGTCGTCGCTCTCGCTCGTAGAAGGGGAACAGGTACTGATCGACCCGGCCCGGGGCGTCGGGCAGGAAGAAGAAGCAGAACCACAGGGCTTGGCAGGCCTGCCAGAAGGTGGTCGGTGGCTGGGCCGGCACCTGTTGGCAGTTGGCCGCGATCCGCTCCAGCTCGCGACGCCGCATCGGGTCAACGGTGGCGGCGGCCAGGCCCAGGGCGCACTCGGTGTGCCGCCGGCAGAAGTCGAGGTACCCCTCGGCGACCAGGCGCAGGGCCTCGAGGAAGTCGCGCTTGGCGCCGGCCTCGGGCTCGGCGTCGGTCAACCGGTCCAGGCGCTCCTCGATCCGGGCCACGCGCCCGGTAAAGCCGTTGGCCAGGACCGCGGCGTAGTCCATGGTGGTGTGGTTCCCGGCGCCGCTGAGCAGTCCGGCGCGGAAGAGCTTGAGCACCTCCTCCGAGGCCGGCCAGGAGCCGGCGAACCCCTGCCGGCCGAAGATCCGGGGCTCGGTCCGCTGGACCGGGTCGTACTCCAGCCCCGGCGGCCAGCCGACGATCAACTCGTCCTCGTGGATCACCACCCGGCGGTGGCGGCACTGGTGGGCGAAGGCCTGGGCCTCGCGCCGGACCGCGGGCTTTCCTGCGGTCCGGGCCAGGGACTCCTCGCGCAGGGCCTGGCCCTCGGGGTCAGGGACGCGGCGGCTTCGCCGGGCCCGGTCGCGCAGCTCGGTGACTCGCTGGTTCATCCTCGCATGGTCCTCGGGGTTCTCGGGTTCGTCGTCGTCCAAGCCGTCAGCAGGGGCCGCCGGCCTCGTTGTTCACCGCCTGCACCAGGGCCCGCATGTAGGCGATGGAGTAGGCCAGTCCGGCGTGGTGGCCGCCGACCATCCCAGGGATGTGGTCCGGGATGATGCACCCGTCGTACTCGACCTCGCGCAGGGCCTGCATCACCCGGTGCATGTCCATGTATCCGTCGTCGATGAAGGTCTCCCGCCACGGTTGGGGCAGGGGGTTACTGACGTTGCGGAAGTGGACCTTGAACAGCTTCCCCTGCCGGCCGAAGTAGCGGATCGCCTCGACCACGTCGGCTCCCATCTCGGCGCCGCCCTCGAGCCAGCAGCCCACGCACAGACAGACCCCCACGTTCGGGCTGTCGGCGATCTCCAGGGCACGGCGGTACCCCTCAAACGTGCCGAAGATGCAGCGGGGGACCCCACCCAGCGGATAGACCGGCGGATCGTCCGGGTGGATGCCGATGTACACCCCGGCCTCCTCGGCCACCGGGACCACCTGCTTGATGAAGTAGGCGTAGTTGTCCCACAGCTCGTCCTCGGAGAAAGCGCGGCCGTGGGTCAGCGGCCCCTCAAAGACCTTGCCGTTCCAGTGGCCCTTGGCTTCAGCCAGGTCCATGGTGCGGGCCTCGACCCCGCCGCGACCGACCGCGCGGCCGGTGCTCCAGATCCCGTTCCCCATGTGGGCATAGGTGTTGTAGTGGATCCCGGCCCGGCCCAGGTTGCGGATGAAGGCCAGGAACTCCTGGATCTTCTCCTCTCGTCCGGGCAGGTTGAGGGTGATCTCCTCGACGTTGTGCACGCCGTGGTTGCCGACCCGGTAGATCTGCAGCCCGAACCGGGCCAGCCGCTCCTGCAACTGCCGGTAGTAGTCGGCCTGGTGGCGGCTGGGGTCGTTGATGATCGCCATGACCCACTCGACGTCGAGTTGCTGCAGGAAGCGCAGCTCCTCGTCGGGGGTGTCGTCGGCGATGTAGGTGCCGAGCTGGATTCCCGGCCGCGAGGCCACCAGGCCGGGAACGGTGCGCAGGGGGAAGCGGGGGCGAGGCGCGCTGGTCTGGGTCATCTCGGTTCTTCCTCGGATCGCTCAGCGGACCCGGTACTTCTCGACCGCGGCGTCGTTCACCGCGATGCCGATCCCCGGGCGGTCCGGGATGACGAACTGCCCGTCCTCGATCTCGAACAACCGGTCCTGGTCGACCAGGGCCAGGCAGTGCTCCCACTGCTCCCAGGGAAGGAGGGGCGGGTTGACCAGAGCCACCTCGAGGATCCAGCAGCTCGGCAGGACCGCCTCGATCTGCAGCCGGGATGCCAGGGTCAGGCAGTGGGTTCCGTGGGGAACGCACTGCACCCCGAACCCCTCGGCCATGGCCGCGATCTTCTTGGTGGTCAGCAGGCCGCCGCAATTGAGCGGCTCGGGCTGGAGGATGTCGAAGGAGCCGTGCTGGAGGTACTTGGCGAACATCGACAGGCCGCGATCCCCCTCGCCGCCGGTGATCGGGATGTCGACCGTGGCCCGCAGCCGCGCGTGGTCGAAGACGTCGCCGCGGTTCATCGGCTCCTCGAGCCAGCTCACCTCCAGGTCCTCGTACCGACGGGCCATGATGATCGCCTCGTCGAGGTTCCAGATCGAGCCGGAGTACGGTCCGGTCCGGTCGATCATGATCTGGAACTGGTCCCGTCCTCCGACCGCGTTGCGGATGACGGCCACCGCGTCGGCGTCGGCCTGCACCGGCCGGCGGAAGGAGCGGATCTTGGCCGCCTTGAAGCCGTGGTCCTGGTAGTACTTGAGGTCACGGGCCTGTTGCTCGTAGGTCACCTCGGACTGGTCGGCCTTGCCGGGCCAGACGCAGGTGAGGTAGCAGAGGATACGATCCTTGTGATCGCCGAAGAGGCTCTTGATCGGCAGCCCGGCGGCCTTGCCGATGATGTCCCACAGGGCGGTCTCCACGGCCGGGCAGCGGAGGAGGCCCTGCTGCAGGAACCGCTCGACGTGATGGGGATCCTGACCCAGGACAAGGGAGCGGGCCAGCTCCAGGTTGCGACCCCAGGTGGGGGAGAACTCGTACCCGGTGACGCCGGCGTCGGTGGTGACCCGGGTCAGGTGGATGTCGGTGGACACGCCGTGCTTGGCCGCCTTCTCGCTGACGGGCACGCGGCAGGCGAAGCTCTCGATTCCAGTGACGATCATCGCATTCTCCTCAGGAATAGAACCACTCCAGTGGGTAGATCCGCAGCACGGTCTCGAACTGCATCTCGGCCTCGCGGTCCTCGTGCCGCGGCCACATCCGCGGTGCCCCGTCGTCCACCGGCGGGGCCTCGCGCCCCTCTACGGGGCGGGCCCAGGCCCGCAGGTAGCGCACGAAGACCCGGTCCCCGACGAGGTCCACGTTGGGATAGGTGAACATGGCAAAGTCGTCGGGCAGGTGGCTGAACGGCGAGCGGCCGACCAGGTGCCGGGGCATGGGGAATTCCGGCGCGATCCGGGCCACGTTCTCCATGCCGGGCTGCAGCTCCAGGGTCTGGAAGTGACCCCAGGTCGATCCGTCGTCGGTCGAGATCGCGCTGGACAGCCGGCCGCGCAGGAAGCCGCGCCGGATCTCGGCCCCTGACACCTGGTTCCAGACGCAGAGCAGGTCCCCGGTCCGCGGGATACGGATCAGCAAGGGCGGCGACTGCGAGCTCGCCAGCTCGGTCGGCTCGGCCGGGTACCAGGTCAGGCCGCTGTCCCGGCTCCAGCTCTGCACCAGCCGGCCGATCTTGGAGCGGGCCATGAGCAGGACCCGGCCGTCCCGGGTCTCGGCCGCGGTCGGCTCGTACAGGTCGATCACCCCGCCGGCGCCGTTGAGGTCCCCCCGCTCGTCGAACCAGCCGAAGATCCCCCAGACCAGATCCGACGGCCCCTGTTTCCAGGTGCGGCCCTCGTCGTCCGAGTGGTAGGTGAAGCAGAACCCCACGCAGGGCCCGCGGTGGCCTTCCATAAAGAGGGTCCGGCCCTGCCACCACCCCCAGCCCGACGGCGCCATCCGCTCGGCGCCCAGGGCCGGCTCGTCGGTCTGCCAGTATCCGGCGAGGAGGAGACGGCCGTTGGCGAGCTGGATGAGGGAGTGGTACATCGGGATGTACATCGGGTAGTCGGTGATGCGGCCGGCCAGGGTCCAGGTGGCGCCGTCGTCGTCCGAGGTGGAGAGCCACCACCCGGTTTTGGGGGCGCCGTGGTACAGGGCCAGTCTGCCCGAGGCCAGGCGGATCAGGCCGCACCCCGAGGCCCCGGCCATCCGCTCGCCGGTGATCGGCTCCGGCGGGGTCCAGGTCCGGCCGTGGTCCAGCGAGATCCGGCGGGCCAGCCCTGCGCCCGCCTCGGCGGCGCCGTGGATCAGCAGGAGCGACCCGTCCTGCCGGGCGACGATCCCCCCTTCGACCGGGATCCGGGTCGACTCGAACACCCCGGCCGGCAGGGGCTGCAGGCGCGGGCGGGTAGAGGACTCCATGGAGAGGCTCCAGGGCAAGGGAGGGGATGGTCTGAACTGCGGCGCTGCGGGCGGTAAGGTACGCTCCGGCCAGACCGCGGGACAGGGGCCGCTGTTCTCGACGGAGGAGTCGTCCGGCGAGTGTTACGGAGGGCTCCCAGCCGCCTCGATCACCGCGATCTCGGCCCAGTCGCGCAGGGGGAGCTCCACCCGCCAGCCGCCGCTGTCCCTGACCGGCGCGATCGGCCGCGCGATTGTCCGGCCCTCGGGGTCGAAGACCGTCACCACGGGCGGCTCCGGCCGGGACCAGGGATAGGTCCCCGAGACCGTGGTGACGAGCCGTTCTCTACCCTCGACCCACCCCTCGTGGAGGGCTACCGGGGTGAAGGGGAACATCCGGTTGAGGGCCCCGTACTCCCCGCTGCCCGGCCCGGCCTCGGGGATCTCGGTGAGGTAGTGGTAGTAGAGCATTCCGTGGCGCAGGAAGTCCACGGCCGTGCGCATGATGTAGCGGACATATTCGCGGGTGGCGGCCTCGCCGAAGTGCTCGGGCCGGCTCCCCAGCGCTACCGGGCTGCCCAGGTGGCCCTTGCAGGGGGTGAACCGCAGGGCCGGCCGCTGGCCGATGACCTGCTCCACCTCCCCGGCCGGGAACTCCGCCTCCATGAATCGGGGGATCGGCAGGGTCTGCACCTCCTCGACCGCGGCCGCGGAGTTGGCGACCATCTCCTTCCCCTGGCCCAGGACGTACTCGATCAGGGTCCGGCGCGCCCCGGCCCCGACCCAGGCCCCGTCGACGCAGCGGCGGAGGATGCGGCCGGTCTCCGGGTCGAGGTCCACGGTCAGGCCGTCCCACCCCTCGTAGCTGTACCGCTGCAGCTCGGTGAAGGCCAGGCTGAACTGGTCGATGTAGATCCCGTCCAGCCCCACCTCCTCGATGAGGAAACGGGCCTGGTCGAGCCAGTACGCGAGCTGGTCGTTCTCCGGCGCGGCGTAGACCATCATCGCCATCATCGGCACCCGGCGGGGGTCCTGCTCGTTGCGGTCGCCGACTGGGTCGTAGAGCGGTCCTCGATAATACAGCTCGTACGCGTGCCGGCCGTCCGGCCCGGTGTACAGGCAGTCCTTCCAGGGCAGGGGCAGGCGGCGAAGCAGGTCCTCCTGCTCGTCGGTGAAGGGGATCGGGTACCCCCGGTGGCGCCGCTCCTCGGGGATCAGGGCGTAGAGCTGCTGGACGGCCGCCTCGGGCAGGCCGACGATGTTCCCCTCCATGCACCCGGTGCAGCGGATCCCCGGGGCCGCGCTCCGGAGGGCTGCGGCCGCGGTCTGCATCATCTCCCGGTACTCGCGCCGGCCTACTAAGCGATTATGTCGCGCGTGGTAGTTGTCGTAGTCGAGCCAGGGCATCAGGGCCGCGGTGCGGAGCCGCTTGCGCCCTAGATAGGCCCGGAGCCGGGTCGGGTCGGTCAGCAGTCCGTCGTGGTGGACCACGTCGAAGAAGCCCCACGGTCCCGGCACCGTGAAGTTGGTCCCCCAGTCGCGGCGGACCTGGTTGACGAAGCCGAAGTACCCGCCGCTCGGCTCCAGCGGGTACACGGCCCAGCGCAGGGCCCGGGTGGTGTTGGCGGCCAGGCCGAAGCGGCCCAGGGTGTACTGCGGGCAGCCGTCGGCCAGGGTGCCGTTGAACTGCAGCCGCGAGATGCTGTCCTCGGCCAGCACCCCCAGGGCGCTGCCCGGCAGGGCCACGTACAGGGTCGGGGTCTCGGCGCTGAGGTGACGGACCGGTGCTCCGGTCCACTCGACCCTGATCTCGACCGGCCGGGCCACGGGACGAACCTGGGCGTGCGGATCGGTGGCCGGGTCAGGCCCGCCGCCGATTCGGACTTCAGTGGCCGGACCGCTCGGTCTGACCCGGTGGCCGATGAGGATCCCGACCTCGTCGGGACCGTCGTTGCTCAGGATGTCGGCCACCAGGACCCGGTGCCCCTGGATGGTGACCGTGCGGACCAGTCGGTACCGGCTGCCCGCGGCCTCGAAGCGGAGCTGGTGGGGGCTGACCCGCTGCACGCGCGGAGACCAGTCGGTCTCGCCGCACCGGTTCAGGGTCAGGCCGTTGGTGCCGATCCGCTCGCCCGGGAAGGAGAAGAAGGACTCGAGGAGGTACCGATCCCCGCTCGTCTCCACCCGGAGGGCGCCGTGGTGGCCGGCGTCGATCCGGTACCGCGGACCGGTCAGCGAGGCCCCGGACTCAAAGCCGTCTTGTTGACCCATGGTCAGGTTCCTCCAGACAGAGTGACCTGGAGGCAGGAGATGCCTCTGGCGGCTGAAACACGGAAAAGATCCATTTCGTGCCGCCGAATTGCAGAAGAGGCGGTGTTTATGGGCGCCAGGTGCTCAAAGCCACCGTTTCCGGGGTGCAATAACCATCGCGCGGTGTTACCCTTGTAGCGTTGCGTGTTCGAGCACGGATGCGCCGGGCCAATATACCGATCCAGGGGTGGGGCGGTAAAGGGTCCGAAGGAGTCGCGGTCGTACGGCGCCCTGCCGTACATGGCCGAGGCTGGCCTCCGGTGCACGGCACCAACGCAGTCGGTCTGCCTGGGCGTCGGGCCATTGGGGTGGGGCCCTGCCGTATTCGGTCCGACCCCAGGCCAGGCCAGGCCATTCTCCGCCGGTCGTCGTGTGGCTCAGTGCATGGCGCCCGGACTTGCCCTACCAGAGCTATCCCTCAACACTCTGTCGAGTCGATATCTGATCACACCCCATGTAGGAGGAGCCGATATGTGCGTACCTCCTGCCGCTGTCATGCACAGCTTGGCCCGGTGCCTGACGGTCGTGGTCCTGGTGCTGGGCAGCCTCCAGGCCCAGGCGCAGCCGTCGCCCCTGGATCCCAGGGGCTTCCTTCCCCTGTCAGTGGGGAACAGTTGGACCTTTACGCACCGGTACCTGAATGACCGTCCTGATTTGCTTGGGATGTCCTGGAATTCGCCGGCATACGCCTACCGTGACGACGTCCAGATCGCGATCACTCATACCGAGCAGATCGACGGACAGACCTACTACGTGTTCAGCGACCTGGACTACGACTTCCCGCCGGTGCCCTCCTTCTTCCTGGCCGGCAAGAAGGTGCGTTGGGACGAACAGGGCCGACTGATGGTCCGCGGGCAGGACACCGAGTTCTGCCTGTACGACTTCAGCCACGAGGGCACCTACGATATTCCTGAGCAGGAGGATGGGGTCAGCAGATGTGAGGGTGCCCCATATGGGTCACCGCCGACCTACTACAACAATTTCTTCTTCTCCACAGTGCCACAGGACATTATCGCAGGGAGGTGGGTGCAGTTTGCATACTCCTTTGGCATCAGCTATCTCGACGTCGGCTTTGGTGTGGAGGACTATCCGGTGTATTACATCATAATAGAAGGTAGAAGGGCTGTCATTGACGGACAGCAACTGGAATACGTCGGTATCGTTCGTCCGACAGGAGTATTCACCACTACCTGGGGCATCATCAAAGAGCGCTCCTTGTCAGGCGCTGGGAAGGAGTGAGACCAGCATGACCTATCTCGGTCGAGTTGCCGCAATTGGATTGAAGGAGGCACTTATGGCAGACCGAACCCCTTCACCTGCACCTTCGTGTATTAGCCTCATGCGGGGCTACCCTGGGAGGGGCTCTCGCTGCAGTCGGGGCTGGCTGCTGCGCCTGGTGCTCATTGCCGGTGTCGCTTGCTTGATCGGCCCGGTGGAGGCGCGAGGGACCTGCGAAGGCGACGGCGGCTGCAGGTCGCTGTTGGTGCCGACTTCCGGGATGGTGGCCGGCGTCGACTACGAATCCGGCAGAGTGTTTGTAGCCATCTGGCCAGACAGCACGCGGATCATCCTCGCTCTGCGCAACGCCGCCGAGGCTAAGGGTCTGCCCCTGTCCGGTGTCGCGGGGATCGACTCCATCGTGGTCGCGTATTCGGTCTCGCGCGTTGACAGTGTTGAGGACTTCAGCGAGGGGGTCTTTTTCAGGTTCGCGGAAAGCGCTGATCCAGCCCCGCTCGCACGGGCCCTGTGCGCGCTACCCTATTTCGACGTCGTGATGTGTTCAGTCTTCGGGCATACAGTGATGAGCCCGACAGCCTGGGGGGCCGCCAAGGCCACTGCCCGTCAGCGGCCACGTCGGCCTGCCCAGGGAGGAGCGGAATGATCTACCTTGATGGCTCAATCCTGGCGGCTTGTACGCCGTGATCGCGAGAACCCGGATCTCGTACCACGATGCGGCCCTCGGCGTCCCCAGCATCATTGAGCAGGCCATGTGGGGCCGGGTGAAGCATTGCCCAGTCTCTGGCGTCCGCCTAGATTGCTCGACCGAGGAGCGCGTGGTGTCCCCATAGCCAACGCCCGTGGCGGTATCCGCGGTGGGGCTGGGCTGCCGTCCTCTTGGTGGGTAATCCAAGGAGAGAACCATGATCGAGCTGCCCGAGGCCATCACCATCGCCGGCCAGATGAGCCGGGAGGTGCAGGGGAAGCGGATCGCCGAAGGGCAGCGGGGCATGCCGGTCCACAAGTTCGCCTTCTGCAACCGTCCGCCTGCCGAATACGTCGAGATCCTGCGGGGGAAGCGGGTCGGCTCGGCGCGGGACCACGGCGGGCTGATCCTGGTCGACCTCGAGCCGGGGTACGTGCTGACCCTCGGCGGGGGCGGCGAGCGGATCATCCTGCATCCGGCCGGGGCCAAGGTGCCCGGCAAGTACCAGCTCCTGCTGCGCTTCGTCGACGACACTGCCCTCAGCGTCACCGTGCAGGGGTGGGGCTCGCTCCAACTGCTGGCCCGGGACGAGCTCGACGCCCACCTCAGTCGCTGGCTGGCCGCCGGCTGCGTCTCTCCCCTCAGCCGCGAGTTCACCCTGGGCTACTTCCGGGCGATGCTCGGACGACTCGGGCCGGATGATCCGACCTCGGCCAAGCTGTTCCTCACCAGCAAGCCCGGCGTCCGCGGGATCGGCAACGGCTGCCTGCAGGACCTCCTGTGGCACGCCAAGATCCATCCTCGCCGCCGCATCGCCGAGCTGACCCCCGGCGAGCAGCGTGCGCTCCACGCCGCCATCCGCACCACCCTGACCAGCATGACCGACCAGGGCGGCCGCGACAGCGAGCTCGACCTGTTCGGCCAGCCGGGCCGATACCGGCGGCTCCTGCACAGCAAGAGCGTGGGCCAGCCCTGTCCGGGCTGCGCTACCCCGATCGAGAAGCAGGCCTATCTGGGCGGCAGCGTCTACTTCTGTCCGGCCTGCCAGGTCTGAAAGGAGAGCCTCATGGCCGATCCGATGCCGATCCGGAGCAAGGTGCTGTTCCTCGACTGGCGCGACCTCGAGTGCGGCCATCTGCGCTGGCGCACGGCCGCGGGCGAGGCGATCGGGGTCCGCGGGGACGACGGACCGGACCGCGACCTCCACGCCACCCCGGTCAGCGTGCCGCACGGGATCCGCCTTCAGGCCCAGCCGGCCCGCAAGACCGACCCGGTGGACGACTGGAAGGGGTGGGGCCGGATCATCCTTCACGAGGGCCGGTACCGCTCGTGGTACCTGGAGATCGACGGGAACTCGAAGCTGGGCTCAGGCTCGACCGCCCAGCGGGCCGAGCGGCGGACGGTGGCGGTCTGTGCCACGGACTCGAACGACGGGGTGCACTGGTCCGAGCCGCGCCGGTGTCCGGTGGAGGTGCCGGGCCACTTCGGCTTCGACGGGGTGACCTTCTTCATCGACCCCGTTGCTCCCGAGGCCGAGAGGTACAAGCTGGTCTACTGCGCCCACGTTCCCGACAGCCTGGCCCTGCCGCTGCACCAGGCCTACCTGCAGCGGCCGCGGCGACACCAGGACGAGCGGATCCTGAGCAAGCCGGGACCCTGCCTGATGTGCCTCACCTCGCCGGACGGGGAGCACTGGTCGGCCTGTCCGACGCCGCTGATGATGCACCCCAGCGACACCGACACCACGATCTACTGGGACGAGGGGATCGGCAGGTACGTCATGTACACGCGGATGTACCGGCAGGCCCGGCGTTGGATCGGCCGGGCCGAGGCCGAGGAGTTCTTCCACTGGGGACCGATCGAGCCGGTGGTCTGGCCGCGGCTGGACGACCCGCCGGACCACGACTTCTACCTCAACGGCCGCACGACCTATCCCGGCCTGCCCGAGTACCAGCTCCTCTTCCCCATGGTCTATCACCGCTTCACCGAGCGGTCGGACGTGCGGCTCTACGCCAGCGCCGAGGGGGTGGCCTGGAACCAGGTCCCCGGCGGGCCGGTGATCCTGCCGGGGGAGGCCGGCGCCTGGGACAGCGAGTTCATCGGCTGCGGCAAGGATCTCCTCCCCTTTGGCCCGGGCCGGGTGGCCATGCCCTACACCGGCACCCGCTTCCCCCACAAGTACCCGCGCTTCCCCGAGGTCTGGGCCGGTTGGCAGATGGCCTGGGCCTGGTGGCCCCAGGATCGGCTCTGCGCCGTGGTCGCCGACCGCGAAGGGGAGTTCTGGACCGCGGCCCTGCGGCCGGCAGGCCGGACCCTGCGGCTCAACTGCCG
>JBAZUN010000126.1:0-5818 GCA_041661365.1 Candidatus Latescibacterota bacterium
AGCTGCGGGTAATGGGACCGAGCCTGGGGGAATGGCAGTGGGTCGACGTGGAGATCGAATGGGGGTTCCAAGCAGGAACGGCGGAGAAGAAGGTGGACGGCCGGCTGGAGCCGTACATGGCTCTGATCGGTCCGATCACCCCACTGGCAGAGGACCAGGGGACCACGGTGGCCGGAGGGCAGGGATGGCAGTCACGGGCCGCGGGCGATCAGCGACGCGGCATTGCCGTCCCCCTGCTCTACGCGCCCCACGCTCGTCCGGGGCTGGACAGCCGGATCGCCGTGCGGTGCACGGCAGGGGACTTCACCTTCCGCATCAGCGACCTGGATCACGGGCCGATGCTGATTCCCAAGTACGGCGTCTTCGTGACCAAGGCCGGCAGTGGACAGACCGCACGGCAGTTCACCGAGGAGGTGGCGGCCAAGAACCTCAAGAGCATCCGCCGGATGGCCCGGGAGCATCGCGAGGCCGCCTCCTGGGACGAGCTGATGCAGGAGGTCAGACTGTGGACCTGCCCGGAGGGGACGGCGCTTCCGCCTTTCCCGAAGGTGCAGGATCCGGCCATGCAGGTGGAGCTGCCTGACGAGCGCTGGACCGAGGCCTGGCGAGCGGCCTCGAACCAGTTGACCGGTGAGCATATGTGGGGAGGGCTGGCCTTCGAGGTGGGGCGCGTGGCGCACGAGATGAACCTGATCGGGCTGCACGCCGAGGCGGACAAGGTCTACGCGCACTTCCTGAAGGCCCCCGGCGCGAAGCCGGACGGCGATTACACCGACGGCGACGGCGCGCTGGAATGGGCCACCTCGATGCGACACGAGATGGGGTACAGCCACGACGGGACGCACGCCTCGACCGGCCGGCTGCTGTTCGCGATGGCGGAGCGGTACTTCCTGACCAACGATGAGGCCTGGTTCCAGCGTCACCGGAACCGGCTGCAGGCGGCGGCGGACTGGATCATCCGCCAGCGGACGCTCTACCTGCAGGAGGCGCCGAACCGGCGGGAGCTGTTCGTGGCCGGACTGCTGCCCCCGTGCATGCTGGGCGATTACGCCCTACCGGCCTGTGACTGGCACTGGTACTACGTGGACAATGCCCTGGCCCTGCAGGGGCTTCAGCGGTTCGCCGACGCGCTGATGGAGTTGGACCCCGCTGCCGGTCGGAGGTACCTCGAGGAAGCCGAGGCCTTCCGCCGGGACCTGCGTCGGACGGTGGAAGAGGAGGCGGCCCTGGCGCCGGTGCGACTCGGGCGGGACGGTATCTACCGCACCTTCATTCCGAGGATGGCCTATGCCCGGGGTCTGACCGGGCCGGAGCTGGGCGCGCCCCAGTTCCCCGAGTGCGACCTGTGGATGGGAAGCCTGCCGCTGGCCGAGCCGTACGCCGTGCTGGATGCCGGCGACTTCCGCATGGTCGACACGATCGATCTGATGGAGGAGATGGGCACCTCGGCCGCAGCCGTGCAGACGAAGGAAGAGGCCCGGAGACAGAAAGGCCTGCCCACCGAGGACACCTGGTTCTGGCACGGGTACTCGATGCTGCCCAAGGCCTCGCACGTGGCCAACGTCTACCTGCTGCAGGACGACGTCCCGAGCTTCCTGCGGTTCTGGATGAACGCCTATGCGTCGATGGTCGGAGCGGACGGCAAGCTGTGGGAGCACTGGCACCTGGGCGGCTACGAAGAATGCGGCGCCCCCGACAACGGGACCGCGGGCTGGTTCATGGAGTGCTTCCGCAATCTGCTGGTGATGGAGGAGGGCCGGTCGCTGTGGGTGGCGCGGGCCACGCCGCGCACCTGGCTGGCGCAGGGCAGCCGGATCAAGGTCCGGCGCGCGCCGACCTGCTTCGGGGATCTGGCGTATGAGCTGGCCTCGGACGTGGACCACGGCAGGATCACGGCCACCCTCGAGATCCCGGATCGCCGGCCGCTCGAGGAGATCAGGCTCCGGCTCCGTCATCCCCGATCGGCACCGCTCAAGAAGGTGACGGTCGACGGCCGTCCGTGGGCCGGGTTCGACCCGGACCAGGAGATCATCCGTCTTGTCGGACTGCAGGGCAAGGTGGTGGTGGTCGCCGGGTACTGATCCTTCGGCCGGTCTGTACCCCCGGTGCTCTCAGGCCAGGCGCGCCGGGCCCGGAAGGCCTGGTACGCCGCGGGCAGGTCAGCGGCGATGTAGCTCAGACCTCGGCCCTGACGCCGGACACCGGGGAGGATCGCCGGCGTTCCGTTGGTCAAGCCGTCGGTTCCGCGAGGCGCTCAGGTCGAAGGCCGCGCCGCGATCTCTCGCCGTTCGCGGGCCAGATCGGCGGCAAACCCCGGACAGGTCAGGTCGACGTCGGCCAGGGCCAGCATCTCGTGGAGCACGCGCGCCCCGGCGCTCTCGGGATAGGCCTCGGCCAGGCGGCGAGCCAGGGGAACGGTCTCAGCCAGGCGGGGCAGCTCGCGGATCAGGCCGTCGATGATCTCGCCGAACCGCGCCGGCTCCTGCATCTCCCCGAGCACCTGCTTCCAGTCGCGGTAGGCCCGATACGCGGTGACCCCGCGGATCAGGTCGCGCATGGTCAGGGAGAACTGCTCGGTCAGGGCAAGGTCCTGCCCGGGCGGGAACAGCCCGCGCTCGTGGTCGAAGCGGGGCTGGGCAAAGTGATCGCTCCGGTACCGGTCCCGCTCGGCCGGGTCGCGCAGGTCGGGGACCGGGCAGGGGGCGCCGTCTTGCAGGGACGAGCGGTAGGCCTGGATCCCGGGGATGGTGCAGTCGGCGGCCCGGTAGACCTCGAAGGGGGCCGGCCTGCCCTCGAGGATCTGCCGGGCGAAGTAGTACAAGGTCCAGAAGTCGCCGCCGCCGTGACCGGTGCGCGCGGCCTGCTCGCCCAGGGCGTCCCAGCTCGGGGTGATCGCGTGCCGCGGGGAATGCCCGGCAGCGCCCAGTCGCACCCTCAGTCCGCCGTCCACCTGCTCCGCCGACCCCAGGGTACCCCACAGTCGCTGCTGGTGGGTGTCGTTGGTGGTGGCGCCCATCAGGTTGCGCATCACCGAGCCGTTGGACAGGCTGATGAGCGAGGGGGCCGCACCGCCCATGCCTTCCCGGGCGCTCATCAGGTACCCCGCCAGCCCCGGGGTCGACGGCAGGGCCACCACCCGCGTGGGCCTCAAACCGGTGATGTACATGACCGGTCCCAGGGAGTGGGTGTTGTAGTAGTGGAAGTTCAGCCAGCTCCGCCAGGAATGGACCTGGTTCCCGGGTCGGATCGGCTCGCTGTCGATGTAGGTGTAGCACAGGCTGCGACACTCGTGCACGTATTCGTACTCGGCGTAGATCAGCTCGCCGAAGAGCCCCTCGCTCCACTTCCGCCCCAGCCACATGTTGGCGGCCGAGAAGGGGTAGTTCTCGGCCAGGTTGTAGACCAGACCGGAACGTTCGACGGTCTCGACCAGGGCCACCCCCTCGGCCAGGGTGTGGAAGGAGGTCACCTCGGAGAGCACGTGCTTGCCGGCCTGCAGGCAGCGGATGGCGTCCACCGCGTGGGCCGGGCAGTAGGTGGCCAGGAGCACGGCGTCGAAATCGCCGGCGAGGAAACGCTCGGCGTCGTCGGTGACCAGGGCCCCGGGAACGGCCTCGGTAAAGCGGTCGCGCATGTGCTGGTTGTAGTCGCAGCCGGCCACCACGTCGAGGTTGAGGGCCTGACAGGTGCTGAAGAAGCCCAGCCCCCGTCCCAGGCCCCAGATCCCCAGGCGGATGCGGCGGTCGGTGTCGAAGATCCTCGGCTCGCCGGTCATCGTCTCACCCCGCTTTCAGAAGGCCAGATCTAGAAATTCTTCGTGCCGGTGGAAGGACATCACCGTGTACGGGGCCACCGACGACAGCTCGGGGTTCTCCAGGCCGCCGGTGCAGTTGTAGCGGCAGACCGCGAACTGCCAGACCGCGCCGGCCGGGGGCACGCCGTCCACGGCGAAGGCCTGCCACGGGATGCAGATCTCGGTGCACCACTTACGCTGCTCCGGGAAGGCGGCCACCTCGAAGCGGGAGTGGCTGTGGTGCGCCAGCGCGCTCGCGAAGGAGGTCTTGCCCTGGAGGAACGCCTCGCGGTCCTCGATGTACAGATCCATGAGAAAGCCGTTCGGCGTGACGTGGATCTCCCAGTAGTCACGGCGCTCGCATCCCGGCTTGACGAAGAACTCCACCACGTCGCCCAGGGTCCACATCCGCTGGTCATCGGCCGTGGCCCGGGAGAAGATGTCGCTGTCCTGCAGGCAGGTGTAGAACCACAGCCCGTCCGGCGAGGATCCCGCGTACGCCACCCCGGCCTCCCGCGGCGCGGCCTCCGGTCCCTTCCATGCCTGTCGGAAGGGCAGTGGCTGGCAGGCGGCGTACTTGTCGGGCTGGGCCCCGCCGAAATCGCCGACCTTGCCGCTCACCGCCTTGCCTTCGATCCTGGTTCCGTTCATCTGGGTTCATCCCGGTTGGAAGGATATCCTCACGGTAGAAGTGCCACGAACTCGTCGACCGTCAATCCCACCTGACGAACGATGGCTCGCAAGGCCCCTCGGTCAAGACACGACGGTCAGGGTCTCGAAGCGCTCCTCCGGCACGGGCAGATCGTCTTCCTCCAGCGCCGCCACGTAGGCCTGGATTGCCTCGCGGATGTTGCGGATGGCTTCCTCTCGCGACTGGCCCTGACTGATGCAGCCGGGCAGGGAAGGACACTCGGCTACCCAGAACCCGTCTTCACCTGGATGGATGATCACCTGTCGCATGGCTCTCCTTGATGCGGAAGGGTGTGGGTGCGGTGTGATTGAGCCAGATCCAGGGCCGCGCCTGCTCAGATGGTAAAGGCCGTGGCCCGCCTGAACCCCGGGTGGGCCAGGATGCGGTCGAGGGAGCCGTCGGGCACCGGTTTATTCACCTTGAGCACGGCCAGGGATTCGCCGGTGCCCGGGTCATGGGAGGAACGGATGTCGTCGATGTTGATGTCGTGGTCGGCCATCACCTGGGTGATGGTGGCCAGCATCCCGGGCTGGTCGTGGTAGACCACCAGGACGCTGGTGCCGATCGGCTCGAAGTAGAGGCGGTCGAAATCGTCGATCCGCGATACCATCGGCACCCCCTCGGCGACGGTGCCGCGGACGCTGCACCGGTTGGAGGTGCGGTGGCTGCTCTCCATCAGGTCGATGGTGATCGAGTTGCCGTACCCCTTGCTCTCGTCGGTCTCCCGGCTGACGTAGGCGATCCCCTTGTCGGCCAGGTACCCGGTCGCCTGCTGGTGGTCGAAGAGCGGATCGAAGTCCGAGCTCAACCCCAGCACGACCGAGGCCAGCAGGAAGTCCTCGTACTGCTTCAATTGGCCGTAGAAGCTCACCTCGATCCGCTGCGGCTGCACGCCCGGACCCAGGAAACCCCGGGCCGCCCGGGTGAGGTAGTAGGTCAGGAGCTGGTACCGCTCGTCGAGGCCGACCGGCAGGGCGCGGTTGACGACGTAGCTGGTCACGCCGCTGGCGAAGTAGGCCACGGTCTGCTCGGCGGCCCGCCGGGCGGCCGTGGAGTTCGCCTCCTCGGTGCTGGCGCCCAGATGGGGCAGCATGACGTCGGCGACGTCGGCCACCGATTTCTGCCCGGGCTCGTCCTTGGGGTACACGTCGGTGCAGTAGAGGAGCCTCCGGGCGGCCTTGGCAGCGCGCAGGTCGGCCTCGTTGACGACGCCGGCCCGGGCGCAGTTGACCAGCAGGGCGCCTTCCTTCATCCGGCCGAGCAGCTCCCCGTTGACCAGGCCGCGGGTCTCGTCGGTCTCGGGGATGTGGAGGGAGACGATGTCGGCCCGCGCG
>JBAZUN010000126.1:5828-13378 GCA_041661365.1 Candidatus Latescibacterota bacterium
GGGGCGCACAGCTCCACCTCGAGCTCCGCCGCCCGTTGTTCGGAGAGCACCGGGTCGTAGGCCAGCACCGTCACCTCGAACCCTGCCAGCCGCTTGACGACCAGTTGGCCGATGTGACCCAGGCCGACGATCCCCACCGTCTTGCCGGTCAGCTCGCGGCCCATCAGCGCGTTCTTCTCCCACTGACCGGCGCGCGTGGTGTTGTCGCCCCGGACCACGTGGCGGTACGCGGCCAGGATGAGGGTGACCACCTCCTCGGCCACCGCGTTGGCGTTGGCCCCCGGGGTGTTCATCACGTCGACGCCGCGGCGGCGGGCGGCCTTGGTGTCGATGCTCTCGTACCCCGCGCCGGCCCGCACCACCAGCTTGAGCTCGCCCAAGGCATCGAGCAGGGCCTGGTCCACCCGCTCGCTGCGCACGATCAGGGCCGCGGCATCGGGGTGGGCGGCGGCGAGTTCGTTGGGCGGCGTCTTGGCGTCTTGCACGACCTCGAAGCCATGCGCGCGGAGGGTGTCCGCGGCAACGCGATCGAGCTTGGTGGGGATCAGAACCTTGCGCATCTCCTCCTCGTTCCGGTGCGGGATCGCGGTGGCGGGGAGCCCTGGCGTATCGAAACCGCGCAGGTGCAGGACATACAAAGGGACTCCTCGGGGGAGACGTCAAGGCAAGGGAGGGACGACGAAGGGCTTGACGCTGGCACGGCGATGCCGCACGCTATCGCGCCGCGGGCCGGTGGAAAACGGTCTACGGTTGGCAACGTTGGCGAGATGGAGTTGGCAGGAACTCTCCCATCTGGCGGTAATTCCCAGGAGGAAGGAAGATGGACCAGGAGCAGCAGCAGCGCGTCATCGACGTGACCTTTCACTCGACGCCGGGGAATCTCAACGCGGGATGGGGATGGCGGATTCCCGGGAACCCGGCCCGCGAGCCGGGGAAGTGGACCGAGGCCGAGCGCGAGGTCAGCCGCCTGGCCGCGGCCGGCAGTCCCCAGGAGGTCGAGGTTTGGCTGACCCGCACCCGGGCCTATTGGGCTCCGTTCAATTACCCCAACGTCCGGGTCGAGCTGGGCCGCCCCGGCACCGGCGTCGAGTTCAACCCCGACGGCGCCGAGCTCGACATCTACCCGTACGGCGCCATCACCATCGAGGAGAGCGAGCCGATCGTCAGCGTCACCGTGATCGGCAGCGGTTGCTCGGGCGAGGGGTACGTGGTGTTGGAGGCCGAACCCCGGGAGTGGAAGTACCCGCGCACCGCGGTGCGGATGCGCCGCTCCAACCTGTGGGGGATCCACGTGCGCGGCGACGCCTTCCTCGACGGCCGCATCACCGAGAACTGGAACGACGCCGGTCTGTCCAGCGCCCGCTTTGACCTTCCCGAGTCGCGGCGGGTGATCGTGGGCGGCGGCTCCAACGGTGGAGATCCCCACTACTGCATCCGCACGGTGCGGATCGAGGTCAAGGTGCCGGCGTGAGGGAGTGAGGTGGTGGTCGCAGCGCGGCCTTGAGCGGCGTTCCTCAGTCCCCTCTGCTCCGGCGCGATTCGGTGATGTCCTCCACGAACCCCTGGAACACCACCTCGCCGTGGCGGTCCTGGACCGCCCTGGTCATCCCCTTGACCCAGATCACCTCGCCGGTCCGGCGGCGCATCCGGTGCTCGAAGGCGTGCTCCCCCTGGTCGCGCAACCGGCGGAGCAACTCCGCCCGGTCTTCCGGATCGACGTACAGGGTCTCGGGGCTCACCCGGCCGATTTCCTGCCCATCGTATCCGAGCATCGCCTGAAGGTGGGGATTCATGTACACCACGGAACCGGTCGAGGTGGTATAGAAGATCCCGATCGGCAGGCGGTCCAGCAGGTTCCGGTACCTCTCGGCGCTCTCCTGCAGCGCCTCGAGATGGCACAGCCGCTCGAGGGCCGCCGCCAGCATCCCGGCGAAGGTCTGCAAGGCGGATACCGCGGTCTCGTCAAAGGCGCCTTCGTATCGGCTGCTGACTCCGAGTGAACCGCCACCGGGCAACGGCACTTCGACGATCTCCTGCACCGCGGCGTCCCACAACCCGGATCGCTCCAGGCGCTGACGGTCGACCACCACGGGCCTGCCGGTCTCCCACGCCTCGCGCACCCAGGAGTGCCACTGCACCTGTTCGTCGGTATCGCCCGGCGCCTCCTTGCCGCGTTGCAAGGCCCAGTAGATACCGTACTGGCCTGTCCCGGAAGGAGGGGTCTGCAGCGACATGCGGTAAACCGGGATTCCCAGACTGCGGAGGTCTTCGACCCACTGCCCCTCCAGGGCCGTGGTGATCGACCGCAGATCGCCCAGACGGTGCATCCGGTCGCGGATCTGACCCATGACGCGCTCGCGGTCCAGGGCCAGGCGCAGGGCGGTCTCGACCTGCAGCAACTGGGCCTCGGCCAAGGTGCGGTCGGCTACCTCGGCCTCCAGGTCCCGCTGGCGCTGCTCGAGCCGCCGCAGGTCCTCGCGCCGGTTGAGGCCCTCCTCGAGGACCGTGGCCAGCCCCTCGATGCCGGCCAGCTCGCGCGGCCCAAAGGCATCGGGTGCGCTGCTGTTGACCGCCAGGGTGCCGTAGGCGAAGGGGACGTCCACCACGCTGCGCACCGAACGGCCCTCGTACACCAGGTAGGTGTGCCGTTCGCCGTACAGGTCCTCGGCCTCCAGGTCGCGGCGGTAGACCGGGGCACCGGTAGCCCAGAACTGCCGCACCAGGTCCGCGGCCATGAATTCCTTGGACTGGCGCCACTGCCCATCGCGGCCCAGGCTGTTGAGGCTGACCGCCTGTTCACGCGCGCTGGCGTCGAGCAGGTTGACCCCGCAGTCCTGGAACTCGATCCCCAGTTCGCGCAGGCCTTCCTTGAGCGGCACCAGAACCCGCCCGAGGTCGTCGCTGGTCCCCATCTGCCAGACCGCGTCGCGCAGGCGCTGCTCGACCAGCCGGGCGCGGGGCAGGTCTTGGACAACCGACTCGACGAGCTGCTGGCGCGGCTCTCGTGGCTCAGCCCGCGGCTCTTCCCTGTTCTCGTCCGTCACGGCTCCCCCCTCGTCGATCGCGCTCGGCACGGGCAGCGATTCAGGCCAATATACGCACCTGCAGCAGGGGGGCAAAGCAGGCCGTCTCCGGACGGGAGTTTGGCCGAATAAGCGGCCGCGCCGCCTCACCCCATCACGACGATCATCGCGTTGTCGCTGCCCGTAGGCTGCGGGGGCACGGCACCGGAGAACGGCCTGCCATTCAAGGTCACTTGCTTCACCCCCTTACTGACCCCTGACGGGTTCCGGACGGTGATCCGGTAGGTCGCGCCGCGCCAGCGCCGCTGGACCTCGAACCCCGGCCAGTCCTTCGGGATGCAGGGGTCGATGGTCAACCCGTCGTAGCCGGGACGCACCCCCAGGATCCACCGGGTGACGGCGGTATAGCTCCAGCCGGCGCTTCCCGTGAGCCAGGGGTGGCGCGCCCGGCCGTGAGCCTGGTGCTCGGCGCCGTAGATGAACTGGCAGTAGCTGTACGGCTCGGCCTGGCGCACCTCGATCCGGTCGTTCTGGTTGTAGGGGAGCAGGCTGTCGTAGAACCTCATGGCCCGGTCGCCCTGGCCCAGCTTGGCCGCGGCGATCACGGCCCAGGGGTTCGGGTGGCTGAAGATGGCGCCGTTCTCCTTGATCCCCTTGTACACGCGGCCCAGGAAACCGATCTCGTCGTTGGGCTTGCTGAACGAGGGCTGGAGCAGGTGCAGGCCCCAGGGGGTGTAGAGGTGTTCGTCCAGGGCCTGCACGGCCAGCTCGGCGTGGTCGCGGGGCGCGGCGTCGGAGACCACGGCCCAGGTGTTGCTCTCCATGAAGACCTTGGCCTCTTCGCTCTTTTGGGTGCCGATCTTGAGGCCCGAGGCCGTGGTGCCGCGCGCGTACCACTTCCCGTCCCACAGCTCGCGCTCGCAGGCCTGGCGGACCTGGTCCGCCAGGGCGCGGTAGCGGTCCGCGTCGGCCTTCCGGCCCAGGTACTCCGCCGCCTCGACGGCCTGCCGCAGGGCCCAGTGGTGCAGGAAGCTCACCATGGCGCTCTCGCCGCCGCCCAGGTTCAGACAGTCGTTCCAGTCGGCGCGCAGGCCCAGGCAGATCCCGGACTCGCCCACGTACTTGGCGCTGAACTCCAGTCCGGCCTTCAGGTGCTCCCAGATCGTGGCCTGCCCCTCGTCGCAGAAGGGGACCACCTCGTCGAAGAAGGGAACGTCGCCGGTCTCCTTGACGTAGTCGCAGACCGCGGGGACCAGCCAGAGATGATCGTCCGAACAGGTATGGTCGAGGCCGTGGATGTAGCTCGACTTGTCCGGCGCGTGGGCGATGGTGGGGCTCTTGAACTTGGGCTTGAGCTGCTTCTCGGGATCGAACCAGTCCGGATCGAAGAGGTGCAGGCCGTACCCCGCGCTGACCTGGCCGTTGAGCAGCTCCCTGAGCCGCTGCTTGACCTTGGTCGGGTTGGTGTGCGGCACGGCCATGACGTCCTGGCTGGTGTCGCGGAACCCCAGGCCGGTGCGGCCGCCGACCTCGATGAAGCTGGCGAAGCGGCTCCACACCACGCAGGTCTCGGCCTGGTAGAGGTTCCAGACGTTCGTCATGGTGTCCAGGCCGGGGTGAGGGGTCTTGGCCTGGAAGACGGCGCACTTGCGGTCCCAGTATTCCTTGAGGTCGGCGAAGGCCGCATCGACCTTCGCCAGGTCGCTGTACTTGGCCTTCTTCTCCAGCCCCGCGGCGCGATTGCCGTACCCGAGCATGAAGACGAGGCGCGTCTCCTGGCCGGGCTCAAGGACGATCCGCTTGTGGAGGCTGGCGCAGTGGTTCCCGGTCAGCTCCTCGCTGCCGGAGCAGCGGCCCAGCTCCACGGCCAGGGGGTTGCGCTCCGTGCGGTAGGAACCCAGCCAGGCCTCCCGCGTGGTGTCGAAGCCGTCGGGCGCAAAGGAGGCCGCGTGGTAGTGATAGGTCCAGGGCTCGTAGTAGAAGTCGTATTCGATGACCCCCTGGTTGCAGCTCGCGCCGCTGGCGTAGAGCGACATTTGGAGGTTCTGATTGTCGATCTCGACGTGGTGGAAGCTCCACTCCAGGTAGCTGAAGAGGCTGAGGGCGCGGGATCGGTCCGAAAGGTTCTGCACCCGGACGTCCCACAGCTCGACGTCGTCCTCGCGGGTGATGAAGAGGATCTGCTCCGCCCGGATGCCCTTGTACTCGGCCAGGTATCGCGAGTAGGACAGCCCGTGCCGGCACTCGTACCGGGCCTCGGTCAGGCTCTTGCCCACCGGTTGCCAGGTGACGCTCCAGTAGTCGCCGTCCGCGTCGTCGCGCAGGTAGACCCAATGCCCCGGCCAGTCCATCGGCACGCCGTTCGGGCGGAACTTGGTGACCCGTCCATGCTCGGCGTGGCGATAGAAGCTGTACCCGCCGGCCACGTGGGAGAGCACGGCGCACATCGTGTTCACGCCGATGTAGTTGGTCCAGGACACGGGCACGTCGATCCGGTCGATCACGTACTCGCGTCGCTCGTTGTCGAACCAGCCGTAGCGCATGGGAGCCTCGCGGGAATGGAGGTGCTGACCGGGGTAGCGCCCGAGATGGCCTGGCTCCTCGATGACGGAGCCGAAGTCCTTCCCCCGGTCGCTGAAGTTCACTTACCTTTGTTCTGCTGTTCTGTGTTTTGCCGAACGACGAATCTACCTAAACAACCGGATCGGCTTGGTCAAGCCGGACGTTTGATCCGACGCCATCGGGAGGAATCCCCATGGCCCATCGTCACCCCCGCGACAAGGACAGGAATAGATGGCCACGGAGGACGTGAAAGGATCGAGGCAGTTCGGCACCGAGCGGATCGACTTCACCGCTGACCGGTGGAACGGGTTCATCCTCCGGCCGACCACCGCGCCGGTCGGCCCGCGTCCCTGGGTGTGGTACGCCCCGACCTTCATCAACGACACCTACCCCCTGCCCAAGCAGCTCCACGCCTGGTACGTCGAGCGGCTGCTGGCGGCCGGGATCCACGTCGCCGGGGTCGACGTGGGGGAATCGTGGGGGAGCCCGGCCGGACGCGAGGGGTTCGCGGCCTTCCATCGCGTCTGCACCGGCAGCTTCGGGCTGGCCGAAAAGGCGATCCTGTGGCCCCAGAGCCGGGGCGGTCTCCAGTGCTACAACTGGGCCGCCGAGCACCCGGAGTGCGTCAAGGCCATCGGGGGGATCTACACCCTGGTGAACCTCGACGGGCTCCGTCTTGCCGATGCCCGGATCCATACCGGGTACGGCATGGACGAGGAGCGCTTTCGCGCTCAGGCGGCGCGGCACAACCCGATCGAGCGCCTCGGCCCGATCGCCGCTGAGCGGATACCCCTCTTCAACATCCACGGCGACCGGGACGCGATCGTGCCGCTGGAGGAGAACGTGGGGGAGCTTACCCGCCGCTACCGGGCGTTGGGCGGTCCGGCGGAGCTGGTGGTGCTTCCCGGCCTGGGCCACGAGGAGGTGCCCCCGTTCTTCACCAGCGAACAATTGCTGGCCTTCTTCCTGACCCAGGCGCAATAGGACCGCACGGCCTTCCGGGGCCGAGTTAGTACGGTCCTGACCCGCTCCAGATCCGCTCGATCGGCTGGCGCAGCCGGGCCTCGGTCGCCTCCAGGCCGGCGAAGCGCTCGCGGCCCTCACCGCCGACGACCACCGGCAGGTAGGCGCATTCGTCGGTGTAGAGCAGCCCGGGCTCAACCACGTATTCGCGGTCGGGCCAGAAGTCGCCGGTGCCGTAGATCAGCGAGCGCGACCAGTAGCGGAACCCCCAGCCGTAGTCGGCGACCAGGGTGCCGGTGTTCCAGTAAGCCCGCTCGCCGGCCCCGCGGGTGGTGGCCTGCTGCGCCAGCCGGATCCCGGCGATCCCGGCCCCGGTGGCGGCCTGGTAGAAGGCGATCCACGGCGCTTCGTTGCGGATGACGCCGACCACCCCGGCCGGCAGGGACGGATCCGGAGCGATCGGCCGGTCGTGGACCTGGCCGTCGGTCTCCTTCCAGGCCCAGCAATCCACCTGGTCCGCGTTGACCACGATCTCCTCGTTCCGGATGGCGTTGGTGGTCAGCACCGCCTCCACCTCCAGCACGGTCCGGGTGCGGATCCACGGGGTCCAGGCGTAGAAGGTGTATTCCACGCTGCAGCGCACCCCGTGCAGCCCGGGCAGGTCGCCCCATCTCCGGGTGCGCAGGACCAGCGGTCCCTCGGCCAGCGTGGCGTAGGGTGGCGGATTCCAGTCCGAGGCGTGGGTCCAGGTCCGGTTCGGGACCCACAGGTCGGGGTTGTAGTGGAGCATGCGACGGTCGCCGCCTCCGGGCGAATAGTAGAAGGCGGCATCCGGGACCTGCAGCGGCTGGAGACTGGAGATCTGTCCGCTCTGCGGGCAGAGGGTGGCGGCGTAGAAGGCGTTGTTCACCGTGGCGGCCTGACCGGCCGGCCGGTCGACGCGCAGGTCCGGGGCAAAGGTCGCCAGATCGACCGGCGTGGCCTTCGGTTGACCCCAGGCGC
>JBAZUN010000127.1:0-13283 GCA_041661365.1 Candidatus Latescibacterota bacterium
GCTCCCGGTGACGTAGAGCTGGCGCAGACAGACGTTCTCCCACAGCCGCAGCCCGGCCCGGATCAGCCCCTCGTCGCGGTCGGCCCGGGCGATATCGGCCATCCCGGCGTAGAGGTACATCGCCCGCACCGCGTGGCCCACGGCCCGGTCCTGCTCGCGCACCGGCCGGTGGGCCTGGCAGTAGTCATACCCACCCCGACGGGCGTCACCGCGGACCTCGGCCTCCTGGTCGTAGTAGTACGGCTGTTGGCCTCGCTCGTCGATGAAGTACCGGGCCAGGTCGAGGTGGCGGGCCTGCCCAGTGGCCTGGTGCAGCTTGACCAGGGCCAGCTCGATCTCCTCGTGGCCAGGGTACCCCCGCCGCTGACCCGGCCCGCGGCCGAAGACCGAGCCGATGTAGTCGGCGTACCGGCCCATCACCTCGAGGAAGTGCCGCTTCCCGGTGGCGCCGAAGTGGGCCACCGCCGCCTCGATCAGGTGTCCGGCACAGTAGAGCTCGTGACAGTCGCGCAGGTTGCTCCAGCGCCGCTCGGGCTCGACCGCGGTGAACCAGGAGTTCACGTACCCGTCGGGCCGCTGCAGGCGGGCGAACCGGGAGACCGCGTCCTCGAGACGGGCGGCCAGCTCCGCGTCGGGATGGGTGGTCAGGCTGTAGGCCACCGCCTCCATCCACTTGGCGATGTCCGAGTCCCAGAAGATGTGGTGGGCGGTGCGGTCGCCCGGCTTGAAGGTCGGGTCCACGCCGTCCAGCCGGCCGGTCTGCTCGAGCTGCTCGTGCTGGCTGACCAGGGTGCGGCGGCGGTTGATCTCGCGGCGCTGTCCCCAGAACCCGCCTTCGACCCTGACCTGCCCGAGGGGGGCCGGCCGGAGCTCGGTGCGGTGTATCATCGCCATCCTCCTGGTGCTTCTCCGATGCACTGGGTAGTCCGGACCGCCGATGCCCGGCAGCCGTGCAGGCAATCTAGGCCGCGAACCGTCCCGCGACAACCGGATCGGGGGACCGTCGGCCGGACCGTATTGACGGGAGCGGACGCCGGCCTAGACTCAGAAGGCCGGCGATCGATGCCGGGATGCTCTACCCGATCTCGACCGATACCAGCGATTCGGGGTTCGCCCCCCTTTCCCGGGAACGCCATGATCCGACTCGTCGCCTTTGACCTCGACGGCACCGTGCTCGACCCTGTTGGCCAGCCATCGGCCCGCGCTCTGGCCGCGCTCCGCCGGGTGGTGGCCCGGGGGATTCAGATCGCCGCAATCAGCGGCCGTAGCATCCGCCGCTCCCTCCACCCCCTGGCCGATCATCCCGACCTGATGGACGTGGCCCAAGTGTGCGGGTACAACGGCGCCGCGGCCGCAGGCCCGGTCACCGATGGTCGTCGGCGCCTGCTCTTCTCGCGCTGCCTCGACGGACCGGTCTTCCACGATCTAGTCGACCACGCCATGAGCCGAGGCCTGCGCCTGATCTACTGCCGCTGCGAGGAGACGCCGACCGGTCTGGTCGAGGAGTACCGCTTCGAGGAGGCGCCCGCTGAGCCGACCGCGGTGGTTGCCTGGAACAGCGTGGGGTACGTGCAGGATCGACAGCTCCTGGCGAGGATCCACTCAGGTGAGTTGGGAGCTCCACCCAAGGTGATGCTCTACGCCGGGACCAGCGGTCAGGACGAGGTGATCGCCGAGCTGCGGCACCGCTTCGACGGTCGGATCTACGTGGCCTGGGCCGCGAAGGAGCTGCTGGAGATCATGCATCCCGAGGTCAGCAAGGGCACGGCCCTGCGCTCCCTGGCCGCGGCCGCGGGGGTGCCGCTGGACCAGGTCCTGGCGATCGGCGACGGGAACAACGACCTGCCGATGCTCAGGATCGCCGGGACCGGGGTGCTGATGGGGAACGCCCACGAGGAGGTGCGTCAGGCCTTGGCCGACACCGGGGTGAGGCTGGCCCCGCCGTTCGCCGAGGACGGCTTTGCCGCGGCGATCGAGGAACACGTGTTAGGGGGATGAGAGGACCGCGCCCAACGACAGGAGATCCGCGGTGAGCCAACCCAACATCCTGGTGTACATGACCGACCACCAGCGCGGGGACACGGTCCTTCCCGAGCACCCGGCCCAGACCCCTAACCTCGACCGGCTCGTCGGCGAGGGGATCACCTTCACCAGCGCCTTCTGTCCCACCCCGCACTGCTGTCCCTCCCGAGCCACCTTCCACACCGGGCTCTATCCCTCCCGCCACGGGGTCTGGAACAACGTCTGCAACCGCCAGGCCCTCAGCTACGGCTTGCGGCCCGGGATACGGCTGTGGAGCGAGGACCTGGCCGAGGCCGGGTACCGGATGCACTACTCGGGGAAATGGCACGTCAGCGTCCAGGAGTCGCCCGGGGATCGAGGATGGACCGAGCACTTTGTCTCCGGTACGGCCGCCGACCACCACGGGATGACCTGGGACCAGTACCGTCGGGTGGCCAAGGAGACGTCACCGACCGAGCGCGGCGAGGGTCAGATCCTCCGGCCGGGGTACGGCGCGTACACGCTCTACGGGACCAGCAACGAGGGCGGGCACCAGCACGACGAGACCGCCGTCAGCCGCGGAGTCGAGGTGATCGACCGCCTGGGCAGAGAGACCGAGCCATGGTGCCTGTACGTCGGCACCATCGGCCCGCACGATCCGTATCGGGTACCGCGGTACTGCCTCGACCGGTACCGGTTCGAGGACGTCCCCCTGCCGGTCTCGTACAGCGACGACCTGGAGGATAAGCCCAGGGTCTACCAGCGCCTCCGCCATCTGCGCTTCGACCAGCTCACCGAGCGTGAGGTGCGCGAAGGGATCCGCCACTACTGGGCCTACTGCACCTGGCTGGACGAGCAGTTCGGTCGCCTGCTCGAGGCTCTCGACCGCACCGGCCAGCGCGAGAATACCATCGTGGTCTACTGCGCCGACCACGGCGACTACTGCGGCGACCACGGCCTGTTCGCCAAGGGGATCCCCTGCTTCCGCGGGGCGTACCAGGTCCCGGCCGTGGTCCGTTGGCCGGCCGGTCAGCAACAGCCGGGCCGCCGGGTGCCGGCCTTCGTCTCCCTGGCCGACTGGGGGCCGACCTTCCTGGACGCGGCCGGGGTTACCGCTGACCGCTACTTCACCGGCGCCAGTCTCCTTCCCTTCCTGCAGGGGAACGAGCCGGCCGGGTGGCGCGACGAGATCCACACCCAGTGCAACGGGGTGGAGCTCTACTACACCCAACGCTCGGTGACCACCGCCAACCACAAGTACATCTACAACGGCTTTGACCAGGACGAGCTCTACGACCTGACCGCGGACCCGCATGAGATGCGGAACCTGGCCGCTGATCCGACCCGCGAGCCGATCAAGCGGGACCTGTGTCGTCGACTCTGGCGGTCCGCCGAGCGCGAGGACGACACGGCCATCAACCCCTACATCACCGTGGGCCTGGCCCCGTACGGTCCGGCCGAGGCCTTTGCCGAGGAGGGCACCCGATGAACGTCATCGCCGACCTGTGCGTGATCCCCCTGGGCGTCGGGGTATCGGTGTCCAGGTACGTGGCCGCCTGCGAGACTGTGCTGCAGGAAGCGGGCCTGAAGCACCGGCTCCACGCCTACGGCACCAATGTCGAGGGGGAGTGGGACGCGGTCTTCGCCGCGGTGAAACGCTGCCACGAGGTGGTCCACGCCCTGGGCGCGCCGCGGATCTCCTCCACCCTGCGGTTCGGCACCCGCACGGACCGGGACCAGACCATGGACGACAAGGTGCGCAGCGTCGAGGAGCGCCTGGCCAACCCCGGGGGAAAACAGCCGTGAATCGCCGGAACAGCCTGATCTTCGCCCACTTCATGCAGCAGGGAGACCAGGTCAGACCCCACGCCTGGAGCCATCGCCGGGTGGCGCCTTTCCTGCAACGGCCCTGGCGTGACTGAGCCTGCGGACCATCACGACCGAAGATCCCAACCACCCATCACGCTGGTGCATCCCATGACCAACCCACCCGAGGATTTCCCCTGCTTCGTCGTCCCTGGACAGGAAGGGCCGATGCAGGCCCTGCGCGAGCTGTTCTGGCTGCACTACCAGCCAGCCGGGCCCCTGATCCCGCTGTGGGACGAGTGGATGCCGATGGCCACCCTGTGGCCCGCCCGCGGCACGGGCGCGGAGCTGGGCGCGATGCGGCGGCGATGGGTTACGGCCCTGACCGGTCGCGGGATCAACACCGAGGGGTACGTCCATACCCAGCAGCACGACGGCCCGGCCCACGCCGAAGGATGGCCCTTCCCGTTGTGGACGCAGGCCGGCGGGGTGGGATGGCATTTCCAGGGGACCGGCGTTCCCGGGTACGATGCCCCGCGCGCCACGCCCGAGGGGTGGACGGTGAGCCGCGCCAAGGGGGGCGAGGTCAACGACCGAGGTTGGGTCCTCGAGCTGACCGAGCCCCGGGCCAGCGCGCAAAGTCCGGCGATCGGGGTATCGGCCCGCACCTGTCCCTGGCTGCGCCTGAACTGGTGGGCCGAGGGACTGGAGCAGGCGAGCTGTTACGTCGAGTGGACCACCCAGGAACAGGCCGAGCTCAGCCCGGACCGTCGATTTTACTTTGCCCCTGCCACGGCCGAGGGAGGCACCCATACCTATATGCCGATGGGCGGCGGGGCCGGCAGGATGGACCTGACGCGGGCCGAGACCCGCACGATGATCCCCGTGTACCGCGTACCCGGGTGGACCGGCACCATCACCGGCCTGCGCCTCTGCTTTGACAATGCCGGTCCGGCCAAGGTCGTGATCAAGTCCTTCCACACCGCCTGCGACACCCGCCACCCGATCAACAACCCGAACTTCATCCGCGGCGTCCACGACTACTTCGTCTGGTCGCGGGACCTGACCTTCCTGCGCGACCAGATCGGCCGAGTGCGCACGGCCATGCGCTTCACCATGCGCGAGTTCGACACCCGCGACCGGCGGTGCATCTACACGACCTGGCCCGGCCACGAGGGGCGCAGCGGCGTTCGCTGGACCGACGCCGGGGAGAAGCAGATCATCCCCGGCGAAGGGATCGGGGGGAACTACTGGGACCTGCTCCCCTTCGGCGGCGAGGACGCGCTGGCCACGATCTACTACCACGACGCCCTGCTCGACCTGGCAACGCTCGAAGAGACCGTCGCCGCGCACCCGGAATGGGGCGTGGCTAAAGGGGCCAATGCCTTTGACCCGGCCGACCTACGGCGGCACGCCCGGGAGGTGCGCGAGTACGGCGCGAAGCGGTTCTGGAACCCGGAGACCGACCGCTTCGGCACGGTCGATCTCGACGGGGTCATGCACGACTACGGCTGGACCTTCCTCAACAACGAGGCGGTCTATCACGGCTTCGCCACGGCCGGGCAGACGCGCCGCATCCGCGACTGGATCAGCGGCCGGCGGCTCGTCGAGGGCGACAGTTCCACCGGGGCGGACATCTACCACTGGCGCTTCGGCCCGCGGGCGACGACGCGGCGCAACCTCGATTACTACTTCTGGGGTTGGTCCAGCCCCGAGAGCATCCCCTGGGGATACCAGGTACAGGACGGCGGCGCCGTGCTGGGCTTCTCCTATCACGACCTGATCTGCCGGCTGGCCGTCGACGGACCGGACGACGCCTGGCAGCGATTGAAGGAGATCCTCGTCTGGTTCGCCGAGACCCAGGCCGAGGGCGGGTACCGCGCCTACTACGAGAAGGATCCGACGCGCGGCACCATGCAGGGCGGGAACGTCGCGGGGGGACTGGGGCTGGACAAGGAGTTCTTCGAGAGCATCCTCGTGCCCCAGGTGATGCTCTACGGCTTCCTGGGGTTCGAGCCGACCCCAGAGGGGTTCAGACTCCGGCCGCGACTGCCGAGGGACTGGCCGGCGCTGACGATCACCCGCATCCACCTCCACGAGGTGGTGATCGACCTGACGGCCAAGGCGGACGGCACGGTCCAGGTCCTGGCCGATCGGGCCTCTGACCTGCCGCTGGTCATCGAGCTTTCCGCGGGGGAATGGAGGACCGGCGCGGCCGGGGCCCAGGTCCACGGCAACCGGATCACCCTGCCGTTGGCGCCGGGCATGATCGAGATCTCGCCCAGGGGGTGATTGCTTCTCTCAGACGATCGCCACCGAGGAAGCCTGACCTCATACAGGGAGAGCATCACCCATGTCGAGGGCCCAATGCATCGTGCACCGCGGTGCGAAAGTCCTGCTGGTCAAGCATCGGCACGAGGGGTGCGAGTGGTGGTGCCTGCCGGGGGGAGGGATCATCGACTCGGAATCACCGACCGAGGCCGCCCTCCGGGAGTTGGCAGAGGAATGCCAGGTATCCGGCCAGATCGCCCGCCAGACCAGCGTCGTCACCTACGGACCAGGAGACCAGCACTTCACCTTTCTGGCGGAGATCGGCGACCAGCAGCCTCGGCTCGGGCACGACCCGGAGCTGGCCGGCAGCGCCCCGATCCTGGTGGACTGCCGGTGGCTGGATCTGACCGAGGTTCCAGAGCGGGACCGCGCCTTCCTGTGGACCGCAGGATTGCTTACCGTGGAACCGTTCGCTGACCTGGTTCTGGCCTGGAGTGACGCCGTGAGCTATCCCGCGGACAACCGGAACCGCCCTCCGGGATCGCGGTCTGGCCTGCCATCATGCGATCGAGTGACATGATCGAGCTAAACCGTACATTGGCTACGTGCGCGCTCTGTCGATGTAGACCATCAGCATCAAACCGAGTATACCTGCGTCGACGAGAGGAGTGATTTTCGGTCTACTGGCATCCCAGCAGTTTCTTAAGGAATGGCTTGGCGCCCGATCGATGCGGTCGACAGCCGCCAGATATCCCCAATACCGGGACAGCTCCGAGGAGAACCGCATGACCACCCCCGTCCCCTTCGCGAACTATCCCGGACCGATCATCGACGCCCACGTCCTGCTCGGCGAGGAGGAGCACCTGCGGTTGAGCGTCACCGAGCTGCTGGCCCGGATGGACCGGGCCGGGATCGAACGGGCCGTGGCCCGTCCCATGGGTGCCTGGCTGGTGGTGCGTCACCGCGAGGGGAACGATGCCCTGCTCCAGGCCAGCCCCCGGGTCCACGCCCTGGTCACCGCCAATCCCTGGGCCGGTCGCGAGGCCACGGAGGAGTTGACCCGCTGCCGCGACCGGGGGGCCGTGGGCCTCTTCCTCCATCCCTCGCGCCAGGGATTCCTCCCCACCGAGTCGGTGGTCGAGCCGCTGCTCGACTTGGCCGCGGACTACGATTGGCCGGTGATGTTCCATACCGGCACCTACGTCCAGTCCGATATCCTGGCCGTGGGCGAGGTGGCCCGTCGGTACCCGCAAACCGCCTTCATCGCCGGGTTCGCCGGCTTTGCCGACATGTGGTTCGAGCTCCCCGGCGCCATCGCCGAGGTGCCCAACCTTCACCTGGAGACGGCGATGATCTGGGGTGAGGCCGTGCAGCAGGTAATCGGGCAGAGCGGGCCTGAGCGGGTCCTCTTTGCCAGCGGCGAGCCGCGCAACCGGTACGCTGCTGCTTTGCCGATGCTCCAGCGCTTCGACTTCCCCCCGGACCAGCTCAGGGCCGTGCTGGCCGACAACGCCAGGAGGCTCTTCGGGCTGCCATGAAGATCATCGACTTCCACGCCCACCTCGACCAACGCTGGCTGGACCAGCCCCTGCCCGACCGGGAGGCGGTTGTCGCCGGCATGGACCGCTGCGGGGTGCAGGCTGCCTGCGTCTTTACCGTGATGGGGTTCTACGAGGACTGCCCGGGAGCCAACGACCGGCTGGCCAGGGAGGCGCGGGCCTGCCCGGACCGGCTGATCCCCTTTGCCGTGGCCGATCCCAAGCAGGGCAAGGCCGGGGTGGCCGAGGTGGAGCGCTGCCTGGCCGATCCCCTCTTCCGCGGGGTGAAGATGCACCCCTGGTGTCAGGCCTTCGCCGCCTCGATGGTCAAGGAGACCACGGTGGAGATCCTGCGGTGCGCGGCCCGGCACCGGGTGCCGGTGATCCTGCACGACGGCACCCCGCCCTACGCCACCACCTTTCAGGTGGCGGCCCTGGCCCGCTGGGTCCCCGAGGCGACGATCGTGGCCGGTCACGCCGGGCTGTCGGACTACATCCACCCGGCCGGGCAGTTGGCCCGCGACCTGCCCAACCTCTACCTGTGCTTCTGCGGCCCCAAGGCCGGCGAGCTGCCGTACCTCGTGGAGACCGCGGGGAGCGAGAAGGTCCTCTTCGGCTCGGACTTCGGCGTGGCCTCGTGGACCATCCTCGCCGAGCGGCTCGACGCGGTCACGGCCGCCGGGCTCGAACCGCGCGACCTGGAACAGGTCCTCGGCCTGAACGCCGAACGGCTGCTGAGCGGCACCGGCGGCTGAGGACGGAGGTTACTCGTCGAACCAGACGCGAAGCCCGTTCCCGCCCATGATCTGCTCCCGCTCCGCGGCCGGGATATCGGGCAGATGCTGGTCGAGCAAGGCCGCGAGTCGGCCGTATCCCGGCTCCACGACGATCCACGGGAAATCGCTGCACCACATCATCCGCCCCGGCCCGAAGGCCCGGTAAACCCGCTCGACCATCGGCTTCATGTCGCCGTAGGGACACGGCACCTTGGAAAAGGCGTACTCCCCGGAGATCTTGACGACGACGTTGGGGAACCGGGCCAGGTCGAGCATCCGCGGATAGGTGACCGGCGGCAGCGGCTCGTCGTCGAACCGGGGCCGTCCCCAGCGGTCCACGCTCGAGGCCGTGGTCGGACAGACCCCGAGGTGGTCCAGCGAGATGGTGACCTTGGGAAAGGCCGCCGCCAGCAGGGCGAGGTTTCCCACCTGGCCGCCGGAGGCGTAGACGTTGATGTTCAGGCCCAGCTCGGAGGCGACCTCGAACAGGCCGTAGGCGAGCAGCTCGTTGGCCGAGGTCGCCGCCGGATCGCCCAGATTCCCCAAGCGGATCCCCTTGATCCCCGTGGCCGCCACCAGCTCGCGCAGCCGCGCCGGCGGGTCAGGGTCGTTGACGTCGACCAGGCCGGTGGCCACGAACCGGTCGGGCCAGCGCCGGATGCAGCTCGTCACGTACCGGTGCTCCTCCAGCCGGGTCCCCCCCATGTCGATCAGCACGGCCCGGGCGATCCCGGCCGCGTCCATCTCGCGCAGGAGCTGCTCGGCCGTGGCCGTCCGCTCGGCCGGCGCCAGGGTGCTGACCCCGCGGGGGAACTGATCGCTCAAGCGGTCAAAGACGTGGACGTGGACGTCGACCTTGTCCATCCTCACTCCCTCCTCCTGTTGCCTGGTTACCCCTTGCCTTCGATCGGACGGTACGCCCCTGGCACGCGGGTACCGATGACCTCTTCCTCGAGGAACTCCTTCCAGGTGGCATGGGTCCACAGGGCGCTGGCACGGACCAACAACTCGGTGGCCGCGGCCTTGTCGCCCTCGCGGTACCGGGCCAGGGCCTGCTGGAACGGCTCCTTGGCCTCCTCGAGCAGATCCCGGGCCTCGGCCCGCTGGAAGGAGACCAGCCCCTGGGCGATGAGCGAACCCTCGTACTCCATGGTCCCGTCGGTCAGGTTCTCCAGGTACGGCTCCAGGGCGCTCCACGGCTTGTCGAGGTAGTCGAGGAAACGCTGGGTATCGCTTACCGGCTTGCGGCCTTGCGCGTCCTCGCTGGCGGCTTCGCCCAGCCGCCGTCCCAGGGCCACCGCCTCCTCGCGCGCCTTGGCCAGGTAGGTGGTGTGCACCGGCAGGCCGCCGATGTACCGCAGACCGAAGGTGAAGGCCCACTTGCAGAGGAGGGCGTTGGCCAGTCGCTGCATCCCCTGGTTGGTGGCGCAGGAGATCGACATGTACGGCATCCCCGACAGCCCGCCGCTCCAGAGGAAGGGGTAACACCGCTCGATGAAGAGGTGACAGGTGGCGGTGGGGCCCCACATGTGGACCGGATCGGCGACGATCCAGCCGTTGGCCTGCTTCACCTTGGCCATCAGCTCGCCGTCCGCGCCCATGGCGTCCTTCTGGGCGCAGTCGTGCGACTCGCGCCGGATGCAGGTGAAGCAGCTCCGGCACGGCCCGATATCCAGACGATTGACGTGGACGATCTCGACCTCGACCCCGGGGATGCTCTCCGCTCCCTGCCTGGCGGCCTCGAGCAGCCCCGAGGTGAAGCCGTTCCGTCGCCCGCTCATCAACAGACCCAACACCTGTGCCATGACGCCTCGCCCTCCTCTCTCTCCCTCTGGTCCGGATGCCGCGCCCGGCCACCGGACGCGGCGCCAAGGTAGGGCAAACCCCGGCCTCCCGCAACCTGGAGATCCTCAGCCGCTACGATTAGCTTTCACGGGCGATCAGGCGCGCGGGCGGCCGTTGGAACGGACGCGGCGCCGTTCCTCGGCCCGCTCCTCCAGAGCCGGCAGCAGCCCCTCGAGGTGCAGCCGCAGGAACTCCAGGCGCCGGTTCTCCGAGGGGATCTCGAGAAGGTGCTGGCGCAGGTCCACGGTCAGCCCCGCGGCCTGGCCCAGCTCGAACGCCCGGGCCGGCGGCGCACCCTCCGGAGCCACGCCGACCTCCTCGGCCACCAGGGCGGCAAGCCGACCGTAGAGTGAACCGACCCGGGTTACCAGGACCGGGTCGACGGCCTCCGCCTCGTCGGGCACCGGCTCCACCGAGCCGGTCAGGTAGGATTTATCCTCGTGGACCGCGAGCACGCGGAAGCGGCCGTCCCCCCGTGCCACCAGGTCCAGGCAGCCGTCGTCGTGCTCGCGCAGGATCTGCTCGATGACCGCGGCGCAGCCGATCCGGCCGAGGAGGTGGGTGTCGCGGCCGAGGATGACCCCGAAGGGAGCCGGGGTTCCGGCAGCGGTGACCGCGGCCCGGCAGTCGGCGATCATGGCCCGGTACCGCGGCTCGAAGATGTGCAGCGGCAGGCGCTGGCCGGGGAAGAGGACCAGGGGGAGCGGGAAGAGCGGGAGGACCGGATGCGTCATCTCCACCTCACCGATTGCGCCGGCTCGCGACCGCGATTACCCTTCTGTAGACCCCGCCCGGGAGAGAGCGCCATGGAGGACACCCCGTTCGACCCGGTCTCCGAGGAGACCTTCCGGCAGGAGCGGCAGAAGGCCCACGACCTGCGGCGGACCCAGTGGTGGAAGAACCGTCGCGGCACCGGGCTCTGCCACTACTGCGGCCGTCGCTTCCCTCCCCGCGAGCTGACCATGGATCACCTGGTGCCGCTCAGCCGCGGCGGCCGGACCACCCGCGGGAACGTGGTCCCCTGCTGCAAGGAATGCAACAACCGCAAGCAGCAGCTCCTCCCCGTGGAATGGGAGGCATACCTGACCGGCCTGGGACGGACGGCGCCTTGATTCAGCGCGCGGCCTCGGCCGCTGCAGCGGCCTGGCGGGCCTCCTCCTTCACCGCCTTCTGCACCGCTTCCTCGACCCGCTTGTCCGCGTACTCCTGCACCTGCTCGGGCACGGCGAAGAGGAAGTGAAGCACGGTCGCGGCCACCCCGCACCCCACGGCGATCGCCAGGTAGAGCTTCCAGTTGCGGGATGACCGATGCCGCCGGCGCATGGCGATTCTCCTCTCCGTCGATGAGACGACCCGACCGGTGCCGTCGGCCGACCGTTCATCCGCGACTCAACGCTCGGGCGCGAAGTAGCTCAGATCTCGCCCGGGCCGACCGGAGACCAGCCATTCGGCCACCAGCTCGCCGGTGGCCGGTCCCATCAGGATCCCGTTCTTGTAGTGCCCGGTAGCCACGAAGACCCGGGGGTGATCGGTCAGCGGCCCGATGAGCGGACGCGCCCCCTTGGGCTTGGGCCGGAGCCCGGCCCGCTGCGCCAATGGTACTGGGGACACGGGGCAGACGCCCAGGACCCGCTCCAGGCGGGACTTGAAGGCCGTGGCCGCCTCCGGGGTCACCTGGTCGTCGAACCCGACCTCCTCGACCGTGGCCCCCACCACCACGGTCTCCCCGTCCGGGACCAGGTGATGGCCTCCCTGCCGCAGCACCCGCCGGATCGACCGGCCCGCGGCGAACCGGGCCTGCTGGCCGCGCACCGGCCGCACCGGCACCCGCGCCCCGAGGAGCCCGGCCAGTTGAGCCGTCCGGGCGCCGGCGGCCAGGACGACGAGGTCGGCGCTGTACCGGCCCTGCCGGGTCTCCACCGTCACGCCCTGGGCCGACGACGCCGCAAAACCCACTGCCGACTCGCCGGCCCGGAAGGTGGCCCCCTTCAGCTCCGCCCCTTTGAGCAGCCCCTGCCGCAGCCGCACCGGGTCGACCCGCTGGTCTCCAGGATAGAAGACCGCGGCCCGGGCCCTGCCGGCCACGGCCGGTTCCAGGTCGGCGAGGGCCGCACCTTCGACCCACTCGGCCGGACAACTGCGCTCGAGATTGTACTGCAGGGCCTCCCGGGCCTGGACCTCGTCCTCGTCGTCCAGGACCAGATCGAGGCCACCGGTCTCTTCCCAGCCGATCTCCACCCCGGTCTCCTCGGCCAGGGCGGCCGACAGGTCGGGGTACGCGTCGAGACCGTCCCGGTAGAGCCGGGACAGGGGGTTGTCCCCGCCGTTGAAGTGGGTGAGAACCCCGAGGGAGGCCCGGGTGGTGGAGGAAGGTCCGGGCTCGGGATCGAGCAGCTCGACGCGCAGGCCGCGCCGGGCAAGGTGATAGGCGACGGCGCAGCCGATGATCCCGGCGCCGATGACCAGGGCGCCGGGACCGCCAGCGGTCATCTCACCGGCCCACGATCGGGGTCAGGTTGGTGACCGGGCAGGAGCGCGGCCCCTTGACCGAGTATCCCATGTCGCTGAGGATGCACCCGATCTGCGCCTCGAGCTTGATCAGGTACTCGCGCTCGGCCTGGCTCATGGTCTGCCGGGGCGGCCCCACGTCGAACCCCCGCACCGCCACGCCGGTCTTGAACCCCTCGGGGAAGTTCACCCCGAGGAGCATCAGGTTGATCAGCTCCAGCACGCGATACTGCAGCTCGCGGCCGCGCTCGACGTCGGCGGCCAGGGCCCGGTCGTAGATCTCGACGATGACCTCGGGGATGATCCCCGAGGTGGCGATGGTGCCGCCGCTGGCGCCCATCAGCACCGACGGGAAAAGTATCTCCTCGCACCCGACCAGGACCACGTACTCGGGCCGCTGGCTGCGCAGCCGATGGATGGTGTTGATCAGCCGGGGAAGGTCCCGGCTGGAGTCCTTGGTGCCGAAGATCCGCGGGTAGGGCAGCAACCGCTCCATCAGGTCGAGCGGCAGCTCCTGGGTGAACTGGGGGATGTTGTA
>JBAZUN010000128.1:0-13230 GCA_041661365.1 Candidatus Latescibacterota bacterium
GCGCCGTGCCACCATTCTTCTGCAGCAGATTGTCGCCGGCCTCCGCACCCGCGAAGGATACCTGGCTGCTGTCGAAGGCCACGGAGACCCCCGCTCCGGTCCAGCCGTCCGCTGCCGTCGCATACACCTCCAACACCATGGACCTTCCGCCTTCGACACCCCCAAGGGTCGCGAGCCCCTGGTTGCCGGCGCTGCTGTCCAGGTCGACAGCCACCAGATCACTCGCCGCAAGCGGCGGCGCCCCAGTCCGGACCGTGGCCGTGATCGACAACCCGGTCTGGTCGATCCCCGCCCGCACCGTCAGGGCATCAGCCACCCCATCCCCGTTGACGTCGTAGGTCCCGGTGGCCACGTGACCGTCAGCCACGGCACCATCCAGATACAGGTTGTAGGTCCCCGCCTGTACCCCTGGGATCTCGAAGCTCCCATCCAACGCCACACTTGCCTGCCCCGCCAGCTTGCGGCTGGCATCATACAGGTAGATTGAGCCTGTGACCTGGTCACCGAAGGCCACCGCCACCCGGCCGGCAACCTTGGCCAGCACCGCCGGCCCAGCCCCCGTCGAGAAGGTGCTCTCGACCATGTCGAACAACTCCAGCCCTGACCGGCCCGTCGCCCCATACACCACCAGATGGTAGACCGTGCCCGCGGCCAGCGTCACCGGGATAACCACCGTCCGCCCGTCTCCCCGTACCTGCAGATCCTTGTCCACCGGCCCGGATACTGGCTCCGGCACCACCGCGATGTCCAGCGCCGTGTACCCTCGGCGATAATAGAGCGGCTCGCTGAATACCAGCTGGATCTCTGCTGAAGCCGCCACCCCGAAAGCCCCGTCCGTCGGCGTCACCCGGGTCAGCGACAGATATGGCGACCGCACCTCCAGCGCTGACCAGCTCACCCCTACCTGCGGCTGCGCGGTGTCATTGCTATAGAGCGTCAACCGCCCGGATAGCGCCCCTCCCGGCATCGGCCGGTAGCGCACCGTCAGCGACCGCGTCTCCTGCGGCGGCACGCTCATCGTCGTCGGCGACCCCACCACCTGCACATTGTCCGACACCACGTTCGAGATCGTCAGCGTCGCCGTCCCCGCATTCTGCACCGGCAACTGGAACTCCGACGTCTCCCCCATCGCCACCTGGCCAAAGGAGAGCGCGCTGGCATCCAGCACCAGGGACGGCCGGCCACCGCCCGCGACTGCCGTAGCGCGAAGCGGCACCTGCACCAGGGGATGGAGCGGGTCGTTGCTCTGCAGCTCGAGCGTCTCCGCAACACTCCCGGCCCGCGTTGGTTGCAGGGTCACGGTGAGCAACTCTTCCGCCCCCGCCGCCAGGATGAAGCCGGCCTTGGAAACGGTCACGTCGTTGCTGCTGGCCACCACGTTAAGCACCCGCAGGCTGCTGCCCCCGTCGTTGGTCACCAACAGGGTGACGCTTTTGCTCTGGCCAAGCGCTACAGAGCCGAAGGTCAGCGAGGTTGGCAGCACCGTGATGGCCGCCGCCCCCAAGACGGTCCCCGTCTTGGCCGCGAGCACCACAGTCAGCGCCGACACCTCGGTGTCGCTAGTGAGGATCGTCAGTGTCGAGGTCGCCGAGCGGCCCTCCAGCGGCGTCAACGTCACCGTGATGTCTCGACTGCTCCCTGGTGTGAAGGTGAAGGAGCGGGTAGATGCGGAATACTGGGGATCCCCAGGCACCACGTTGCTCACCGTTACGGTGCTGCTGGAGTTGTTGGTCAGGGTCAACACCTGACTGCTGCTCTGCCCCACCACCACCCGCCCGAAGCTCAGGGTGTCTGCTGAGGCGGTCACGTGCGGAAGCCGCCCCCGGCCGGTCAGCGACACCGCCTGCCAGGCCCCATCCGGGTCATCGCTGTAGAGCACCAGTTGTGCCGGCGCCTCATCCACCGACGTGGGCGAGAAGGTTACCCTGACCGTGTCCCGCTCCCCAGCCGGCACCACCACCGCCGTGGGGGTCACCCCGTACAAGGGAGAGTCCACCCTAAGGCTATCGAGGTGCAGCGGCAGCTCGCCGACGTTCCGGATCTCGAGCTGAAGCTCGGACCGCTCCAGCACCCTCACTGCCCCGAACGCCAATCCGCTCGCGGACAGCTGCATGGTTGGGCGTGGAGGAAGCCGACTCGACGCGGTGAGGGTCACGGTGGTCGCCGTCGTGGCCCCGTCCTGGGTGATCGCGAGCGAAGCCCGTTTCAAGCCCACCGAGGTAGGCGCGAACACCACCGCGAAGGCCTGGGCCTGCCCGGCCGGAATGGTGGCCACCACCGGCGTCACTGCGAACTGGCTGGAATCGGCGCCAATGATCGTGACGCCGGTGATGGCGTGCGCCACGCTGTCGGCGTTGGCGATCGACAGCGATCGCTGTGACCTGGCCCCCACCGCCGTGGTGTCGAAGGTCAGCGCAACGGTGGATAGCGTTAGTTTCGATACCAGCGCCGCCGAACTGACGCGCAGGGATCCGTTTCGGGTCGTGACCGGCATGCTGGCGCCATGCTGGTCACGCAGTACCGCCGTGAGCCCCAACTGGTACGTGCCGTACACCGAGCCGGCCTTGACGTTGAACGAGACACTCACCAGCGCCCCGCTGCCCACTGCCATCCCCTGCAACCCGGACAGGGTGACCTGTACCTGGCCCGAAGTGCTCCGTGAAGTGGCGGTGATACCTGCCGACGCCGCCAGATCGCTGACCGTGGCACTGGCGAAGGTCAGGACCGCCGGGTCGTAGGTCAGGGTCAACTCACCACTAGCGATGCCGGCTGCCCGGTCCACCTGGACGGCCGCAGCTAAACCGGTCTGCCCGGGGTACCCGCTCACGTCAGGAATCGAGACCGCGACGGTCGGCAGGGACTGCCCGAGACCCGATCCCTCCAGGAACACCTCCCCGGCGGGGGTACCCGCAACGTTGTGCTCCACCGCCAGGGTTGCAGTCCGGCCTCCAGCGGCGGTAGGGGTGAAGGTCACTGATACCAACTGGGCCGGGCTGCCCGCCTCCACTGAGAACGAACTGGGCGTTACGGTGAACTGGCCTCGATCACTGCCGGCCACCGTGATGGCGGTCACCACCAAGGGAGCGGTTCCCGGATTGGCGATCGAGAGCGTCAGCGTCTTGCTCGCTCCCACCTGAACACTGCCGAAGGAAAGCGACCACGCGGAGAGCTCGATAGCCGGCGAGAGCCGGGTGACGAAGGTGATCGACCGAACCCCCCCTGCGTTCGTGGCGGCATGGAGTGTTGTATGGTCGCCAGGATCGAGCGCGAGCGCCTTGATTCCCAGGTTGTCCAGACCAGTGTTCACGGCCTGCCAAGTGCTGCCGCCATCTGGACTACGGAACACCCCTGCCCACTCGACGCCTGCATACAGGACCTGCGAGTTGGTGGGGTCCACCACCACCGCGCGGACGGCTGGATTGCTTCCCAGACCTTCTCCCGTTGCGCGCCAAGAGTCGCCACCGTCCAGACTCTTGTAGACCCCCCTGCTCCCGCCCATCTGCGCCTGAGTGCCCGCGGCCAGGTAGAGCACCGCAGGGTCGGCCGGATCGATGGTGATCGCCGAAACGTAGGTGTCAGCCGCCAGGCCCGTGTTGATGGGTGTCCAGGTGCTCCCCCCATCGATACTCCGGTAGACGCCACCCTTCGGGCCGTAGCCAGCGGAGTTGCCGTCCCCTCGTCCGAGGTAGATCCGCTGCGGGTTTGTTGGGTCCACAGCCAGGGCCGAAACGCAGGCGTTCTCGTTGGGTTCCCCCGAATAATCGATGTCGGTCCACGTGCTACCCCCATCGGTGCTCTTTCTCAGCCCGGGCCACTTGCCCGCATACACGGTCTGCGGGTCCTGGGGATCCACCGCCACCGCCCGGAAGGAGTATCCAGCCCACCAGGTCGTCGCCGACCAGGTCGCACCACCGTCCTCGGAACGCAACACCCCACCGTCGGTCGCCGCGTAGACTACTCGCGGTTGAGACGGGGCAGCGGACAGCGCCGCGCAGTTCCACGACCGGGCGTCTGCACCGGCCACTGCGGCCATCGTCCAGCTCGTGGAGCTGCTGCCGCTGCGCCAGATCCCCCCCCCGTAGAGCCCGGCCAGAAGTGCCTGCGGGGTTGCCGCCAGACCCCAGACCTGCGCGTTGTCGAGTCCATTCGCGGCCTGAACCCAGGTGATCCCACCATCCGTACTCCTGGACACTCCGAGCCCTAAAGTCCCGGCGTACAGGACTCGTGGGTCCGAAGCCGACATCGCGAGAGCCCACACGTTGCCGGCGCCAAGGCCGGCCGTGGCAGAGGTCCAGGAACTACCCCCGTCCGTACTCCTCAGCACGCCGTCACCCCCGGCGCCGATGAAGAGCGTCTGCGGATTGTGCGAGTCAACCACGATCGCGTAGGGGTTCTGTACGCTGGTGAGTCTGCTCCACGAGCCCCCACCGTCAGTGCTCCGGTACACCACACTACCGTCGCCCGTGCCAGTGTTCCCCAGCCCCACGTAGACGACCTGCGAATTCCGCGGATCCACCGCAAGGGCCCGAGCGTACCGACTAGTGAGTCCCGTCAGGGGCAGCCAAGACGTGCCCCCGTCGGTGGACTTGAGCACGCCCCCGTTGATGGTGCCGGCATACACTACCTGCGGATTGGTCGGAGCGATGGCGAGGGTGTGGACGTCATACCCACCAATGTCCCTCAACACCGACCAGGATGCCCCGCCATCTGAGCTCCGCGCAATGCCTGAGTTCGTGCCAGCCAGCACCGTCTGCGGATTCCTGGGATCCACCGCCAGCGCATTTGCGAACGCCGGAGAGGAGGCGGCGATGGTCCATGTCCGCCCGCCATCAGTGGTCTTGGCCACGCCGTCGTAAGTGCTCGCGTAGAGGGTCTGCGCGGTCTGCGGGTCGGCTACCACGCGGTAGACCCATCTGCTCCCCGTCTCCACCGGCGTCCAGGTGTCGCCACCATCAGTACTCCCGTACAGGCGGCTGTTCGACATCACTGCATAGACGGCCAGGGGATCACCGGCATCCACCGCAACTGCCTCCACCCTCCCGCCATACGGACCAGCACTCGTCCACGTGTTCTCGCCAGCCCTTGCGCAAGTGCCACCGGGAACCCACTGCACGGCTGCCAGCAGAGCCACCCACAAAGCCACGCGCTTCGCCCGGGCCCGCGCGAACGCCGGATACCGACAAGAGCACACCATGTCTGCCTCCCACCCTTGAGATCGCAGCTCTACTGACGCACATCCCACCGAACCACTACCTCAGCAGCGTCACCTTGCGCACGTGGACTCCACCGAGTCCCTCCAACCGCACCAGGTAGACCCCGGTGGCCGCACCCTCGCCATCATCGGCCCGACCGTCCCAGATCACCTGATGCGACCCCGACTCTTGGCGCTCCTCGGTCAGCACCCTTACCAACTGCCCGGTCAGACCGTAGACCGCCAGACGCACCGGCCCCGGCTCAGACAGCCGGTAACGGATCGTCGTCGCCGCGTTGAACGGGTTCGGGTAGGTCGACTCCAGCCCGGCTTCGGTCGGCAGACCCAGATACTGCTGCGCCAGAGCCATCAGCTTGGCTCGCGCCTCACCAGTGCCGAAGGCATCGGCAAAGACGAAGAAGTCGCTGAAGTTGACCGCCCCGTCGCCACTCAGATCATATGCCGGGTCGCTACCGCCAAAGGCGTCGGCAAAGAGGAAGAAGTCGCTGAAGTTGACCGCCCCGTCACCGTTGAAGTCCCCGGCCAGAGCCACTGCCGTCGCGGTGATCGTTCCCCGCGCCAGTACCGTCAGTATCTCCTCCCCCGAGCCCACCCGTTTCCAGCTCATCTGGTGGATCACCAGGTCGGTCGAGCCAGTAAATCCTGCCAGCACCTCGAAGGTCGCCGTCCCCAGCAGGCCATTCCCCGAGCCACTGCCGCTGCCTCCGAGCACGGCCCCACCAAGGTTGACGTAGTTGGCCTTCTCCTCGACCAGCGCCACCAGGCTTGGTACCATCCCCGAGGGCTGGAAACTGCCGCTGACATACTTCACCTGCAGCGGGTCATACTCGACCTTCGCGCTCCAGCCGTTGATCGCCGGCGCCCCCGTCGCGAAGACCTGCACGATATACTGCTTCCCGACCACGGCACCGCCCCCACTCCGCTGCGCCTGATCCCCGGCGGCCGGGTTGAAGTCCAGCGCCAACGGCCCACTGTCAGCCCCCCCGGCCGTACCGCCGCCGCTCCCCGTGCTGCGCACCACCGCCTGGACGTTGGGCTCTGCATCGGTCCGGCCGGTCAGGCTCCGCACCTTGACTACGCTCACCCGCAGCGCCGTCTCGCCCGTGAAGCCGTCCATCGTCGTGAAGCGGAACCGGCCGAGCAGACCGCTCCCCGACACCGCCGTCGATGCGGTCGCCCCGAGGATGGCACCGCCGAACTCGACCGTCGACGCGACTGGGTCGGCACGGCGAAGGAACAGCGCCGTGCCGCCATTCTTCTGCAGCAGGTTGTCACCAGCCTCCGCACCCGCGAACGATACCTGGCTGCTGTCGAAGGCCACGGTGACCGCCGATCCCGTCCAGCCCTCTGCCGCGGTCGCATACATCTCCAGCACCACGGACCTCCCGCCACCGACACCCCCAAGGGTCGCGAGCCCCTGGTTGCCGGCGCTGCTGTCCAGGTCGACGGCCACCAGACCATTCGAGACCACCGGCGGCGTCCCCGTCCGCACCGTGGCCATGATCGACAACCCAGTCTGGTCGACCCCCGCCCTCACCGTCAGGGCATCAGCCACCCCATCCCCGTTGATGTCATAGGTTCCGGTGACTACGCGACCGTCAGCCACGGCACCATCCAGATACAGGTTGTAAGTCCCCGCCTGTACCCCTGGGATCTCGAAGCTCCCATCCAACGCCACACCTGCCTGCCCCGCCAGCTTACGGCTGGCATCGTATAGGTAGACCGCGCCTGTGACCTGGTCACCGGTGCCCCCCGCCACCCGGCCCGTCAACCTGGCCAACACCGGCGCCGCGACCCCGGTCGAGAAGCTGCTCTCGACCATGTCGAACAGCTCCAGACCCGACCGGCCCGTCGCCCCATACACCACCAGATGGTAGACCGTGCCCGAGGCCAGGGTCACCGGGATCACCACCGTCCGCCCGTCGCCCCGTACCTGCAGATCCTCGTCCACCGGGCCCGACAGGGGCTCCGGCACCACCGCGATGTCCAGGGCCGTGTACCCCCGGCGGTAGTAGAGCGGCTCGCTGAATACCAGCTGGATCTCCGCCGTAGTCGCCACCCCGAAGGCCCCGTCCGCCGGGGTCACCCGGGTCAGTGACAGATACGGCGACCGCACCTCCAGCGCTGACCAGCTCACCCCTACCTGCGGCTGTGCGGTGTCATTGCTATAGAGCGTCAACCGCCCGGATAGCGCCCCTCCCGGCATCGGCCGGTAGCGCACCGTCAGCGACCGCGTCTCCTGCGGCGGCACGCTCAGGGAGGTGGGAGAGGCGACTGCCTGCACGTTGTCAGAGACGACGTTGGATACGGTAAGGGTGGCCGTGCCGACATTGCGCACGGGCACAGAGAAGACGGCTGTCTCGCCCATAGCCACCTGACCGAAGGACAGGGAGGGCGTGTCCAGCGTCATGGACGGCCGGCCGCTCCCGCTCGTTACCGTCGCCCTTAACGGTATACTCACCACTGGTTGCGCAGGATCGTTGCTGGGAATCTCTAGAGCCTCAGAAAAGCTGCCCACCTGCGTAGGCTGCAGCGTCACGGCCAGTGCCTCCTCGCCCCCTGCTGCCACTGTAAAGCTCGTTTTCGAGACCGATACATCCCCAGTACTCGCAACAAGGTTGAGCACGCGTAACATGCTACCGCCGCTGTTGCTCACAAGCAGTGTCAAGGACTTGCTTTGGCCTATAGCGACCGAGCCGAAGCTCAGGATTGCTGGCAGCACCGTTATGGTCGCCGGGCCGCCGCTAACCCCGGTGGTTGCGGCCAAGACCAGGGTGAGAGAGGGCACCTCCGAGTCGCGGGTGAGGATCGTCAGTGTCGAGGCGGCTGCACGGCCCTCTTGCGGAGCGTACGTCACCGTGATATCGTGGCTGCTGCCGGCCGCCAGCGTGAAGGAGCGCGAGGATACCGAATACTGCGGGTCGCCGGGGACGACGTTCGTAATAGCGACTGCAGCGCCCGAGTTGTTGGTTATTACAAGGACTTGGCTAGACGACTGACCGACCACTACCTGACCGAAACTGACCGTGTCCACTGACGCTGTGACGTGGGCTGGTCGACCACGGCCGCTGAGCGCGACAGCGAAACTCCTCCGGTCGGGGTCGTCGCTGGTTCCCGTGAGCTGGGCCGAGACGTCGCCCAATACCTTAGGGGCGAACGTGACGCTGAGGGTCGTATGCTGTCCCGCCGGCACCAGCAGCGATGCTGGTGTCACCCTGAAATGCGGCGAATCCACGCGGAGTGAATCCACGAGCAGCGGGAGTTCGCCGCTGTTTGTTATCTCGATCTTCTCCTCTAGGCTGTCACCGGCTGCACGCACCTCACCAAAGACAAGCCTGCTGACCGACAACTGCATGACCGGCCGTGGGGGGGGCGTCGCCTGCGCCGAGATGGAAACCAGGCACCGCCTGCTGGAGCCATCGCTTAGCACGAACTCTACATGCTCACGCCAGGCGCCAGCTCCGGATGGCGTGAATCGCACCTTGACTTCGGCACTTGTGCCGGCCGCCAGAACGACGGTTTGTGGAGCGACCTCGAAGGGCCCCGTGGCAGCAGCACTCAGGCTGATCGTGCTACCGCTCCCGTTCCTGACGGACACCGCCAGCACCGCACTCTGGCCGACGAACGTCAGTGGGAACGACAGCGCCGACGGGCTTACCTCCAGACCTGGTACCGAAAGATCGCCACTCACCTTCCTTACCCGGTTGTTGTCAGGCTCAGCAACGTACACATCCCCCTGAACACTCACCGCTATGGACCAAGGATCAATGTGTGCTCTGTCAGCAGGACCACCATCACCGGATAAGCCTTCTGTGCCGTCTCCAGCAATCGTCGATATTGTTAGCGAAGCAGCTTCGATCCTCCGTATGCGGTACGCCCTCCCGTCACTTACATAGACATTCCCTTGGCCGTCAGCACCGACATCACTCGGGCACTTCAGGCTCGCGCTCGTAGCCAGTTGCCCATCGCCGCTGTCGTTCCACTCTCCATTTCCGGCAATGGTGGATATGGTCCCAGTTGCAGCATCCACTCTGCGGACCCGGTAGTTCCCGTTCGAGTCCGCGATAAGCAGGTTTTCATCAAAGTCAAGCGCGATCCCGTAAAGTCCCCGAAATCGCGCCCGCAGAGCTGGGCCGCCGTCTCCGCTGTAGCCCCAGAGCCCACTGCCGGCAGCATCAGAGACAGCGCCCGTCACATGATCGATCCTGCGAATTCTCAGGCCATCTGCGAGGTACACATTCCCCTGTGGGTCGGTCGCAAGGTCTCCTGGGTTCATACTGACGTCCAGCGCGGAACGCTCCTCTCCATCGATTGTGCCGCTATCGTCCCCTAGTCCATTGCCTCCAATGGTCGAAATGGTTCCTGTTGCATGGTCAACCTTGCGGATGCGGCGATTGTTGCTGTCACCTATATAGAGATTACCGCTGGCGTCTACAGCCAGACCAATTGGCCCGGATAGTGATGCGCGAGTCGCAGGCCCACCGTCGCCGCTGTACCCCGCTGATCCATTGCCAGCGACCGTGCTGATGATCTGCGTCGCAGCTGACACCCTGCGGACACGTTGGTGACCGGTATCTGCTATGTACAGGTCTCCCGAGTCGTCGATGGCAACACATGAGCCGAAAGCAAGCTTCAAGCTTGCACACGAGGCTAGCCCACCGTCGCCAAGTGCCCCGCCGGCAATGCCGGAGACTTCCCCCGTTGTCGCGTCGACTCTATAGATCTGGTCATCGGCTCTGCTAGCTAGATACGCGTTGCCAGCAGTATCCAGCGCGATTGCCGCTGCACTCCGCCCGCTAGCGACGTCTTCGAGTACTCCATCCAAAGCGCTGACCCTGTGGATGCTGTTGCCGTCTTGGTATAGGATGCCGCCGTCGTGAGCCACGGCAATGCTCGTGGGATTGCCTATGCCGGTGTGGGCTCCCTCGTTTCCCGCGAGGCTGTAACCGTAGTCGCCATTGCCGACGACCGTAGTAATTATCCCGCTTGCCGCGTCTACTCGTCTGATCCGGCGGTTGTCCGTGTCGCTGATGTAGAGGCTACCGTCGCTGCCAACGGCAATACCCCAAGGAACTCCCAGGCTGGCACTGATAGCTTGCCCGCCGTCTCCTGAGTAGCCCGACGTGCCATTGCCAGCGACGGTGCGGATGGTGCCTGCTGTCAGGTCAACCTTGCGGACTCGGTTGATGTTCGGCTCTAGTACGTAGAGGTTCCGGGCAGGATCGAGGGCGATATCGTAGGGATTATAAAGAGATGCTTGTAGCGCCGGTCCCCCGTCACCGGCATAGGCCTCCTGTCCGTTGCCAGCGATCGTGGTGATCCTCCCAGTCGCAGCGCTGATCATACGGATCCGATGGTTGCCAGTGTCGGCCACGTATAGGTCACCGTTCACGTCTAGGGCGAGCGCCTGTGGTCGACAGAGCGTGGCATCGGTGGCCGGCCCTCCATCGCCGGCATACCCCGCGTTCCCGTTCCCGGCGACAGTGGAGATGACTCCCGTCGGGCCATCGACGCGGCGGATACGATTACTGCCGGTGTCAGCGATGTACAGGCTGCCATCGGGGCAGAGCGCCACATCGCCTGGGCTGGTCAGGATGGCTTGAGTAGCCACGTCTCCGTCTCCAGTGCCCCCGCCCGCCACCGTGGTGATCGTACGGGTTGCCCCCCAACTTGCGGCCGCGAGCATTATAATCACGACTGCAGCAGCAGGCACTCGAGAATCGGTCATGCGTTTGTACCCTCGTCTGTTGAGGCATGATGACAATCGGCAGGGCCCGTCACGTTGGCTCACTCCAGGCAGTACTACACCATAAACAAGGACCCACACCAGGTGCCAGAGGATACTCCATCTTGCTCGGTCGTGGCGAGAAATCCGCACGAACCGTATATGCAAGGCCGTGACCAGCCATGGCCTCCTCTGAAGATGGCTATTGCGCATTGTTCGTGCTGATATGACTTGCTGCTCCAGGCTGAGTGGCTCAATAAATCGGACCGGCACGGGCCGTGTCCCCTCCGGCCCAGGAGCCGTCCAGTCGCCAAAGGGATGCACTGGTCGTAAGCTCATGCCCAAAGGGGCTTCGGGGCCTTCCCTTCGCGCGCTGTACACGCAGGCCCTCACCCACGAACCAGCCCGTGACCAGCCAACCGGTACACCGGCGAGACTCGTCCGGCAACGACACGATGGCGGTCATCGGGCAGACACTCTCGCCGCCGGAGCCATCGCCACCCGGGGCATCTGCACCATCCGCGCCCGACGGACCAGCCAGCAGAAGACGATCGCCAGATCGACCAGCGCTGCGAAGACCACCAGGCCCATCCAGGATGGGCCGTCCACAGCCTGATTCCAGTCGGAGAGCTCCACAGCGCCGTTGTAGAGGCCGTGCAGCACGGCCGCCCCAGCCAGGGACACCATGATCACCGCCACACCCCTCGCCGGACTGCGGGCCTGTCGAGCGCGTCCCAGGCCGTAACCCCAGACCGAGGAGAGCGCTACGTGCACGAAGACGCAGGTCACCAGGCGCGCGGCTGTCGCCTCAACGCCCAGGTTCCACATGTACATGACATTCTCGGCCCAGGAGAATCCCAGACCCACCAGAGCGCCACAAGTAACCCCCTCCAGCGGTGTGCGCACCAGGCGCAGACGGAACACCACGATCATAGCCGCCAGCCATTTGGCCGTTTCCTCGATCGGGCCTACGAACAGGAGGTTACGGACGAACCTGGGCGCCAACGGGTGCAGCCCGCCCAGGTGCCGCAAAGGCTGGCTGTACAACAGGTACAGTCCTTCGCAGAGCAGCGGTGCGGCCACCAGAGCCCCCGCACCCACGAGCAGGGCCGCTGACCCCCAGCCCAGCGGCGTGCCAGACCGCAGCCAGCGACGGATGCCCACCGTCCACAGGATCGTTGAGATCAGGCCCAGGAGCGGCAGGAGCACCACCGTGCGGTTGTCGCCGCCGAGCCACTCGAGCCGGTGCTCTACCAGTGGCCGCGCTATATCGCCCGGCCGTTCCGCCAGGAAGGCGCGGTACTCTCGGATCGCCTCCTCGGGCGCCCCCAGCTCGGTCTGGCATTCGGCCACCTGCAGGTGCACGGGCGGGTAATTGAGACCTAAACCCGCCGCCTTCACCAGCAACGGCAAGGCGCGGGCTTCCTGGCTCCACTCCCTGAACTGCATCCCCAGACCGTAGTACCCCCAGGGGTAGCCTGGGTCCAAGGCGATGGCGCGCTCGAAGTGACGCGCTGCGGCCTCAGGGTCATCGTTGAGCAGGCGACCCAGCAGGTACCAGTTGCTGGCCTGATAAGGCGCGGCATGCAGCCGGGCACGGTACACCCGCTCGACCTCTTCCCCCCGCCCGAGGGCCTGCAGGCAGTCCTGGTACCAACGGTGGTACTGCGTGTCGTCGGGATACTGTCGGACCAGCCGCTCGAGCACGGGTAGCGTCTGCTCATATCGCTCTTGCTCGAGACTGGCCTCGAGTTGCTCGTATGAGGCGCCAGTTGCGGCGGCGCGACCCATGGCGGTAACCGCGGAGGCGACCGGCGATTGAGCGCCGCCGACCGAGCCCCGCGGCATGACCGCAAAACTGGCGGCAGCCCCGCCGAGGATCCAGAGAAGCGAGGCCGTGACGGCGAAGGCGAAACCGCAGTGAGAGGCAAGGCGCATGGCAGAGCTCCCGGGTGCTGGAGGGAGGGGCTGCAGGCCGGTAACCAGCGTTGGGAGTTGCCATGCAAGAGCGGTGCCAGGCGCTCACGGACGCCCAGGATGGGTGAAGTGGAGAGCGAGAGGCACCTATCAGGATCGCAAGACGTGACCGAGTGGGTGATTCCTGGAGGGCTGTACCCAAGAATCTGCAGGCAGGTGTAGCTGGCGAGGGTATGGCAGAGCCCTGGGTGGCCATGCTGGCAAGGAGCCAGATAAATCCCCACGGCTATGTGAGTGCGGTAGAGCTGCGATACAATCAGAGGACAGCAAGGGGGCGGGTAGGCGAAACCGGACCTGATTGGCGAACGACCTGAAG
>JBAZUN010000129.1:0-11217 GCA_041661365.1 Candidatus Latescibacterota bacterium
AGATGTACGGCAAGGACCTGATCGACTCGGCCAGGCTGTCGGGCCAGATCGTCCAGTTGCTGGGTCGCCGCCCGCCGGTCGGGTTCAGCTACGAGCTGTTCCTCGACGAGGAGGGGCGCAAGATCTCCAAGAGCGTGGGCAAGGGACTGACGGTGAAGGCCTGGACCCAGTACGCGCCGCTGGAGTCGCTCCTCTACTACATCTACCAGAACCCCCATCGCGCGCGCCGGCTCTACTGGGACGTGGTGCCCCGCTGCGTCGACGACTACCTGCAGGCGCTCCGCCGCTACCCGCGGGTGCCCGAGGTCGAGCGTCCCGAGCAGGACGTCTGGCACGTGGGGGACCGCGGCGTCCGGGTGCCGGCGTACGCGGCCCAGGTCGACTTCACCATGGTCAACAACCTGATCGCCGCGCTGGGCACCGACTCGGCCGAGCTGCTGGTCGACTACCTGGAGCGGTACGATCCCCAGGCCCTGGAGTGCCACGAGGTGACGCGGTCGCTGGTCGAGAAAGGTCTGAACTACTATCGGGATTTCGTCCTCCCCGGGAAGACCTATCGTCGGCCGGACGAGCGGGAGATCGGCCTGCTGCAGCGGTTGCGCGACCTGCTGGCCGTGGCCGACCCGGCCGACGAGGAGTCCCTCCAGGCCCTCCCCTTCGACCTGGCGCGCGAGAACGGTCTGGAGCCGAAGGAGCTGTTCCGGATCTTCTACGAGGTGGTCCTGGGACAGGAACGGGGGCCGCGCTTCGGCTCCTTCGTGCGGCTGATCGGTCGCGATCGCGCCCTGGCCATGCTCGACGAACGGCTGCTGCAGTGAGCCGGTCGCCTCGTTGCCGGGGGGCTCAGTCGGGCAAGGTCAACGCGGCTGCTCGGGATCGGTGCGGTAGAGGAGGACGGTGCGACCGAGGACCTGCACCAGGTGCGAGCCGGTCCGGACCGCCAGCTCGCGGGCCGCCTCGCCGCGCTCCATCGGGCAGTTCTTCTCCAGCCGGACCTTGACCAGCTCCCGCGTGCGATACGCCTCCTCGAGGGAGCGGACCACGCTGTCGGTGATCCCCTCCTTGCCGGCGTAGACCGTGGCCGGGATCTGATTGGCCAACCCGCGCAGGTACCGCCGCTGTTTCCCCGTCAGCTCCGCCATCTTCCCTCACTCGGTGGTGAACCGGGCCTCGATCGCTCCTGGTTGCAGGCGCCGGCGCACGGCCCGCCTGAGCCAGGCCTTGAGCAGGTGGCGGGTACCCGGCAGCAGAGCCGCCAGACCGAGCAGGTCGGTCAGCAGACCCGGAGCGATCAGCAGGATGCCGCCGGCCAGGGTCATCGCGCCGTCGAGCAGCTCCTCCCCGGGGAAGTGCCCGGCCCGCGCCGTCTGGATCACCCGCTGGAAGGAGCGGATCCCCTGGGTCCGGGCCACGGCCGCGCCGACGATCCCGGTCCCGATCACCAGGACCACGGTGGCCGCCAGTCCCAACCGCTGACCGACGGCGATCAGTAGGGCCAGCTCGACGACGGGAAAGACGACGAAGACCAGCAGGAGAAGCGGCAGCATCGGTCGTCGAGGTCCGCGGCAAGGAGGAGGATACGGATGGCCTGAAGCCGGGCGCGAATATACCGGTCCTTCACCCTCCTGTCGAGGTGGCATGTCCCTTGCGTCGCTCCCCGCATGGATCCCGCCCGAGGTCCGATTCGCCGCCGACCCGCTGCCTGGGCCGCCTTGCTCTTCGGGACCGGGGTGGTCCCGGCCCATTACCTGAGCCTACCCATCGGGGGGCTGCTCGCCGCCGCCGTTGCCTTGCTTCTTGCCGCCCTGGCCGTCGGTCGCTGGCCTGGCCTGCGCCTGGTCGTTATCGCGGCGCTCCTCCCGGTGCTGGGCGCGCTGCGGCACGAAACCGCCACGGAGGTGTTACCCCCGGACCACGTGGCGCGCCTGGGCCTGCTGGGCCGTGACGGGGTATTTGTCGGGATCGTCCAGGGTGAGCCGGAACAGGACGCGGACCGCGTCCGGCTGATCCTGGCGCTGACCGAGGCCCAGATCGATTCCCTGGCCGCGCCGGTGTCCGGTCGTATGCTGGTGACCGCCCGCGGCGTGGCCTTGACGGCCGATGCCGGCGACCGGGTGACCGTGCGCGGCCGGTTGCGCCAACCGCCGACGGCCCGAAACCCCGGGGCCTTCGACTACCGGGCCTACCTCGCGGTTCAGGGGATCCACGGCACCCTGTCGGTGCGACGGCCCGAGCAGCTCCTCGCGGTGGAGCCGCGTCCGGGACCCTGGCTCCACGAGCACGCGGTGATGCCGGTGCGGCGGGCAGTGCGCCAGGCGATCCTGGCCAATCTTTCCGGGGCGCCGGCCGGCCTGCTGCTGGGGATGCTCCTCGGCGAGAAGCAGGGGATCCCCGAGGAGGTCATGGAGGGGTTCCGGGTCACCGGACTGGCCCATGCCCTGGTGGTCAGCGGCATGAACGTCGAGCTGCTGGCCACCTTCCTGCTCACCGGTTTCAGCCTCTGCCGCCTGCCGGCCCGGGTCGCCGGCGGGATCATGATCCCGGTGGTGGCGCTCTACGCCCTGGTGACCCAGCTCCAGGCGCCGGTGGTCCGCGCGGCCCTGATGTCCGGGGCCATGCTCTCCGGCAGGCTGCTCGACCGGAGCGGCGAGGTCTACAACTCCCTGGGGGTGGCCGCGCTCGGGATCCTGGCCTTCTGGCCGGCCAGCCTGATGGGACTGTCCTTCCAGCTCTCCTTTGCCGCTACCCTGGGGATCGTCGCCTTGTACCGGCCCCTGATCGGTCTCTTCCCCGAAGTCTGGCGTTCCCCCGACGGTTGGCGCGGTCAGTGGCTCGTGGGGCCGCTGGCCGTGACCGTGGCGGCCCTGGCCGGGACCGGACCGCTGATGGCGTGGCAGTTCCGTCAGTTCTCGCCGGTCGGCCTGATCGCCAACGTCGCGGCCGTGCCCCTGCTGGGCGCCTCGCTCTGCCTGGGGACCCTGGCCGCCCTGGTCGGCTGGTGCGTCCCGCTGGTCGCCGCGGTCTTCAACGCCTGCAACTGGGTCGTGCTCACCGCCCTGGTCTGGCTGGTGGACCGGTTCGCCGGGCTTCCCTTCGCCTCGATCACCACGCCACCGGTCGGTCTCGGGTTCCTGATCTGGTGCGCCTTGCTGGCCGTGCTGGCCGCCTGGATGCCCACCAGCCACCGGGCCCGCAAGGCCGCGCTGCTGGTCCTTCTCCTCGGACTGAACGCCGCGGTGTGGGGCCACCTGTTCCGCGACCGTGCCCTGGTGGTGGTCGGTCTCGACGTGGGCCAGGGAGACGCGGTCGTCCTGCGCTTTCCGGACGGCAAGACGGCCCTGGTCGACGGCGGCGACCGGACTGCCGAGTTCGACTACGGAGCCCGGGTGATCCTCCCCTACCTTCGCCACGAGGGGATCGAGCGCCTGGACCTGGTGGTGGGCACCCACGCCCACGGCGATCACCTCGGCGGGTTGGTCTCCGTGCTCGAGGGGATCGAGGTCGCCCACTACCTCGACGGCGGCCAGCAGGCGGACGGCTGGATCCCGCGACGGATACAGGAGGTGGTCGCCGAACGGCGGATCGGGTACATCCGTCTGACCGCGGGGGACAGCCTCGCCGGCCTGGGCGGCACCGGGGTCCTGGTCCTTCACCCGACTCCGGAGTTCGTGACCGCCGACGGAGCCTCGCCCCACGGGCTGAACAACGGCTCGGTGGTCCTGCGCCTCACCTACGGAGCGATCTCGCTGCTGCTCACCGGCGACGTCGAGGCCGAGACCGACCAGGCCCTGGGCCGCTGGAGCGAGCGGCTGCGGGCCCGGGTGCTCAAGGTGGCCCACCACGGCTCGCCGACCTCCTCGAGTCCGGCATTCCTTGCCGCGGTTCAGCCGGGGCTGGCCCTGGTGTCGGTGGGAGAGGGGAACCGCTTCGGCCACCCGTCAGCCGCGGTGCTGGGGAGGTACCTCGATCGGGGCACGGAGGTACTGCGGACCGACCAACGGGGGGCGGTCGAGATCCGGGTGGACCAGGAAGAGATACAGGTGCGGGCGATGATCGACGACTGATCGACGGGGGGTCAGGACCGGGCGTCGTCGGCCGATGCCTCTTGGCGGAGAACCAGGTCGATCCAGTAGCGGAGCTTGGTCACCCCCGGCCTGGGGGGACGCCCCTCGGCCTGGAAGGCGCGCGCCGGCATGGTGAGGGCTCTCTCGTAGATCCCGCCGTTCCGCTCGATGATGAGCCGGGAGCCGAGGTTGTCCGAGTCGCAGGTGACCAGGACCCGGCGCAGCCCCAGCGAGGCGGCCGCCTCCAGGGCCAGGGTCAGGGCCTGGGTGCCGAACCCCTGCCTTCGACGCGACGGCCGGATGCTGTACCCGATGTGACCGCCGTAGGCCAGCAGGTACTCGGTGCCCAGCTCCGGCCGGATCGAGATCTGGCCGAGGTATTCGTCGGCCTCGGCGAGCCAGCGCACCTGGTCGAGGTACCGCCCGGGCCTGAGACGGGCCGGATCGCCGAGGGCCACCAGATCCCGCACGAACTCCAGGTACCGGGGCTTCAGGCCTTCGAGCGAATACCCCAACCCGACGCAGTAGGTGGAGTCCAGCCGTCCCTCGCCGGCGAACTCGCGGGCGCCGGCCAGGAAGGTGTCGCGGAAGCACGCGGCCGGGATGGCCAGGGAGGCCATGCGCCGTCCCGCCCCGTCAATCCTGGCGCGCGGTCGTGGCGAGGTAGTGGTCGAAGAACCGGTCGGGATCGACCTCGAGCGCCACCTGGTGGGGTCCCTGGCCGTCCTCCTGCCACCAGGTCATCCCCGCGCCGCGGGCGCTGGCCAGCTCCACCTCGACCAGGCCGCTGGTGAACCGGCAGACCTCCGGCTCGAACAGGGTGGTCGCGGCCAGCGGATCGTGGAAGGTCAGGGTGCCGCTCCGCCGGAACCAGACCTCGGCGAAGTCGAGGACCGGGCGCAGGAAGCGGCCGCGGAAGCGCTGGCGCACCTCGGCGGCGTCCATCTGCACGCGGCAGGTCACGTCCAGCCCGATCGAGCGATGGACCTTCACCGGCGCGCGGTAGACGATCGCCGTGGCGTGCGGGTCACCGATGGCGTTCCACTCGCGCGGTCCGACCCCGGCAAGACGGTTGGTGAAGACCCCGCACATCAGCACCAGCTCGCGGAGCAGTCCGGGGATCTCCGGGTCAACGGCGAAGAGCAGGCCGACGTTGGTCAGGGGGCCGACCGCCAGCAGGGTCACCTCTCCGGGATGAGCGCGCACGGTGCGCCGCAGGAAATCCACGGCCTCGGCTTGGGGGAACTCGCGGGCGTGATCCCAACGGTCGAGTGCCTCGGCCTGGGGCGCGTGGGGCTGCTGCTGCGGCACCAGCAGGGGCCGGTCCGCGCCTGGATAGATCGGCACCTCGCGGCCGGCGGCCCGGCAGAGGGCGCTGGCCAGCATGGCCCGCTGCACTGGTTCGCCGGTGACCGTGGTGATGCCGAGGAGCTCGCAGTCCGGGTGGGCGAGCAGGTAGGCCAGACAGACCGCGTCGTCGATGTCCGAACCGATATCGGTGTCGAACAGCACCTTTCGGGTCATGCGGGGCGATCTCCGAGCGAGGGGGGTGGAGCTTCCGCGACGCGACACTTGGGAACGGGGGGAGCAAGGTAGGCGGGTCCGGGAGGGGCGTCAAGCGATCAGGACGGGTACAAAGGGGGCGCCGGACGCGGTGCAGCGTGGCGTCCGGCGCCCGTGGATCAGGCAGGATCGCCCTCTCAGGCGGTCTGCCTCCCAGCGTAGTTCTCCATCGTCCACCTCCTTCTGGTTCGGCTCCGGCTTCCGGGGGCCGGCGCGCGTGGGCTGATCGACCAGCGTCGGCCGATGGGGCCGGCACCTTTACCCGGCAGCGGATGCACCTGGCGCCAGCGAGACCGCGAGCGGCCGGGTAGTGCCGTGCAGGCCCTGTTTCCGGCACAGCTTGCGCACCTTCTGCAAGGCCCCGCCGACCTTGCGGCCGTTCCGGCAGATGCCGAACAGGTGCTGGCTGACCACCCGCCGCGAGATCCCCATGATCTGGGCGATCTCGTCCTGGGTCTTCTGCTGCAGGTAGTAGAGGAGCAGGGCCTGGCGCTGCCGCTCGGTCAGCGAGCGGGTGATGACCTCCATGACGGGCGCCAGCATCTGGGCCTGCCGGCGCTCGCGGCGGCGGCGGGACTGGTCGTCCTCGCCGGGATCGGACCAGATCGCGGCATCGGCCGCGTACCGGTCCAGATCGCGCGGGTCGAGGCGGATCTCCCAGAAATCCGGGTTGAGCATCGCGGTTCGCTCTCCTGGCTGAAGCCTGCGGGTGCCGACGGAACGGCGGCTCGCCGATCCGTATGGGTACGGACCGGTGAAGTCCACCACGCCAGACGGCGGGAAGTGACGGGATTACCAGGGACTGGTCAGGAGAGAGGGCGCAGGAGCACCCCGCCGGCAGCGGCGGGGCGAACGACGGAGCCCGCGGCCTGAGATGGCTCAGACCTGGGGCCAGGGGCGAGGTCTACCGGCGCGAGCCGGTAGCAGGATCCGAAAGGCCGGTCTGGCCGGTCAGGACGGTCGGTTCTCGCTGGCCTGGTGCGGTGCGCCTGCGGGGCTCTCCCTCAAGAGAACAAGGACCATCTCCGCCTCCTTTCCACGCGGGGGTGACAGGACCACGGGTCGAGAATAGGTAGACAGGGCGCGTGGGTCAAGCCCGGTCCCCCTTCCCCTATACCCCAAGACGGATGCACTTTTTTGACAAAGGTAGACTTTGCCTGCCAACCGCGGCGATCTCCCTGGGCTCTAACCCTGGTGTAAACCCCCGACGGTGCGGATCGTGGACGAGGCGGAAAGAGAACTGATCCTGAGGGCGAGACAGGGCGAGACTTGGGCCTTCGAGCGCTTGATCCGTCGGTATGACCGGCGGCTGCTCTCGGTCGCCCTCGACCTCACCGGCGACCTGGGCGAGGCCCAGGACGTGCTGCAGGACGCCCTGCTCGCCGCGTACCGGGCCTTTCCCCGGTTCCGTCTGGAGAGCGATCTGTTCACCTGGCTCTACCGGATCACCGTGAACCGGGCCCGGCGGTACCGGCAGCGCCGGCGACGTTGGCCGGAACAGCCGGGCGAGCTGCCGGACCGGCCGACCCCGGGCGTCGGGCCGGAGGAGCAGGTCCTGGGAGAGGAGCTGGAGCGGCAACTGGTCCAGGCCCTCAGCGAGCTGTCGGGACAGGAGCGGGCCGCCTTCGTGCTGTGCCATCGCCAGGGACTGGCGGTGGCGCAGGCCGCCGCGGCCCTGTCGTGCACCGAGGGGAGCGTGAAGAGCTATCTCTTCCGGGCGCGCGAGAAGCTCAAGCGGCTCCTCGGTCCGTACCTGGAGGCTTGACGGAGGGATGAGATGAAGGCGCGTGGACGGACCGAGCAACTGCTCGCCCACCTCTACGGAGCGTTGACCCCGGACGAGGAGGCCGCTTTTCAGGTCGAGGTGGAGGGCGACCCGGAGCTGGCCCGCCTCCTCGAGACCGAGGCGTCGCTCCACCGGCGGTTTCCCGTGGGCCAGGGTGCGGCCGTCCCCGAGGAGGCCCTGGCCGAGAGTCGCCTGGCCCTCCGGGCCGCCTTGCGCCGCGAGTCGAGCCGTCGCGTTGCCGGGCCGGTGGCTACGCTGCTGGAGCGACGCTGGCGCTGGCTCGCCTGGGCCGTGCCCGTGGCCCTCTTCGCCGGGATCCTCGTCGGCCGTGCGGGGTGGTCGCCTTTCCCGTCGATGGAGAGCGGAACCGGCATCGCCGCATCGGGTCGCGTGGTCGACCTGCGCCTGCGAGAGTACGACCCGGCAACCGGCACGGTTTCCCTGGCGGTCGACCTGGTCAGCAGCCGCGAGATACGGGGACATCTTGAAGACCCCGAGATCCGGCAGCTCCTGACTCAGGCCTTGGACCGCGACCTGCTCCCCGGCGCCCGGCTCGCAGCCGTCGAGCTGCTGCGGCACCAGGGCGCCCGCACCGAGATCCGCCAGGCCCTGGTCCAGGCCCTGCTAAACGATCCCAACCCCGGGGTGCGGCTGTTGGCCGCCGAGGCCCTGGCCGGACAGAGCGCGGATACATCGGTCCAACAGGCCCTGGTCCGGGCCCTGGCCGGGGACGTCAATCCCGGGGTTCGGGTCGCGGCGGTCGAGGCTCTGCGAAAAGAGGGCGACGAACCGACGCGGCGGGCACTCGAGCGGGCCGTGGCCGTCGACGGTAATCCCTATATCCGGGCTGAGGCCCGACGGTTGCTGGTCAGGCCGGACGAAGGGAGCCGGCAGAGCGAGCTGTGAGTGGCAGAGGCTCCGGATCTTTTTCGCGGAGCCCCGCAGAAAAAGAGGTGCGTGAGACAGGATTGGGGCAGAATGCTCACCAGGCGCGGTGTCGACGCGCCGTCGAGAGGAGAGAGGAGTATGCGAGGGCTTAGGACAGCATCGCTGATGGGTTTCGTCTTCCTGGCCGCGATTTCCGCGTCAGGGCAGGAGCGCGGCGAGGTCGAGCGGTCGGGTTTGGGATGGCAGGAGCGGATCGAGAAGACCGTGGAGAGCGCCGCCGGTGGTACCCTGACGGTGGTCTCGGACCGGGGTGGGATCGAGGTGACGGCCTGGGAGCAGAACCAGGTGCAGGTGACGGTGATCAAGAAGGCCGATTCCTTCACCGAGGCCGAGGCCAGGAAGCTGTTTGAGGCCCTGGAGGTGCGGATCGCCTCCGAGGGCACGGGGGTGCAGGTGACGGCCGCGGCAGCGGCGGGACGCCGGCTGCGGGATCTGGAGGTCGAGGTCGAGGTGCGGGTGCCGGCTCGCTACTCCGTGGACCTCAAGACCGCGGGTGGCGGGATCGCCGTCGGCGATCTCGGCGGGAACGTCAAGGCCGAGACCGCGGGAGGCGGGATCTCGGTCGGCCAGGTGACCGACGGCTCGGTCGAGGTCAAGACCGCGGGTGGCGGGATCGAGATCAAGGGGATCGCCAACGGGAATGGCCGGGCCGAGACGGCCGGCGGCGGGATCAGCGTGGGGGACGTCACCGGCGACCTGCACGCGGAGACCAGCGGCGGCGGGATCTCGGTGGGTCGGGTGGGCGGTACGCTCACGGTAGAGACCGCCGGCGGTGGGATACGGATCGGCCAGGGCGGGACCACGGTCGAGGCCGAGACGGCCGGCGGCGGCATCGAGGTCGGCGGCGGCACCGGCTCGGTGCGCGCGAAGACGGCGGGAGGGGGTATCCGCATCGGCCCGACTGCCGGTCCGGTGGAGGCCGAAACCGCGGGCGGCGGGATCGACATCGGCGAAGCAGGTAGCTCGGTCCGGGCCGAAACCGCTGGGGGCGGGATCACCGTGGCCGGGTCAGGAGGGCCGGTGGTCGTGGAGACGGCCGGCGGCGGGATCTCCATCGCCAAGGCGAAGGGATACATCGAGGCCAAGACCTCCGGTGGCGGGATCGAGGCCGAGCTGGTCCTCGCCGATCCGGCCGCGGACACCCACTGCACCCTGGAGACCGCCGGTGGCGACGTGGAGATCCGCCTGCCCGCGGAGCTGGCCGCCACGGTCGACGCCGAGATCCGGGTCGAGGGATGGCATCACCGGGACTACCAGATCGAGACCGACTTCGGGCTGAAGGTGGAGGGCCAGGACACCGATCGGATCACGGCCCAGGGAACCCTCAACGGCGGCGGCGATCTCATCAGGCTGCGGACGGTCAACGGGGACATCCGGATCAAGCGACGATAACGACTCCGGGATCGGCGTGGGCTCACAGGTAGACCTTCTCGAACAGCCGCAAGTCGGCGTCCCGCTCGAACCAATCGGCCAGGGCCTCGAACCGCTCCTCCACGCTCGGGGCCGGCGGCAACTGGACCGACAGCCACTCGGCCAGCACCTCGGAATGCTCGGTCGCCCCGTGGAGGTAGGTGCCCATGATCCGGCCTTCTCGCGCCCCTTCGGGGACACCGGAGATCTGGGCCAGCGGGAGGGTCTCGCCTGCCGCGGCTGTTCGTCCCATGTGGATCTCGTAGGCGTCGAAGGAAACCCCGCCGGAGGTGCAGGCACGCACGGCCCGGGTCACCTTCTCCGCCGCGAGTTCCGTCTCGACCGGGAGGAATCGCAGGCCTTCCGCCCCGCCACCGCCCTCGACGCCGAGGGGGTCGGTGATCCGCTGTCCCAGCATCTGGTACCCGCCGCAGATGCCGAGGAGACGGGCCCCGCCGGCGTGCTGCCGCTCCAGCCAGCGATCGAGTCCCTGGCGGCGCAGCCAGGCCAGGTCCGCCAGGGTGTGCTTGGTGCCGGGGAGGATGACCGCCTCGAACTGCCGGTCCACCGGAAAGCGGATCCAGGCGGCGCCGGTCAGCAGTCGGAAGTCGGTGAGGTTCGAGATGCAGGGGAAGGCCAGGATGGCGACCGCTGCGCCCGCGGAGCCGCGCCGCGGACGGTCCTCGGCCGCCACGCCGTCCTCTTCGTCGACCAGCGCCGCGTACTCATAGCCGAAGACGCCGAGGCAGCGCGCCCCGGCCTTCTCCTCGAGCAGGCCGACGCCGTCGGCGAAGAGCCGGCGATCGCCGCGGAAGCGGTTCACCGCGAAGCAGGGCAGGAGGCGGCGCCACGGTTCCGGGAGCAGCCAGTAGGTGCCGGCCACCGAGGCGAAGATCCCGCCCCGGTCGATGTCGCCGACCAGCAGGCCGCGCGCGCTGACCTTCTCGGCGAAGGGCAGGTTGACCAGGTCGCGCGTCCAGAGGTTGAGCTCGGCGACGCTGCCGGCGCCCTCGATGACGACGACGTCGCATTGGGAGGACAGGCGGGCAAAGGCCTCCAGCGCCGCGCTCCAGAGGAAGGGCATCTCGTCGTAATAGGCGGTGGCGCTCAGGTCGCGCCAGACGCGGCCGTTCACCACCACCTGGCACCCCTTCTCCGAGGTGGGCTTGAGGAGGATCGGGTTCATGTCCGGATGCGGCTCGAGCCCGCAGGCGGCGGCCTGGGACGCCTGGGCCCGGCCGATCTCACCGCCGTCCGGACAGGGGCAGGAGTTGTTCGACATGTTCTGCGCCTTGAACGGCGCCACGCGCAGTCCGCGCCGTTTGAGGTGGCGACAGATGGCCGCGGTCATCCAGCTCTTGCCAACGTGGGAACCGGTACCGCCGACGAATAGGGGGAGCATGGGGGGTGACCTTTCTTGCCTAGCAGCCCGGTGAAAAAGGCGTA
>JBAZUN010000129.1:11227-13215 GCA_041661365.1 Candidatus Latescibacterota bacterium
TTTCTTGCCTAGCCGCGTTGCTCCCGGATCGGTCCGGCCTGCAGCCGCTGGTACAGATCGGCCCACTCCCTCGAGCCGTCGTCGTCCCAGATCTCCAGCGTCGCCCCCGGCTCCTGGGCAGGGTCGTTGCCGTGCTGCCGGAAATGCGGCCAGCAGTGGTCGGGCATGTTGGCGAAGTGGACGACCCGCCCGCCGGGCCAAACCACGGAGAGGATGTGGCGCTCGTCGGGCAGACGGTACGGGGACTCCATCGCGTACCGGCTCAGGGCCGCTTCGTTGACCTGGACGCCCAGGCCGGGCTCCTCGGGCACCTGCAGGTACCCTCCCCGGATGGTGAGGCGCTCGGTCAGCAGATCGTCGGTGTAGTTGTTCAGGCAGGTGATGGTCGGCCACTGGGCCAAGGGCAGTACAGCGCCGAGGTGGGCGGACAGGGCGGTCACCAGCCCGGTGCCGACCAACTGCAGCCAGAAGGGCTTCTCGAAGGCGCCGGCAAGCTCGCCCTGGCGCAGCACGGTGGCGACACTGCCGCCGATGACGAACCCGTCGCACACGGCTTCGCTCACCGCCGTGGGGAAGGGGGGTGAGCCGAAGTGGATGGCGATCGGCTTGGCCACGTTGCGGCGCAGTTCGCGCTGGCCTTCCACGTCCGCCTGGTTGATCGGCCCCTCGTAGATGGAGACGCGCTCGTACCGGTCGAGGCGCTGCAGGACCGGGGTCGCCGTGCCCACGTTCATCAGCATGCCGTTCCAGTCCAGGTCGAGCCGGTAGTGCGCGGGCGTGACCGCGCCGATGGCCTCGACCTGCTCGTACACGTCGAACCAGGGACGGGCCTTGAACTTGTGGAAGATGTACCCCGCGGCGAGGGCGTCCTGGGCCTCACCGGCCAGATCCTGAGGGCTCATCTTGGTGTTCCACCAGGCGATCGGGCACCAGTCGCGGACCTTCGGCCGGTTGAGGAGCCGATACACGGGCAGGTCCAGCGCCTTGCCGACGACGTCGTACAGGGCCATGTCCAGGCCCGCCCCCAACCCCTCCGAGCCCAGCAGCTCGACGGGGTTACGGCCGCGGACGCGCTCGAGAGCGGCGTCGCTGACCTTCCCCCAGGTGTAGTGCGGCAGGGTCTCGCCGTAGCCGACGCTGCCGTCGTCGGTGGTAACGCGGATGATCTCGACGATCTGCCACTGCCAGACCAGCAGGGCGTTCCAGCGGTGCGTGCGCTCGGTGAAGGGGACGCGCAGGGTGAGGCGCTCGACATCCTTGATGCGCAGGGCGGGGGGCATAGGGTCTCTCCGGGTTAGCTGTCCAGGACGCGAGGGATAGCGGTCGCTCAGGGTGGCCGGACAAGGACTGCAGGAAGAACGAGGGGATATCCAGACGGCGGGTCAAGCCGCCGGCCCCGCTCGGTGCCGCGCAACCTGTTGTTCGGTCCAGGTCGCGATCCCTCAAGCCAGGATCATCGAGAACATATGGACCGCCGATCATGCTCGCCGGTCCACCGGTCTCAGGCCGCGGACCGGACCACCTGGCTCACGTACTGGACGTAGAGCTGTTCCAGGTTGGCCTGCACCAGCTCCTCGCGGCCGAGCACCTTGACCAGCTTCCCCTGGACCATGATGCCGATGCGGTCGGCGACCTCCTTGGCCCGGAAGATGTCGTGGGTGGTCATCCAGACGGCCTTCCCCTCGGCGCGCAGCTCGGCCAGCAACTGCAGGAACTCCGCTCCGGACTTGGGGTCCAGCCCCGAGGTCGGCTCGTCGAGCAGGATCACCTCGGCGTCCTTCATGATGGCGATGGCGATCCCCAGCTTCTGCCGCATCCCCTTGGAGAATCCCTTCACCCGCCGCTCGAAGGCCTCGCGCTGCAGCCCCACCCTGGCCAGGACCTGGTCGCAGCGCTCGGGCGTCAGGTCGCGCCGTCCTCCCAGGCGGGCGAAGAACTCCAGGTTCTGGCGCGCGGTGAAGTTGCCGTAGAGCATGACGTTCTCCGAC
>JBAZUN010000130.1:0-13144 GCA_041661365.1 Candidatus Latescibacterota bacterium
CTTGGCCAGGCTGGTCACTGAACCGAGAAGGTCGACCATCCCCCGGCGCTTGGCCGCGGCGGCATGGCTGGCGCTGGTCGCGTGGCTCGGGATCCCCGCCGAGTTGGTGGCGCAACCCCCGGACGCCGATCGCCTCGGTCGCATCGGGATCGACCAACACCTCGGGGAGAGGCTGCCGCTGAACCTGGTCTTCCGCGACGAGACCGGCCGGGAGGTGACCCTGGGGAGCTTCTTCGGCGACCGCCCGGTGATCCTCTCCCTGGTCTACTACGAGTGCCCGATGCTCTGCACCCAGGTGCTCAACGGCCTGGTGCGGGGCCTGCGCCCCCTCTCCTTCGAGCCGGGCCGCGAGTTCGAGCTGGTCACGGTCAGCATCGACCCGGGCGAGAGCCCGGAGCTGGCCGCGGCCAAGAAGCGCGAGTACGTGACCGGGTACGGCCGGGCCGGCGCCGCGACCTCCTGGCACTTCCTCACCGGCGGGCAGGCCGAGATCACCGCCCTGGCCGAGGCGGTCGGGTTCCGCTACGAGTACGACCCGCCGACCGACCAGTTCATCCACGCCAGCGGAATCATGGTCACCACCCCCGACGGCCGTCTCTCGCGGTACTTCTACGGGATCGACTACGCCCCGCGCGACCTGCGCCTGGGCCTGGTCGAATCGGCCGAGGGCCGGATCGGCTCCCCGGTCGACAAGCTCCTCCTGCTCTGCTACCGCTACGACCCGATGACCGGCCGGTACGGCTTCCTCGTCGTCACCTCGCTGCGGCTCGCGGCGGTAGCCACCGTGGCCTTCCTGGCCGGCCTGGTCCTCCTCCTGCTGCGGCGCGAGCGGCGGACCGGGGTCCTGAAAAGGTAACGCCGCCGATGGGCAACCTTCGCTTCTTCCCCGAGCGCGCCTCGACGATCGCCTGGCAGGTGGACGGACTCTACCTCCTGCTGGTCGGCCTGGCCGTCTTCTTCAGCCTGGCGGTCTTCGTCCTGGTCATCGCCTTCACCATCCGCTACCGGCGCCGCTCGGACGCGGAACGGCCGGCCGAGATCCCCGGCTCGCTGCCGCTGGAGCTCGCCTGGACCATCATCCCCCTGTTCCTCGCCATCGCCGTCTTTGCCCTTGGGGCCGACGTCTTCTTCCGGATGAAGCGGGTCCCGGCCGATCCCCTGGACGTGTACGTCATCGGCAAGCAGTGGATGTGGAAGATCCAGCACGCCGCGGGGAAGCGCGAGATCAACGAGCTGCACGTGCCCGTGGGCCAGCCGGTGCGGCTGACGATGACCTCGGAGGACGTCATCCACGACTTCTTCATCCCCGCCTTCCGCGTCAAGCAGGACGCCGTGCCGGGCCGGTACACCACCCTCTGGTTCGAGGCGACCAAGCCCGGTCAGTACCGCTTCTTCTGCGCCGAGTACTGCGGCACCCAGCACTCGGGGATGATCGGCAAGGTGGTGGTGATGGAGCCGGCGGCGTACGAGCAGTGGCTGATGGGCGCCTCCGGCACCCCTGAGTCCCTGGCCGACGCCGGCGGCCGTCTCTTCCAGCAGCTCGGGTGCGCCACCTGCCACCGGAACGACGCCAGCGGTCGCGGCCCCTCCCTGCTGGGCGCCCTGGGCAAGCCGGTCCGCCTGACCACCGGCCAGGAGGTGGCCGTCGACGAGCCCTACCTGCGCCGGTCGATCCTGGAGCCGCAGGCCCAGGTGGTAGCGGGGTACCAGCCGATCATGCCGGCCTTCACCGGCCAGGTCAGCGAGGAAGGAGTGCTGCAACTGATCGCCTACATCCGCTCCCTCACCCCGAGCACGCCATGAGCGCCGACCCCTCCCCCGCGGCCGCGCCGGCGACCGATTACCTCAACGCCTCGTACGGGGTCCGCTCCTGGCTGCTGACCCTGGACCACAAGCGGATCGCCCTCCTCTATCTGGTCGCCATTACGATCTTCTTCCTCCTCGGCGGCCTCTTCGCGGCACTCATCCGCCTGGAGCTGCTCACCCCCGAGGGGGACCTGGTGGAGGCCGCGACCTACAACCGGCTCTTCACCATGCACGGCATCGCCATGATCTTCTTCTTCCTCATCCCCTCGATCCCCGCCGTGCTGGGGAACTTCCTCCTGCCGCTGATGCTCGGTGCCCGGGACCTGGCCTTCCCGCGCCTCAACCTGCTGAGCTGGTACATCTACATGGTCGGCGGGGTCCTGGCCGCGACCGCCATCGCCCTGGGCGGGGTCGACACCGGCTGGACCTTCTACACCCCGTACAGCAGCACCTACTCGAACTCCTACGTCATCCTGGCCGCGGCGGCGGCCCTCGTCACCGGCTTCTCCTCGATCCTGACCGGGCTGAACTTCCTCGTCACCATCCACCAGATGAGGGCCCCGGGTCTGACCTGGTTCCGCCTGCCGCTGTTCGTCTGGGCCCACTACGCCACCAGCCTGATCCAGATCCTCGGCACGCCGGTGATCGCCATCACCCTGATCCTGGTCATGCTCGAGCGGCTCTTCCGGATCGGGGTCTTCGATCCGGGGATCGGCGGCGACCCGGTCCTCTTCCAGCACCTCTTCTGGTTCTATTCGCACCCCGCGGTCTACATCATGATCCTGCCCGGGTTCGGCGTGGTCAGCGAGGTGGTGGCCTGCTTCTCCCGCAAGCGGATCTTCGGCTACTCCTTCGTCGCCTTCTCCAGCCTGGCGATCGCCGTCTTCGGCTTCCTGGTGTGGGGTCACCACATGTTCGTCTCCGGCCAGTCCGAGTACGCCGGCCTGGTCTTCTCCTTCCTCACCTTCATCGTGGCCGTCCCCTCGGCGATCAAGATCTTCAACTGGACCGCGACTCTCTACCGCGGCTCGATCAGCCTGGAGGCGCCGATGCTCTTCGTGCTCGGCTTCATCGGCCTCTTCGTCATCGGCGGCCTGACCGGGCTCTTCCTGGCCACCCTGGGGCTCGACGTCCACGTCCACGACACCTACTTCGTCGTGGCCCACTTCCACTACGTCATGGTCGGGGGGATGGTGATGGCCTTCCTCTCGGGGATGCACTTCTGGTGGCCGAAGATCACCGGTCGCCTCTACCCCGAGGCCGCGGCCAGGGTCAGCGTCTTCCTGATCTTCGTCGGCTTCAACCTCACCTTCTTCCCGCAGTTCATCCTGGGGTACCTGGGGATGCCGCGCCGGTACCACGCCTACCCTCCGGAATGGCAGGTCCTCAACGTGCTCTCCACGGCCGGCGCCGGGGTGCTGGGGATCGGCTTCCTGCTGACCCTGGTCTACCTGATCTGGTCGCTCTTCGCGGGACGGAGGGCCGGGGCCAATCCGTTCGGGGCCAAGGGGCTCGAATGGACGGTGGCCTCGCCCCCGCCGACGGACAACTTCGCCGCCGTGCCCGAGGTGACCGAGGAGGCCTACGCCTACGCGCGTCCTGAGCCGGTCACGGCCGGTCCGGAACGGGAAGAACGACGATGAGCACCGCCCACCTGCCGGCCACGGCCCATCAGTTCGAGAGCCGGGAGCAGCAGCACCAGACCGCCACCCTGGGGATGTGGGCCTTCCTGGTGCAGGAGATCCTGTTCTTCGGGGGGCTCTTCGGCGGGTACGCGGTCTACCGCGCCCGCTATTTCGAGGCCTTTGTCCGGGGGAGCAACCACCTGGACCTGGCCCTCGGGGCACTGAACACCGGGGTGCTGATCGCCAGCAGCCTGACCATGGCGATGGCGGTGCACGCGGCCCAGACCGGCCGCCGGCGGATCGTCGGCTGGCTGCTCGCAACCATCCTCCTCGGCTCCGTCTTCCTCGGGGTGAAGGCCGTCGAGTACAGCCACAAGTACCACCAGGGGCTGGTGCCCGGGGCCGGTTTCGTCACCGACACCCGGTTGGCCGGTCAGGAGAAGATCTTCTTCTCCTTCTACTTCGTGATGACCGGGATGCACGCCCTGCACATGGTCGTGGGGATCGGCCTGATGCTCTGGCTGATCGCCCAGGCCCGGCGGGGCAGGTTCTCACCGGTCTACCATACCCCGGTCGAGCTGGCCGGACTCTACTGGCACTTCGTCGACATCGTCTGGATCTTCCTCTTCCCGCTCCTCTACCTCGTCGGCCGTCACCACTGACCCGGAAGGCACCATGGCTCAGCACGCCGTCGTCCCGGTGCGAACCTACCTGCTGGTCTTCGCGGCCCTGATCCTCGGCACCGCGCTGACCGTGGCCGCAGCCTACGCCGACCTAGGCCCGCTGAATACCCCCTTGGGCCTGGGGATCGCCCTGACCAAGGCGACGCTCGTGGTCCTGTTCTTCATGCACGTGCGGTACGGCAGCCGCCTGGTCTGGCTCTTCGCCAGCGGCGGCTTCCTCTGGTTGGGCCTGCTCCTGGCCCTGACCTTCACCGACTACCTCTCCCGCGGCTGGCTCGGCCAGCCGACGGTAGATTTCCTGGGTCCGGTCACCGGCGGCTGAGCGCGGTCCTCGCCGGACACGGAAAGGCCCCGGACCGACCAGCGGCCCAGGGCCAGGTACCGTGCGGCAAGGAGGCCGACCGCCTACTTCCCCCCGTCGAGATCGAGGTCGGCCAGGTCGTGGAGCGGGGCCGACATCCCGCGCACCAGGACCAGGATCGAGGCGTGCGGCACCACCACGTACCGCTCCTTGTCGAACTTGATCTCCACCGAGTCCTTGCGCAGGAAGATCGCCCGATCCCCCTTGCGGGCCTGAAGCGGGATGTACCGCATCTGCGGCTCCTCCCCCTCCTTCCACGGCACGTCCTCGTCCTCGAACTTGGGGGGAAGCGCGATCCCCGGCCCTACCTCCTCGATCATCCCGCTGAGGCAGTTCTCCTTCTCCAGGGCGGTCGGCGGGAGGTAGAGCCCGACCTCGGTCCGCTCCTCGGCGTCGTCCAGCCGCAGCAGCACCCGGTCCCCCACGACGAACAGCTCGCGATCTCCACGTATCATCGGTCGGCGTCTCCTCCTGTCGGTGTTGTCGGAACCACCGGGACCGGCTTCAACCGGCGAGCTCCAAGCATTCCCGGTACCGCTCGAACCGCTCGCCCTCGCGCTCCTCGGGGTCGGCGTACTTGAGCCAGAGGGCGCTGTGGCGGCGGTCGCCGCTCAACTGCCGCCGGCTGCCCAGGTTGGTCGGGTCAGGCCCGTGCCAGACGACCTCCCCGGCCTGCAGGTAGAGGAACTCCCCGGCGTACTTCCGGGTAAGGGCCTCCTGGTGGCTCTGGTAGAACAACCCCTGCTCGCAGGCGGTCCGGCGCCAACTGCTGACCGTCTCCCCGGGGTCGGTCTGGTCCGAGTCGAAGGCGGCCAGCGGCCGCGCCACCTCGCTGGTGAAGTCGATCTCCTCCAGGTCGACCGTGCCGAAGCCGCGACGGGCGGCGATCAGCAGGTGATTGCGGTCCCGGCGGAAGGGCGGCGTCGGCCAGTCGGCCGCCGGATCGTGTCCCATCAGCCAGGCGCCGCAGGCGTCGGTGGCTACCGGATGGTCGCCGGCGATCAGGGCGTCGGTGACGCGGCCTTCCCCGCCCCACTCGCGGCCCGACTGGCCGGTCAGGGCCTCGATGACGTTGAGGCAGGGCCGGGTGATCATCGCCAGATCGGGCAGGAGGTAGGAGAGCCGGATCAGGTGGTGGTAGTAGGAGCGGGTGCGACCCTCGGGGGGGATCATCGGCGGCAGCCCGAACAGGTTCTTGGTGCACAGGGTGACGCCCATGAAGGCGTGGTTCTTCAGCTTGGCGATCGAGACCACCTCGTCGGCGTCGGCGAAGACCGCGCTGAGCAGGTACCGATCGAAGATGCAGCCGCCCCCCTCGACCGCGTAGGTGTGGAAGGGCGGGAGGCTGGAATCGACGAACTCGACGCCGAACTCATTCAGCAGGTCGAGGTAGTTGAACTCCTCGGGCACCCGGCCGCCGTTGCCGTACGGGAAGGTGTCGGTGGCCACCAGGCGGGCCCCGGTGCGCTCCCGCAGCAGGCGCAATACGGCCCGGGCCACGGCGTCGTCGACCAGCTCCCGCCGGCGGCCCGCGTGGTACTGGATCGCCTCGCGGCGCTTCATCATGTTGAGCTTGATGACCACCTTGCGGGCGCGGGCCAGCCGGTCCCAGGCACGGGTCAGCGGCCCGGTCGCCCGGCGCAGGGCCGATTCGATCTCCTGCTGGTCGGCTTGATGGTCGCAGCGCACGGCCCGGACCCGGTACCGTCGGTCACTCATCGCTCGTCCTTGGCAGCGTTGCGGCCGGTCGACCCCGCAGTCCCTCGGGAAGGCGGGTCGCCTCGTCGATCTCGGCCTCGTCGAGCTGCTCCTGGGTCAGTCCGGCGGCGCCGATCAGGGTGGCGCCCCGCAGGTTGGTCCCCGTCAGCTCGGTCCCCTGGAGCTGGGCCCGCTCGAGGATGGCCCCCTGCAGGTTCGCCTGGCTCAGGTCGGCCCCCTGGAGGTCAGCCCCGGTCAGATCGGCCTCGCGCAGGTCGACCGAGGGGGCCTCGGCCAGGAACAGATTCACCTCGCGGGCGTTGACCCGCTGCAGGTTGGCCTGGCCCAGACTGGTCTCGCGCAGGTCCGCCTCGCGCAGGTCGGCCTCGGGCAGGACCGCCTCCTGCAGGTTGGCCTGGACCAGTTGGGCGCCGATGAGGTTGGCCTTGTCCAGCTTGGCGCGGCGCAGATCGGCCCTGAACAGTTGGGCCTGCAGCAGGTCGGCGCCGCGCAGGTCGGCCAGGAAAAGGTCGGCGTTCTGCAGCTCGGCGCGCTGCAGGCTGGCCTGGCGCAGGTCGGCGCCGCGCAGGTGGGCTCCCTGGAGGTAGGTCTCCCGCAGGTAGGTGCGCGCCAGCGAGGCCCGGGCCCCCTCGGCGGCCCGGGTGTTGACCCACTGGAGGTGTTGGCCCAGCACCTCCTCGAGCTCCTCGGGGGTCAGCTCGCGCAGAGCCTTGGGACCGGTCCGCACCTGTCGCCGGTCGGCGAAGAGCTGTTCGTCCGAGAGCTGTTTGGCGGTCGGTTCGGGAGAAGGAGCGGGGACCGCCGAGGACAACGGCCTGGCAGGCTTGGAGACCTTCTTCTTCGGCCGCGCCGACTCGCCTTCCCTGGCCGGCTTCGAACGCTCCCCGCTGGCCAGGCCGTCGAGCAGACGGCGACCCAGGCCGGGCTTCTTTCCCGCCATCAGCGCGCTCCCCTCTTCCTTCCCGGTCCGGCCCCATCGGGCTGTACCAGGAGGGCCCGGATCGACCCGGCCAGTCGCTCGGGAGCCACCTGTCCCTGCCGCTGGACCCGGGCCTTGGGCTCCCGCTCGGCGCTGGAGACCCGGATCAGCCCCTCCTCGTCCACGCCTCCGCGGCTCTCCCCGAGGAAGCGGATGCCCCGGTACCGGGTGGCCAGACGCCGGCAGGCGGCGGCGAAGAGGATCAGGACCCCGACCCCGACGCTCCCCCCGGCCCACGACAGACCGGTCACCGCCCAGACCTGGCCGCCGACCAGCACCGCCGCGCCGATGCCCAAGGCGGCAACCAGGCCCCGCGTCGCGCCGCGCCCCTTCACCGTCCCCCCTCAGACCGTTCCGCTGATCAGACCGTGGTGGTCCAGGACGGCCCTGACCCCGGGACTCCAGGGGCAATACGACTTCAGGTAGACCTTGATCCGGGGACCGGCCATCGCGGCGACCGCCCTTCCTCGGTGGGGGGAGCGTCTGTATCTTCAAGTCCGGCCTGCGAAGATAGCGCGGCCGGGTAGGGTGTCAAGGTGCCGTCCGAGCGAACCGGCAGCGCCTCGATGGCCAACCCGGCGCGGTCCGGACCACTTCCCAGATGAGCGAAAGATTGAGCTGAAGATGAGGACACTGGTGCTCTTTCACGGCGGCTGCAGCGACGGGTTCTGCGCCGCCTGGGTCTATCGCCGCAACGTCGATCCCACCGCGGAGTTCCGCTCGGTCCAGTACAACGTGTTGCCGCCGCCCGTGGCCGGCCGGCCGGTGGTGCTCCTCGACTTCGCCTATGACCGGCAGACCACGGTAGCGCTGCGCGAGCAGGCCGCGTCCCTGATCCTCCTCGACCACCACGAGACCGCGGCCCGCGAGCTGGCCGGCCTCGAGTTCTGCCTCTTCGACCAGGGCAAATCCGCGGCCCGGATGACCTGGGAGCACTTCTTCGATCCGCAGCAGCAGGGGATCCTGTCGGCCGTGCCCTGGCTGGTCGCCTACACCGAGGACCGCGACCTGTGGCGCTGGGCCCTGCCCGACTCCAAGGCGGTCAACGCGGCCATCTCCTCCTATCCGCGTCGGTTCGAGGTCTGGGACAAGCTGGCGGTCCGTGGACCGGAGGAGCTGGCCGCCGAGGGACGGGCGATCCTGCGGTACCAACACCAGCTCATCCGGCCGCGGGTGCGGAACCACGGCTGGGCCACGATCGCCAACGTCCGGGTTCCGGTGACCAACGCCACCTTCCTCACCTCTGAGATCGGCAACGCCCTGTCCCAGGACCAGCCCTTTGCCGCGGTCTTCTTCGTCACCCCTGAGAACCGGGTGGTCTACAACCTCCGCTCGCAGGGCGAGGACGGATTGGACGTGGGGGCGATCGCCAAGCAGTACGGGGGAGGAGGTCACCGCAACGCGGCCGCCTTCACCGTCGAGGCCATCCTTCCCATGGAGCAGTCGGTCGAGAAGGAGGACCAGGGATGAAGATTCACCGCTGGTAATCGCGGGGCCGTTTTGCTATACTTGAGCAGGTGTCGGATCACGGGGTTTTCGCCTTCTCTCCCATCAGCTTAAGTCCGCGCGCATGAACCTGTTGGTGCTCCTTCCGGCGATAACCGTGGCCCTCACCTTGCTCACGGCCATCGTTTCAGCCCGCGAGGTTCGTCGCCTCAAGGCCAAGCTGGCGCAGCTCAGCGTCCGTCTGGTCGACGCTCAGGCCCGCCTCCAGCAATCGCAGCAGCACCGCATCACCGTCGTGGGTACCCTGGAGATGCTCGGCAAGATCAAGACCGGTCGGCTAGCCCAGATCGATAGCCTGCAACAGGAATTGAAGAGCCTGGAGGAGGAGGTGGCCCCGGATCACGAGATCGGCCAGGCCGTGCCCCCGACCAGAGCCGCCGAGGCCGGTCTCTGACCACCACCGGCCAGCCGGTCAAGGATCACCGAACCCGACTGCGGATCTGCCGATACGGCCGTTCATGCCGATAATAAGGACTGGCGGCACGCGGTTGTCGGCACGGAGGTAGAGCATGGCGCAATTCGATCGACCGGACGGCTCGGAGGAACAGGAACAGGAAAGCGAGCCTGAACTCCCGCTGAAGGAGAAGGTGGCCGTCGTGATGATCGCCCTGGGTGAGGAGGTCTCGGGTGAGGTGATGAAGCACCTCACCGACTACGAGATCGAGGAGATCACCCAGTGCATCGCCTCGCTGAAGAACATCACCCCAGAGATCATGGACCGGGTCCTGGAGGACTTCGAGCAGCACCTGATGGCCGGGGCCTGGGTCAGCCAGGGTGGGGTCGACTTCGCCCGGGCGGCTCTCGAACGGGCCGTGGGGCCGCGCAAGGCACAGGAGATCCTCGAGCGGGTCACCACTCGGGTCTCGTCCGGGTTCTACATGCTCAAGAACGTGGCGCCTGACCAGATCGCGCCGTTCATCTCGCACGAGCATCCGCAGACCATCGCCCTGATCCTGTCCCAGCTCGAATCGGTCCAGGCCTCCGGGATCCTGGCCCAGCTTCCCGAGCGGATGCAGTCGGACGTGGCCTACCGCATCGCCACCATGGAGAACATCACCCCCAACGTCATCAAGCAGATCGAGGAGAGCCTGGAGTCCTCGCTGCGCGACATCCTGGGCGGGAACCAGGACGTGGGCGGTCCCAAGGTAGTGGCGGACATCCTCAACCTCACGGGATCGAGCGTGGAGAAGAACGTCCTGGACCAGATGGACGCCCAGGACCCCGAGGTCGCCGAGGCGGTGCGCAACCTGATGTTCGTCTTCGACGACATCTCCAAACTCACCGACCGCGAGATCCAGACCCTGTTGCGCGAGGTCGATCAGAAGGATCTGGTCATCGCGCTGAAGGCGTCCACGGACGAGCTGAAGAACAAGGTCCTTGCCAACATGTCCGAACGGGTCCGCACCTTCATCACCGAGGAGATGGAGTTCCTCGGCCCGATGCGGCTGAGCGAGGTGGAGGAGGTCCAGCTCCGCATCGTGCAGCAGGTGCGGCAGCTCGAGGAGCAGGGCCAGATCACCATCGTCCGCGGAGACGCCGACGACCAGTTCGTCTGAGCCGGCGCTCCGCCAGAATCGTGCACAAGGCGGCCGGTCCTCTCGGACCGGCCGCCTTGTTCGTGCGGTTTCGAAAGCTAGCGCGGCAGGGCCACCGTCCCCAGCGACTGGTGCTCGCCGGCCGCCACCTTGACGCTGGCCAGCTCGCGGATGACCGGCCCCGCTTCGGGGGTGGCGCGATACTCGACGAAGAGGAAGTGGCGCCCCGGCTCGAGCCGGTCGAAGCGGAAGAACCCGTCGCAGGGAACCTGCAGCGCGACCTGGCCCGGCGTCGAGGCGTCGGTCTGGGGTTGTCCCGGATAATCGACGAAGACCCGAACCCCATCCGCACAGCACCCGGAGGGCAAGCCGGTGCAGTCGATCCTACCCGAGATCCCGGCCGGCGCGGGTGCTCGGCTCTCCGCGTCGTCCACGGTGAACAGGTAGTAGATCTGTCCACCCAGGACGATAGCCAGGCAGACGGCAGCCACCAGGATAACGATCTTCATGGCCCCAATCCCCGAGGGGAGACCCTGTTTCGGCGAGCGCGATCGCGACGTTCCTATAATACCCCATTTACCGCGGCACGGCCACCCCCCTTTCCCATCGGCCGTCGTGTCCCTTTGTTCAGCGTATTCAGGCCACGGATGTCCTGTCTTGCCGGCACATTGGGCGTTCTCCAAGGTATTGTGCACATTTTTGGAATAGATATTCCGTCTTCCGGAGCCCGGGCTATATTAGGGGACATCGGGTCCGTCCTTGCTTCGACTGCACCTGCCCGATCAGCACGGGGACCGGAGGATCTGGGGAATGCTCAACGTCGACATCAGTTGCCGACACTGCCAGCACTTCAGTCACTTCAGCTCGAACGGCACCACGAGCTGGCGCTGCGATGAACACGAACAGAAGATCGAGCGTCCGGATCCGGACTGGTGCGTCTGCCGCTCCTGGCGGCCTGACCCGACCTTCTTCCCCACCGACCTGATCCAGTACCTCGGGGATGCCGGTCCGGTCACCCATCTCAAGAGCCGGGAGCTGTACCGCACCTACCCCGAACAGGACCTGATGGCCCTGCACTGAACGGACCGAGCCGGCCGCTCACGGCTCGATGATCCGGTTGCGGATGGCGTAGCGGACCAGCTCGCCGACCGAGTGCAGGTCGAGCTTGCGCATCAGGTTCGCCCGATGGGTGTCGACCGTCTTCACGCTGATCCCCAGAGCCTCGGCCTCCTCCCGACTGCTCCGTCCCTGGGTCACCAATTTCAGCACCTCGAGCTCCCGCCCAGTCAGCGGACCGCCGGTCTCGGCGCTGTCCTCGTCCCGGTGCAGGAATCCCTCCAGCACCGACTGCGACACCCGCGGCGTCAGGAAGGCCTCGCGGATGATCTCGTGGTCGTCGGCGATCAGGATCCGCACCATCTTGTCCTACCTTACGGGACGGGGACCACGGCCCGGACGCAGGTGCCGGACGCACCGGAAACGATCTCCAGCCGGCCGCCAAGCTGCCGCATCCGCTCGCGCATCCCCAGGATCCCCACGCCCAGCGATCCCGTCGGCAGTCTCCCCTCGCCCTCGTCGGCGGTCATCTCCATGCCGCGGCCGCGGTCGCGCACCTCCAGCCGGATCTCCTCCTCGGTGTGCTCGATGCGGACCGAGACCGTCGGGCTGCCGGAGTGCCGGTGCACGTTGACCAGGGCCTCTTGCAACACCCGAAAGAGCGCCAGCTCGGTCTCCCGCGGTATCGCCCCCGGGGAGGGTGGCAGTTCCAGATCGGCGCGCAGCCCGCTGCGCCGGGCGAAGCCGGAACCTCATCTCGGACCACTGCCTGGAGTCCGTGGAGGGCCTGCCGCGCCGCAGCCGCGTCCTCTCCCCGGGCTTGCTCGCAGACGCCAAAGTAGTTGGCGCCGATCTCGGTCTGGCCAGCCATCGGCGGGTTGGCCGCGGCGAACACCCGCCAGGCGCGGTTGACCGCCAGGATCGCGCCGTTGGCGGTCAGCACGCAGACATGGGCCGTCAGGGAATCGAGGACGTCCTGGTTGAACCGCGCGCTGGCCTGCAGAACCTCGGTGGCCTGGCGGGCCGGGGTGACGTCGCGGATCACCATGCTGGTGCGCAACGATCGGTCGGCGTCGGCGTAGACCGCGGTGGCGACCTCGCCCAGGAAGGTCGACCCGTCCCCTCGACGGAAACGAAGCTCCCCGCGGAAGGCGCCGGTGCGATCCCGCTCTGCCAGCTCGGCCTCCAGGCGCGGATCGCCGGGATCGACCACGGCCGCCCGGCCCAGTCGCAGCAGCTCCTCGCGGGGACGGCCGAGGAGCCGGCAGGCGGCGCCGTTGGCGTCGAGGATCCGGCCATCCGGCGCGGTGAGGAGCACCGCGTCCAGGCTGGCCGCGAACAGAGCCTCGTACGGAGAACCAGGCTGACGACGCTCCTTCATCTCTTCTCCCCGGAGCCTTGCGCGCGGCCGATGGGTACGAAGCGTTCCCAACCCGCCTCCGTCAAGAAGAATAGGCAGTGGCCGCCGAAATACAGGATTCACCTGATATCTGATGGCCATGGACTGTTCGATTCTTATAATAGATAGAAAGGAAGACATGGTGGACCCTGCCACCCACGGCCATGTCGGTCATGATCCCTTCGGTTCGGCCCATTGGGGACGACCCGCCATCCACCTGCTGATCGACCTAGCCGTCTGGACCGCCGCGGGGTTCTGATATGACCGATATGACCGAACCAACCACTCAGGGTCGATCCTCCCAACGCGCCGGCCTGCTCTTCGCCGGCCTGGCCCTCGCTTTGGCCGCCGCCGGGTACGCCTACTACCGCCAGGACCAGGCGAGCATCCTCACCCAACGGCACCAGGACCTGCAGGCGATCACCCGGCTCAAGGTGGGGCAGATCCAAGCCTGGAGACGGGAGCGACTGGACGA